>JAZUKQ010000306.1:0-10917 GCA_045643325.1 Kiritimatiellia bacterium | reverse complement strand
AGGAACAGCAGCGAGACGTAGGCGTCCGCCTGCCGGGCGCGGTTCGGCTCGAGCAGTGCGTCCTCCGACGCCTCTTTGATCGCGTCCCAGACCGGCCCGTTGAACAGGAAGAGCGGGGAGTCCACCCCGTCCCCTTTGCGTGCATTCCCTTTTCCTTTCCTTTTCCCTTTCATTTTCATATACCTCGTATTCCTATTGCCGTTGCTCGCCGGAATGATACTTTATTATCCATAACATGTCAAACCGAAATTTATATAATAATTACAACTTTTTTACGCGAATTTTATATTTTGAAATATAAGAACTTTAGTTTTATAAAAATTAGTTTTGGTTAAATATCAATATACTTCAAGTATTTTGCAAATAAATTTCGGTTTTTTATTTAATTTTACATGTGTTTTGCATCGGAATTCCTTAGAGATTGGAACATCCATTTGAGTTGTCGAAATTCTGCCTTCCTATTCTCCGCCCGTTCTTCGTCCCGAAGAACCGCGGGGAACGGGCATGGTTCAAGGTGCGGTGAATCAACGCTATCGGTGCAATGATTCGTCTCGATGATTGCGCAATGCGGACGGTGAAATGCGGACGGTGAAATGCGGACGGCGAAATGCGAGCGGTGAAAATCGCAAGGAAAAAAAAGCCGGGATAAAATCCCAGGGGTAAAATTGCAGGGGAGGGGGCGTTGTGATATGCTTCGTGAAGTCTTTTTCCGGACCCTGTCCTCCGGCCATATCCCTCGGCCGCCTTTTATGATTGCCCGCATCGCCACCTCGGTCGCACTGAACCGGCTGTTCGACTATCTCGTCCCGCCGGAACTCGAGCAGGACCTCTTTCTCGGCGCACGCGTCTCCGCGCCGTTCGGCCGCCGCTCGCTCGAGGGATTTGTCGTCGAGCTCTCCGAAACCTCCGAGGTCGATCTTTCCAAATTAAAGCCCCTTCACGGTGTCCTTCCCGGCGGAGCCCACCTCACCCCCCCCCTCGTCCGGCTCGCAGTCTGGATGTCGACCTACTATCTCACTCCGATCGAAACAACGCTCCTCTCTTTCCTTCCGGCTCCCGTCCGCAAGACCGGCGGTTCGCGTCGACGGGTCCGCCAGGTTGTCGAGCTTGTCCCCCCCTCGGACCGCCCCTTCCCGCTCCCGAAGCTCACCGAGCGGCAAAAGCTCATTCTCTCCTATGCGGAACGCTCCGGAGGCGGCTTCCTTTCCGGTCTTTGCCAGGATTGGAACACGACCCCCACGATGTTCCACCAACTCGCCCGGCTCGGGGTCCTGCGCGTTGTCGAGCGCGAGGAGGCCGAGCGGAATCCCATCCACCTCGGAAAAATCCTTCCCACGAAGCCCCTCCCGCTCTCCGAAAACCAGGCCGAGGCGCTTTCGACCATTCTCTCGGAACTCGATTCCCCCGAGCCCAAGCCCGTCCTCCTTTTCGGCGTCACCGCCTCGGGGAAGACGGAGGTCTACCTTCAGGTCATCGCGCCCGTCCTCTCTCGCGGGAAAGGGGCCATCGTCCTCGTCCCGGAAATCTCTTTGACACCTCAAACAATCCGCCGCTTCGCCGCGCGCTTCGGAGACCAGGTGGCCGTGCTCCACAGCGCGCTCTCGGACGGCGAGCGCCACGACGAGTGGCACCGCATCCGCCGCGGCGACGCCCGGGTCGTCGTCGGTCCCCGTTCCGCCGTCCTCGCCCCCGTGAAGGACCTCGGAATCCTCATCGTCGACGAGGAGCACGAGCCTTCCTATAAACAGGAGGAGTCTCCGCGCTACCACGCCCGCGACGTCGCCGTCATGCGCGGTCTCTACGAACACAGCCCCGTCGTGCTCGGTTCCGCGACTCCGTCGCTTGAGTCGTGGCGGAATGTCCAACTCGGGAAATACATCCTCGCCAAGATGCGGACGCGTGTCCCCGGCGCGGTCCCGCCGGCGGTCGAACTCATCGATATCCGTCCCCGCGCCCTTCCCGGAAATCCGTCGCCGCGCTCTCCCGGACTGTTCTCCGAGGACCTCGTCCGAGCCATCCACGAGCGGCTGGACTCCGGCGAGCAGGTGATGCTTTTCCTCAACCGACGCGGATATTCGACGACAATGTCGTGCCCGGCCTGCGAGCGTGTGGAGACGTGCGACTCGTGCGGACTCGCGATGACCTATCACCGTACGCAGCATGTCCTCCGCTGTCATCTCTGCGGGACGTTCCGCGAGGTGCCGAACGTCTGCCCCCAGTGCGGTAACACGGACTTTTCCCGCCGCGGCACGGGGACGCAGCGCGTCGAGGAAATCGCGAAAAAACTGTTTCCCCACGCGCACGTCGAACGCATGGACGCCGATGTCACGACGCGGAAGGAGTCGCACGAGTCGATTCTCGCCCGTTTCCGCTCCCGGAAAATCGACATTCTCGTCGGGACGCAGATGATCGCCAAAGGGCTCGACTTCCCGAACGTGACCCTCGTCGGCATCCTCAACGCCGATTCCGGACTGTATATTCCCGACTTCCGAGCGGGCGAGCGAACCTTCCAACTGGTCGCGCAGATGTCCGGACGGGCGGGACGCGGAGAGATTCCGGGCGTCGTCATGGTGCAGACCCGCTCGCCCGAACACCCGGCCATAGCGCTTGCAGGGAAAGAGTCGTTCGAGGCGTTCGCCCAAGGCGAGCTGGAAGACCGCAGGGAATTGTTCCTCCCTCCGTTCTCGCGTCTCGCGTGCGTCACCTTCCATGGCGAGGACCCGAGGTCGGTGGCGGAATTCGCGCACCGGTTCGCGGACACGCTTCGGCGATGCGCCGGAAAACAGGAGAAACTTCAGGACGGGACTCCGTCTCCGGGCTCGTTCGAGATTCCCGACGCCGTGGAGTCGCCCCTTCCGATGCTCCGCGGCGAGACCCGGTATCAGCTCCTCGTCAAGGCCGCGCCGCCGATGGGGCCGCTCCTCACCGCGCTCCGTACCGCGCTCGTGTCGCTTCCTCCGCCAGCGGGGGTCCGGGCCTCCGTCGATATCGATCCTCTGAATCTTTCGTAAGACGGGCGCGCCCTTTCCTTTTTCCGCAGGAACCGTCGCGTGTCGAAGCGGTCCCGTTTTTTTGCTAGAATGTCGGGCGCGTCGCGACGCATAGTCCGGTTTTCCCGGCCGCCGGGAAACCGCGCTCCTTGGAAATCTCGCACCCTGCTTGGATTTCATTAGCATCATTCGTTATCCCCTCCATATTTCCGGAAGTCGAAAGTTGGATTCCCCGTCATGAAAAATCATCGCATTCTCGCGGCCGTTCTCGCCGCGATTCTCTCCTCCGTCCTTCCCGCGGGAGCTCAGGACGCCTCGCAGAAGGCGTTCGAGAACGCGGTGGCGGACAAAATCTTGGACGCCGCCGGGACGCGTACGTGGTTCTTCGGCGCAGGAAGCTTCTCCTCCGCGCTTTCCGCCCGGGCCGCCGAACGAGGGCTCGCCATCCGCGTTCTTCCCGCCGCGCCGACGCCGGTCGGAATGCTGCCCGAGGGAGCGATGGACGCCGCGCTCGCCATGGGACAGGACTACGCCGACGCGATGGCCTTCAATCCTGCCGTTTTCGCTCGGCTCTGGATGAACAGGGACCCCGACGCCGCGCGCAAGGCGATTGTCCTGTTCCGTGCTCCGGAACTCTGGCGCGCCGAAAATCTTCCCTGCGCGCCGGCCGGGTTGGTGTATCTGTCCCCCGAGAAGGACGTGGATCTCGACGCCGCGTACGAGGAGGCGGTCGAGTTCTGGGGCGATCTCGGAGAGCTGATTCTCGACTCCGAGTACAACCGGACCACCGCCGACACCGCCGATGTCCGGCGCTGGGCCCGCGCGCAGGCCTCCAGGCTGGCCGACGAGCTCGGATACACGCTGCAGGAGGCCGGCCGGACGAACCAGGCCTACGAGGCCTACACCCGCGCCGGACGTCTTTCCTCCGGGAACGTCTCCTCGCTCTTCAACCGTCTCTCGCTCGCCCGCCGCGGCGTTCATCCCGAGGCGATGCCGGACCTCGTCAGACGCCTCTCCGACTCGGCCGACTCCTCGCAGGAGATTCTGAACACGCTCTCGCTCGAATACGGGCCGGTCGCCTGTCCTGAAGATTTCATAGAGTACTTTCCCTGGGCGCTTTCCGGACTTCCCGCCTCCGCCCCCGCGGAGCGTCTCGACGCCGTGGTCGCCTCCGCTTCCGAGGAGTTGCGGGACGGCCTCCGCGAACTGTACTCCCGCCGGTTCGTCTCCACGCAGCGCTGCGGGTCCGACGCCGCGTTCCCTCTTCTCAAGAAGCTCTCCGACCCCGCCTCCCGTGCCGAGACGTGTCTTGCCGTCGCGCGGACGCTCGTCGCCGACGAGAGCAGTTTCGGGTATTGGTACGGGGAGGCCGAGAAGGCCGGCGCTCCGGGCACGGAGCTCGCGCTCGCCCGCTGCGCGTTCTTGGGGGCTCGGCAGAAGACGCCCGAGATGCTGGCGCTTCTCCGGAAGGCGTTGGAGAGCGCGCCGGAGTCCGTTCCCCTCTGGCGGAATCTCGTCTCCGTCCAGTCCGGCATGAAAGACGCCGCCGGACTCCGCGAGACCGCCGCGGCGATGGAGTCCGTCGCGTCCATGCCGAAGCAGCACATTCTCTATACCCGGGCGCAGGTCCGGATTTTGGAGGACAAGCATGAGGAAGCCCACGCGCTTCTCAAGGAGGCCGCGGTGTCCGATCCGAAAGATCTCGGCATCCTCGACGCGCTCCTGTCCGCCTGCGCGGCGACCATGCCCGCGCACAACGACGAGATCGAGTCCGTCTCCGGCCGGATTATCGAGCTGTTGCCCGGACACCCTCTGGCCAACTATTTTCTCGGAAGCCTCGCGCTGCAGAAGAACGATCTCGAGACCGCCGAACGCTTCCTCGGCGTCTCCATCCGGGCGAACCCCACGGGCGTAGCGCTCAACGATTACGCGAACGTGCTCCTTCTCCGGGGAAAGTACGTGGAGTCGGAGGCCTTCGCCCGCTCCGCGGTCGAGGCGATGCCCGGCAATCCCGCCGTCATCGACACGCTCGCGGAGGCGCTGCTCCGCCAGGAAAAATTCGACGACGCGGTGCCCGTCATCGAGGAGTCCATCAAAGCGTTCGGCGACATGCCGCCCCTTCCGACCGTCCTTCTGCATCAGACGCTCATCTACGAGGGCGCGGGACGCGCCGACGACGCGCGAGCCCTCCTTCCGAGACTGAAGCTCTGTGTTCCCGATTTTTCCCCAGCGGAGCTCGAGGAGTATACCTCGCTCCGGAAGAGACTCGAAAAGTAGAGGAGAGAATGATCGTATGACCGCTTCGACCTATACCCTTCCTTCCCGGACCATTCCCCTCGACGACTCGTGGGACGTCGTCGTGGTCGGCGGCGGACCGGCCGGCGTCGCCGCCGCCGCCTCGTCCGCGCGCGAGGGGGCCCGCACACTTCTCATCGAGGCCACCAACGCCCTCGGCGGCATGAGCACGATGGGCATGGTCCCCGCCTGGTGTCCGTTCTCCGACAAGGAGAAGATCATCTACCGCGGTCTCGCCGAACGCATCTTCAACGCCGGCAAGGCGACCACGCCGTTCGTCAAGCCCGACGCGCTCGACTGGGTCCCCATCAATCCCGAGTCGATGAAAATCATCTATGACGACCTTCTCGCGGAGTTCGGGGCCGTCGTTCTCTTCGGGACCGTTCTCTCGGCCGTCGAGGCCGAGGGCGGCGCCGTGAAGACGATTGTCGTCACCAACAAAGCCGGGCTCTCCGCGTACCGCGCGAAAGTCTTCGTCGACTGCACGGGCGAAGGCGACCTCTCCGGCGGAGCCGGCGCCGAGGATGAGATGGGCGAGGAGAACGACCACAGGACACTCCAGATTTCCACGCACTGCTTCTCGCTCGGAGGCGTCGACGACGAGGTCTACCGCAACGGGATCTTCCTCCATAACAGCAACAAGGAGTCCCCAATCCACAAAATCGTCGCCGACGGGAGATACGGCTACGTCACCGACCCCCACTTCTGCAACAACCCCATCGGGAAGGGCGCGGTCGGGCTCAACGCCGGTCATATCGAGGATCTCGACGGCACCGATCCGGCGGCGCTCTCGAAGGCTTTCGCGCTCGGCCGCAAGAAGGCCCGCGACGTCGCCCGCGCGCTCGCCGAGTACTATCCCGAGGCGTTCAAGGACTGCTATGTCCTCGAGACCGCCCCGCTCATGGGAATCCGCGAGACCCGCCGTATCCTCGGCGACTACGTCCTCACGCGCGAGGACTATCTCTCCCGCGCCTCGTTCCCCGACGAGATTTCCCGCAACAGCTACTATCTCGACATCCACCGCACACGCCGGGAAAAGGAGCGCGACGACAAGTCGGGCGTGAGCGAGGAGAGAATCTGCCGCCGCTTCGGGCCCGGCGAGTCGCACGGCATCCCCTACCGATGCCTCACGCCGCGCGGAATCTCCAACCTTCTCGTCGCCGGACGCATCATCTCCTGCGACCGCCAGATTCTCGGCTCGGTCCGCGTCATGCCCAACTGCCTCACCACGGGCGAGGCGGCGGGACTTGCCGCCGCGATGGCCGTCTCCTCCGGAAAGAGTGTCCACGACATCGACGTCCAGGACCTCCGCGCGCGGCTCCGCGCCTACGGCGCCTATTTCGCCTGAGGACTTCGGGCCGGGGCGTCTTCCCGCTCCGCCGGAGACGCCGGGACCGGCGATGTGGCCCGGGCGTAGCGTTCTATGACCCGGAGGGCCACGAGAAGCTCCCTGCGCGCGTCGCGGAACCGGCGGGTCCACGTCCGCGCCGCGGCGAGAATCTTTTCCGCCTCCTCCGGGTGGGCAATATAGTACCGGGCCTTTTCCACGAAGTCGGAGTAGTCCGGCGCGAGTTCGACGTAGTGCACGCCCGGCACGAGGCGCCCCTCCATAAACCACGTCTCGTATTCGGGCCGCGGCATCATCGCGAGCGTATTCGACGACATCACCCACTTCAGACCGCTCGCCACGTCGTTCCCCTCGATGACGAGGGCGAATTTGCAGCCGAGCTGCTGACGGATCGTGAGCTTGCCCGTCTTCCATTCCTGCGGCGTGTCGTGTTTCGAGTCCGTGTCTCCGAGGTCGCAGAGGGGGTTGCCCCACAGGGCCTCGAAGAGCCGCATCCGTTTCGGTTTGTTCTGGACTTTCCCCCGGAACACCGCGAGGTCCGCCTTTTCCCGGAACGGAACCGGATCGTCGACAAAGAGAAAATGGCGCGTCTTGTTGAGGTTGAGAAGCACGGAGGCCGCGTTGTCGCCGTCCACGGGCCGGCTCTTGACGACAGTCGGCTCGGCGAACCGTTCCGTCACATCGCCCCACTTGTACCGCCACCGCGTCTCCGCCGGAAAATACCGGATGATCTCCCGCGCGTCGTAGTAGTACGTGTGCATCTTCTTCCCGAGCGGAAGGTCGCCCATGCGGGGCGCGTCCGGTCCCAGCGTGACCGGACCGTCGAGCTTGCAGCAGTAGGCCGCCCGGTCCTCGATCTCCTCCCGGTCGGGACGGGACGCGATGCTTTCCAGAAGCTGTTCACGGCGCGCCCGCGCCACGGCCCCCGGAATGAGTTCCCGGCCCCACGCCTTCAGAAAATAGAGCGCCTTCGAGTTTTTTCCGCTTTTCAGCGCGTACAACGCGCCCTGAGTGCGGGGAAGTGGAGCCGCTGGCCGGGAAGTCGTGTCCATACGGGGAAACGTCGTTTGTTGTCGTCAGGCGCGGCCGCCTACCGTCTTCCGGACGGCGTCCATCACGCGGTCGACGGAGATGTCGCGGAGACAGGCGAAGTCTCCGCGGGGGCAGGTTCTGCGATAGCACGGGGCGCAGGAGTCCGACTGAAGAACGCGGTGGATCGGGCCGTAGGGACCGGTGCGGCCGGGAAGCGTCGGTCCGAAGAGCGCGACGCACGGGATGTTCATCGCGGCGGCGAGATGCATCGGGCCGGAATCGTTTGTCACGAGCGCGTCCATGTGCCGGAGCAGCGCGCACGAGTGCGGCAGGTCGAACTCGCCGCAGTGGTTGCGGATCTCGACGCCCGCGAGGCGGGCGAGCTCCTCCGCGTCCGGCCGGTCGGCTCCTCCGCCGAGTATATGGACTTCCGCCCCCATCTCCCTGACCAGTCTGCGGGCGGTCTCGGCGAAACGCTCCAGGGGCCAGTTTTTTGTCGTCCAGCGGGAGACCGGGGCGATGGCGATCCGGAGTTTCCCTTCGCCCGCCGTGCCGGGGGAGAGTTCCGGCGGCGACAGGCGGAACTCCGGCGTTTCGGGCCGTGTCAGTCCCAGCACCGGAAGCAGGTCCAGACATTCCTCGACCGCGTGGCGACGGGGGCGCGGACGTTTCGGAACCGCGTCGTAGAAGAGACGCGCTCCCTCGCGCCAGAATCCTGGACCGACGCGGTGGTCCGTCCGGGCCAGACGCACCAGGACCGCGCTCTTGAACAGTCCTTGGAAATCGACCACCCAGTCGTACTTGTTCTCCCGCAGGCGCCTCACCGCCTGGCGAAACAGCGAAAGCCCCCCGCGGCGAGGAATCTCGACGATGTGGTCGACACAGGGAAAGCACCGGACAAGCCCGGCGAACACGGGATGGACCGCCCAATGGATTTCCGCGCCCCACTGCCTCTTGATTTCCAGCGCGGCGGGAAGGGCGTGAAGGACGTCCCCCATCGAACTCAGTTTGACGATGAGGACCTTCATGCGGTCGGGGCGGGTCTCTGCCCGAGGTTGAGATGCGCGGGCGCGGAGCTCGGCGTCACGGCGGGAGGTTTCGGCCAGACGTCCTCTTCCAGAATCTTTCGGATAATTTCCCTCGTGTCGAGAGGAAAGTCCGCTTTGAGAATCCATTTGAGGAAGCTTTTGTCGTTTTTCACGAGGTCGCGGACCCGCTCGCCTTTCTTTTTCCCGAAGTTGATGACGACCTCGCCGTCCATCCAGCGGAGGCGTCCGATATGGTCGACATTGAACGGGTCGTGCTCGTTGAGGAGGCGGTCCAGTTCGTCGGGGTCGCGGGGGAGGTCGGCGTACATCCGGAACTGTCCCTCAAGCACCCGGAGCGTCGCCTTGGCGTCGGCTTCCGCGCCGTGGGCGCCCTTGAGATTTTCGCCGTTGCAGTAGAATCTCACGGCGGCGGTGAGGTCGCGGGGTTCGCGCTTGTGATAGATTTTTTGGGCGTCGATGATCCGGCGTCCGTCGACGTCGAAGTTCATGCCGACGCGGTTGAACTCCTCTTGGAGCAGGGGAATGTCGAACCGGGTGTGGTTGTAGCCCCCGAGATCGCATCCTTCGAACGCGTTCCAGATGGAGCGGGCGCGGTCGGCGAACGTGGGGCATCCCGCGACCATCTCGTCGGTGATGCCGTGGATGGCGGTCGTTTCGAGAGGAATCGGGACGCGGGGGTTGAGAAGCCAGACGCGCGATTCGCGGCGCCCGTCTGGAAATACCGTCACGACGGCGAGTTCGATAATGCGGTCCGTCCGGGGATTCGTTCCCGTGGACTCGATATCGAAAACCGCCAACGGACGGTCCAAAGAGAGAAAATCGTCCATAGCGACTCAGGGAAGAAAGAAGGGTTCGGAACGGAGCCGGGCTAGGGCTCGAACGTCGCGATCCCCGACGCGGAGGCATCGGCGGAGGCGTCATAGCGCTCGAGCTTTTCGGCGCGGTGCTTGGCACGGCATTCGGAGCAGTAGAAGAAACCCTTCGTCCAGGTCGTCTCCTCCTCTTTGCCGCACTCGTCGCAGACGCGCACGCGTTTCCGGTACTCGTTGCGGCACTTCTCGCAGTAGAATTCGGGGCCCGCCCAAGTGGTGGACTCCATCGCGCCGCACTGTTTGCAGGCCCGGATTTGCTCCTTGCGGACGAGGCGGATGTCCTCCATGTGGTCGTCCAGATAGAGGGGCGGGAAATCGAGCAGGCCGGGTTCCTGGAGCAGGGTCGGGCTTACGAGGAAGCCGATCTCCGGGTTGTGGATGGTGACGAGCATCGTGCGCTTGCCGAGCACCCGGAGCATGTGGAGGAGGTCCTTGTACTCCGGATCGCCCGCGACGAACACGGCGATGTCGAAAACGCCGGGCATCATGGCGAAGCGGACGGCGCTCATCGTGAGATTCATCTCCACGCAACGGTCGTTGGCGAGGTCTCCGTCCGCGCGGTAGTCGACGGGCGAGATGTCGACGTCGTATCCGCACTTTTCGGCGAGAAAATTGTAGAAAATCTTTTGTTTCGACGGATTGTACCCGAGCTTGTTCACGGGAAGAACGCCGAAATAGCATGTCCGGACGAGGTCGATGTCCTGATCAAGCGTGTTTTCGATCGACTCCCGGACGAGTTTGGTCATCCGGACATAGTCTAGCTCGAAATTATCGTCGTCGTTCTTCGCGACCAACGCCTGACGGCTCCTGTAGAACCAGCTTCCGTCAATAAACATCATCGCTTTTGTTGGCATTTTATGTTCCTTTTCTTGTGACTTGACACACCACCCTTTTATGTTGAAAGGCAAAAGCATACCAAAAAACGGCCCTTCCCGCAAGATTTCCGGGCACGCGGAAACACGCGGAAAATTGTCCTTTCTAACGGGACTTCCCCTCCAGACGTTTTTCGGCCGTCCATGGTCTCCGCGATCCGGCCCCCTCCGCGAGGGGACTGGCGGAGAAGGCGGCGGAGGGTGTTTCCCGGGGGCGGAAGACAACACCCACCGGCGCTTCGCGCCACCTCCCTCGGAGGGAGGCGCCTGCGGCGGGCTGAGGCGGAGCTTGCTCCGGCCCTCTGGAGGCGCCAGCTTTCGGGGGAAGCCCGGCCGCCTCCGCGAGGGGGCTGTCGCCGGAGGCGACTGGGGGAGTACACCGTGCGCCGCAAAGATGCGGCGCCGCAATCGGGCGAGCCCGGCCCTCCGCGAGGGGGCTGCCGCGCTAGCGGCTGGGGG
>JAZUKQ010000305.1:0-11698 GCA_045643325.1 Kiritimatiellia bacterium | reverse complement strand
GAGGCGATGTAGAGCGGGTTGTCATCGGTGTCGTTGTCGCCGAAAATGCAGGCGAAGTTGGCCGTGCTGATGTTCCCGGCCGAGCGGATTTCGTTTCCGTCCATGAGGCAGGTGAGGCGCGTGCCCTCCTGCGTGTAGATGAAGCGGAACTCGTGCCAGTTGTCCAGAATCCCCGGCACCGAGACATACTTCGGGTCGCCGCTGTCCTGGAGCGTGCCGCCGCCGAAGGTGCCGTCTGTTTTGGTGAAGCCCACGCCGTCCCTGTCCTCGCCGGACCAGAACATGCACCAGTAGCCTTTCTCGTTTTGGTCGCTTGGCATGTAGACAACCATGCGGTAGGTGAAATCGCCAGCGGCGACTGCCGATGTGAAGGTGTCCGTCGGGATGAGGTGCGCGTAGTGCGGGACGATGGCGACGCCGCCGAGGTCGACGCCGTCGAGCGTGTTCGCCGTGGGCTCCGCCACCGCGGCGATGTCGCCCGTGCCGGACTGCGGGTCCGAGACGCCGTCGGAGGTTTTTCCGGCGACGAGCGGCTTGCCGAACGTCGCGCGGAGGAGGTCGTCGGGGTCGTCGAAGTCCCACCTCCCGATGCAGTGCGCCGAATCGTACGCGGGCTCCGCGGGTTCATCGGGCTCGTCCTCGGACGTGTCCTCGTAGACGGCGGTCGAGGCGTCGTAGATGGTGCCGCTGCCGGAGACGAACAGCGTGCCGATGTCGCCCGGGGCGATGGCGTCGGAGAGATGGACGACGGCGACGTCGTCCTCGTAGGTGACGGCCACGGGGCCGGACGAGGTCGAGAAGAGGTCGCGCCACTCGCAGGAGACCGTCGTGCCCGGGGCGATGAAGATGCGCGGATCGCTTCCGGTGAAGCGGAGGGCCGGCGAGGCGACCGTCACGCCGGAGGCGAGGACGCGGCCGAAGAACTTGCGGCGGTGCACCTGGGCCTTGAGGACGCGCTTGACGCGCGGGCCGCCGTCGACGGTCGTCCCGGCGTGGTCGGCGTTGGAGGCGTCGTAGTAGAGCGTGAGCATGCCGTTCTCCTCCTCGGCGAGGTCGGCCATGGGGGAGTAGCAGAGGACGTCGTCCTGCCAGAGGAGGCGCCGGTTGCGCAGGGGGCGGTTCCAGTGGATGTGGTCGCGGCTCCACACCGGCTCGATGGTCAGCGTTTCGGCGGCGGCGTCGAAGTCGCCGACGAAGCCGACGGTGTAGGGCTCGAGGTCGGTCGCGGTGAGGTGGTAGAACTGCTGCTCGACGGGGTCGGTCCGGTCGTCGGGGGCGAGGACGACCTGGGGCTCGGAGAGCGAGAGGCCGTCGGCGCTGGTCCAGCGCTGGACGATGCGGACGTGGTTCCCCGGGCACTTGGGGTTCCCGTAGTACGGGCTGGAGTCCTTGACGTTGGCCATGGCGGCGGAAAGGAACTCCCACGTGCCGTCGGGGAGGCGGTAGACCGTCGTCGCGTCGTTGCAGACGAGCGAGCTGGGCCAGCCCTGGGAGGGGTAGACGTCGCCGCCGCCGACGCAGAGGACGGGCTCCCCGCCGTTGGCGACGGTCCAGTGGTGAAGGTCGGTGCTCTCGGCCACGAGGTAGCGGTTGCGGTCCGGCCAGCGGTAGCCCCAGAAGTACATCCGGTAGTGGTTCTCGCCGAGTTTGAAGACCTCGGGCTGGACCGGCCCCACGCCGTCCTCCAGGCCCGTGAGGGAGAACCCGGTCGAGCCGTCGGCGGAGAGGAGGCGCTTCGTGCCGTCGGCCTCCATCATGGCGAGCGTGTAGCCGTTGTCGTTCTTGACGTAGTAGAACCACGGCGCGCCGTCCTCGCAGGGCAGCTTGCCGGGGAAGACGCCGATGCGGCCCGAGGCCTCGGTCTCGAACGCCTCGGTCTGCTCCAGGAAGACGCCGCACTTGCGCCACGGGCCTTCCGTGACCTCGGCGGTTCCGGCGTGGTCGATCCAGTCGAGCGCGCCGATGATCTGCTCGCCGGATTTCGGGGTGTAGCCGGCGATGGCCGCCAGCGGCGCGAGGAGCGCGAGATGCAGGGATGGGTGTTTCATGGTGTTCTCTTGGATTTTGCGATGTACGGGTGGAACGTCTCAATTTCCGGCCAGCTGGCGGCCGACCCAGCGGAGGGTCTCGAACTGCTCGCGGTCGAACTCGTTGGCGACCCGGCCGTCGCCGAAGCAGCGGATGTCGAAGGTGACCGGCATGCCGACCGCCCCGGCGAGGCGGAGGAAGGAGAGCAGGTACTCCTTCGGGCGCTTGGCGCCGGGCTGCCCCCAGCCCGGGTTCGGCGAGCCGGGCTCCTGGCGGCCGAGCGGCGCGAGGAGGTGCGTCTGCGTGTCGTCGACGAAGCGTTTGGGCGGGACGGTCGTGAAATCGCTGAACTCGCCGCAGGTGAACGTGTCGCGCGGGGCGTACTTCAGGTACTCGGGGCGGACGCCGTTGTTCAGGGCGACGAGCGCGTCGGGGTTCCCGGCGAGGACCGCGTCGTGGTAGAGCTCGAGCTGGTGGGGCCTGTAGAGGTTGACGTCCCAGTCGTACATCCCGTCGATCCACCAGCCGCGCACGCGGCTTCCGTAGCGGACGGCGTACTCGCGCAGCACGGAGGTCCAGTTCCGGACGAACGCGTCGCTCACGGGGTTCTCCGGGCCGCGCGGCGCGGCGTAGCCCATGCGGCCGCCGGCCTCCGGGTCCGTCCACGGGCCGTCGCCGGTGAAGTAGAGGTAGAAGTCGATGCCCGCCTTCGCGAGCGCGTCGGCGATCTCCATCGGGAGGTCGCGCTCGGCGCACGCCTCGCCGGGACGGCAACCGGTGATTTCGTCGTAGACCGCGTTGGGGGCGAGCATATACCGCGAGCCCTGCATCAGGGTGAGGAAGTAGTAGCCGGCGCCCATCTCCTGGAGGTCCGCGACGAGCTTATCGACGTCGACCTCGTCCACGCGGGCGTTCCACATCGCGGCGGGCGTGTCGTATCCGACGCCGCGCCGGAAGAACTTCCGGGGCCCGTCCGTCGCCCCCGGTTCGCCGAAGTAGAGGAAGTGGTTGAAGACGCCCCACTTCCGCGAGACGAGGCGGTCCATCGCGGGAAGGAAGCGCTCGGCGTAGCAGCCGGGGGTCAGGGTGTCCGAGTAGTTCATTTCTGGGGTTGCGTCACGATGTAGATGGGGTCGCCGGAGACGCGCACGGTGCCGGACGTCTCGACGGGCTTGCCGAACATGTCGACGATGTCGCCTTCCGGGAGACTGGCACGGGGGACGTCGCGCGCGGTTTCGCCGGTCCAGTACGCGGCGACGCGGCTTCCGTCGGGGCGGCGCCAGGCGACGCGGTAGACGCCGCCGCGGCTCCATTCCTCGCGCCCGACCTGCACGGAGCCTTCGGGCCAGAGGCCGATGAGCGTCTTGTAGGCGTGGAAGGCGGGCTTCGGCGTGTAGTCCCGGCGGAGGAGGCCGAAGTGGGATTCGCTGTCGGTCGGTGAGTTCTCCATGGACTGGAACTCGTAGACGAAGTAGCGCTCGACGCCGAAATGCAGCGCGGTCATCGCGGAGCGGACGGTCATCGCGGCCTGCGTGCGCTCGCTCGTCGCGCATCCGGTCATGGCGATGGAGCGGCCCGCGGCGAAGATCTTTCCCTTGAAGTCGCTGTCGAATTCGTAGAGAGCGGCGACGGCAATGCCGTCCGCGCTGAGCATCATCGGCTTCATCGTGTCGCCGGGCTGGAGGTAGTCGTCGGCGAAGCTTCTCCAGCCGGGGTAGGTCTTCACGCCGTCCGCGCCGGTGTCGAAGCCATTCATGGGGGCGGAGGCGTCGCAGCCCTTCCAGACCGACTTGATCCGGAGGCTCTTGCGGAAGTCCTCGTTGCCGTTCGGCCCGGAGACGATCGAGCCGTCCTCGGCCTTGCCGAAGTTGAAGTAGCCGGGGACGCCGCCGAAGTCGACGAGGCATCCGCCGCCCTTCACGTACGCGGCGAGGCGCTCCGCGGCGTGCGCGGGGAACGACTCGTCGACGGGCATCACGACGGCGTCCCAGCCGCCCTCGTCGAGCCGCTCCGCGACGTCGGTGTAGGTGCAGTTCACGAGGTCGGTCCCCTCGGGGAGCTCGTGGCGCCAGACCTCGGAGTACCAGGAGTCGGTCTCGCCCGGATGGCTCTGCTCGATGGCCAGCACGCGGAGCCCGGCGCGGCCCGCGAGCCCGAGCGCCTTGAACGCGCCGCGCATCATGCCGCGCTCCTCCGAGGGCCATTCGATCTTCGAGGTCGACCAGCCCATCTCGGTGATCCAGACGGGCTTGCCCGCGTCGCCGTGCCGCGCGAGGGTCCTGCGCAGGATGCCGAGCTGCCGCTCGAGCCAGCCCTCGGGGGCGTTCGGGTTGCAGTACGGATGGACGCTCATGATGTCGAAGCTGCCCTTCGCGCCGGCGAGGTAGGCGAGCTCGATGAACTTCACGTCGACGCCCGAGAGCCCGCCGAAGGAGACGCGGATGTCCGGGTTCGCCTCCTTCGCGGCCTTGTAGACCGCCTTCAAGGCCTGCGCGTACTTCGCCGGGTCCGCCTTGGGGGGCCAGAAGCCGTCGCCGTTCTGCTCGTTCCACATCTCGAGGACGGGCATGTCGTCCGGGAACTCGCGGACAAGCCGCGCCACGAACTCCGCGTAGCGACGGCAACCGTCCTCGTTTCCGAGGGTCGGCGAACAGAAGTCGCAGCCGCTGTCGAAGACCGGCAGCAGCGTCACGTCCCCCTCGTGCGCCTCCTCGAGAAGACGCTGGAACCAGCCGACGTTCCAGTCCTCCGGCGTCTTCTGGAACATGTACCAGCCGATGTCGGTGCGGACGTTCCGGATGCCACCCTCGGCGCAGCGCGCGGCGACGTCGACGGTGCTCTCGGGACCCGTGATGTGGGCGCACACGCCGAACGGCGAGGCGTTGCCGCCGGCGAAGGCGGGAAGGACGGCCGCGACGAGGACGGGAAGCAGGGGGGCGCGGGAAAGGTCCATGGTATGGCGCTCGGTTCAGGGCTACCGGAGCAGGATGATGGTTTCCGTCGGGTATTCTGGAGGCGGCGCGCCGACCTCCATCTGGAAGAAGTCCGCGGCGATGTAGGCGCCGGGGTACGGGTGCTCGCCCTCGTGGATTTCAATCGTGTTCTCGCCCGCCTGGAAGAAGCCGACGGGGATGCCGACGGTGGTTGTGGCGCCTTCATGGGGCCAGAATTCGCAGACCTCCTCGCCGTTCACCAGGAGGAACGCCTGCAGGTTTTCGGACCATCCGGTGGTGCTGAGGGAGAACGTGAACGCGCAGCGCTCGGCGATTTCGCGTGTGACGTTCATGGACATCGACCAGGTCTCGTCGGAACGCAGGACCCGGCAGAAGCCCTTGCAGTTCCGGCTTTCGGTCCACATCCGCATCCGACGCGACTCCGCGACATCGCCGAACTCGTCCCAGGCGCCCTCGTTCCACCGGCTGTCGTCCTTCTCGCCCTGCAGGAACGAGCCGAAAAGTCCGAGATAGTCGGGCTCCCACGCGCCGAATCCGTCCTCGACGGCGAACGTCAGCGTGTTCGTCCCGACGGCGAACGTGCCGCCCGGGATGTAGAGCAGCCCCGCGTGTTTGTCGGAGACCTTCACGCGGCCGACGGCCCTGCCGTTCGCGGAGACGTCGATGTACGCGCCCCGGGTGTTCAGTCCGCAGAGCTGGAGGACGAACGGAAGCGCCTCCTCATCCTTGACGAGGTTGAAGGAGACCGTCGCCGAGTGCCCGGCGTCGACGCAGGAGGGGAAGTCGATCCACCCGCTCCCGGCGTTCGCGTAAAAGGTCGTGTCCTGGTCGCCGCCGAATTCCTGCAGGCCGTTCTCGTACGGGTGGGAGTTGTTCCGCAGGCCGATGCTCCAGCGGCCCGCTCCGCTCTTCCGCCACGCCTCGTGGATTTCGTCGGCGGAGAGGGCGCGATTCCACATGGCGAAGAACTGAAGGTTCCCGTTGAATCCGTCGAGAGTGTCGCCCCCGTTGGCGAGGATGTTCTGGCCGTTGGGCGAGAAACCGCCCCAGCAGCGGCGCGGGCCGAAGAAGACGCGGCCGTCGGCGCCGCCCAGAAGCGAGTAATCCCACCATTTGGTCACGAGGAATCCGTCGTCCGAGTCGAGGGCGTAGAAGGCCACGGAATCGTTGTCCCCGTCGTCGATGCCGATGACCGCGAAGTCATACCAGACACCGGGTTCGAACACGATGTCCGGCGTCGACCACCATCCTCCGGACTGGCTGTCCACGAACGTCGCCCGTCCGTCCGGCTGGACGCCGAAGCGCCATCCGCTGTTGAAGCCGCTTCGGACAATGGTCTGCATGTAGTCGGAATCGGTGCCGAAGGTGACCATGTTCCCATTCCAGTCTTTCGTCGTAATGGTCGCCCCGTCCCACTTCAACCGGAGCACCAGTGTGAAATCGCCTTTCGGGGCGTCTTCATCGAGCAGAATGGCCGGACTCGCCCAGCTGTCGGCGAGGACGTTGAACATTCGCGGTTCGACGCGCCAGGTCGGGACGCGCGCCGTGACGCCGAGCGCCTGGAACCGCACGTCGTCCATCTGGAACACGGGATTGTCGAGCGAGGCGTTCCCGTCGTGGGGGTAGAACGTGGCGCCCTCGGTCGTGAAGACCTTGCGGAGATCGTGCAGTTCGGCGGCGTCGATGTCGCCGTTCCCGTTGACGTCTGCGGTGATTTCGATGGCAAACCGGGCGTCGTCGAAGACGGAGGCCATCGTCTCCGCTGCGGAGGCGCGCGAAAACGGCGCGCAGACAGCGAAGACGATGAGAAGAGGCGGAATGGAAAACTGCGATATTTTCATAGGTATGTTGCGAACCTTTGTTGTCCCGAGGACGCGCCAACGAGTCGTATACACTTGCAGGGCGACGCGTATTTTTTCACAGAATGCCGTTCCCGTCTATTCGGACGCTTATATATTTTTTGTTCGTTTCCTGTTACGAAAGCCATTTTTGGGAAGTCTTGATGGGTGTGGGAAAATGGTGTCTGTCCAAACCGTTGGCAGGTCGGCTGGCCAGACCGAGTCTGTGCGCGGGGAGCGGGTCGCGGCGGAGCGCAGGGGCGAGGGGACAGACTCCTGTTATTTCATTTTGAGGGTTGACGTGTGGTGGGTAGAGGGTGTAGCGTGTTTCGCGGAGCAGGGGTTCTGCTCGGAGTTAGCCCCCTGTTGTCCAACCCTCGGCGATCCGAAATAGCCGGGGGTATCTTTTTATTTCGGCGGACGAACATGCTGAACGCAACGGGGATTCCTATGGCAGACATCGATGAAGGCGTTGATTTCAAGGTCGAGTTCAAGGAGAAGGGACCATGGCGGTACGAAATCGTGCGCGCCGCGAACGGCGCCCGCGAGGTCTTCACGGTCCGCCTCGCGGCCGACGCCCCCGCCCTGCCCCCCGAGTTCGACGCCTTCTTCACCTGCGCGCCGCACGGCGCCCACAGCCTCTGGCAGCCAATCGACGAAAGCATGGCGCGGCACCGGCTCTACGCGATCGAGTGGGGGAACGTGCGCTACTCCTCGGAACTCGCGCGGAACGAGCCCATCGCATGCGCGTTCGGGGAAGACGAAGGCAACTCGCTGACGATCGCCTGCTCGGAGGCGATGCGCCACGTGAAGTACGCGATCACCTGCCACTCCACCGACGCGCTCCTGGAGGGGCGCTTCCGGTTCTTCACGAAAAGCGAGCACCCGCTTTCCTCCTACGAGGTGAAGATCCTCGTCGACCGGCGGCGCGTCTTCTGGGCGGACGCCGTGCGGGAGGGTTCCGCGTGGATCGCGGAGACCGCGGGCCTCCGGCCCTGCCGCGTGCCGGAGGCGGCGTTCGATCCGCTCTATTCGAGCTGGTACGCATTCTGGCAGGACGTCCACGACGCGGACATCGTCCGCGAGGCGGAGGCCGCCGCCGCGCTCGGCATGCGGAGCGCGATCCTCGACGACGACTGGCAGAAGGAGCGCTCGAAGAGCTACTATTCGGCGACGGGCGACTGGATGCCGGTCGCGTCGCGCTTCCCCGACATGCGCGCGCACGTCGACAAGGTCCACGCCGCGGGCATCCGGAACTACCTGCTCTGGTTGTCGGTCCCGTTCGTCGGCAACGAGTCGGCGGCCTACGGGAGGTTCCTCGGCAAGTACGTCTGGGGCGAGGGCGGCGACGTCGCCTGCCTCGACCCGCGCTTCCCGGAGGTGCGCGAGCACCTCGTCCGGACCTACGAGCGCTGCGTGCGGGACTGGGATTTCGACGGGCTCAAGCTCGACTTCATCGACGCCATCGCGACGGACGACGACCCGGCGCCGAAGGAGGGCTGGCGCGGCCGCGACTGCAAGACGATCCCGGAGGGCGTGGACCGGCTGATGACGGCCGTCCACGACCGGCTCGTCGCGATCAAGCCGGACGTCCTGATCGAGTTCCGGCAGCGCTACACGGGCCCCGCGATCCGCCGCTACGGCAACATGCTCCGCGCGACGGACTGCCCCTACGACATCCTCGGCAACCGCAAGCGCATCGCCGACCTGCGCCTTACGTCCGGCGGGACGGCCGTCCATTCGGACATGCTCGTGTGGAATCCGTCGGACACGCCCGAGGAGGCAGCCCGCGTCATCCTCAACGCGATTTTCGGCGTCGTCCAGTACTCGATGAGGCTCGCGACGGTCCCGGAGGCGCACCGCGCGGTCATCCGCCGCTGGATCGGCTTTTCCAAGGAGCACCGCGAGACGCTCCTGAAGGGGGCGTTCCGCCCTCGCCACCCGGAGCTCATGTACCCCGTGATCGAGGCGGAATCGGATGCGGAGCGCATCGTCGCGGTCTATTCGGACGGCGTGCTCGTCGCCGTCGTCCCCGACCGCCCCGTCCACCTCCTCAACGCCTCGGCCCGGGCGGAGGTCATCGTCGACCTTGCCGCGCCGGCCTCGGTCCGGACGTTCGACGTCTTCGGCGCGTGCACGGGCGAGACCCGGCTCGGCAAGGGGCTGCACCGCGTGGCATGCCCCGTGTCGGGGGCCGTTCGGTTCGGGTAGCGGCGCTTCTCCCTATGGAAGCGATCATGGCTGGAACCGGAGCAGCGGAGAAAACCACCTCAGACGATTCACTGGAATCTACAGTGATGTCATCTGTTTTTCCTGAGGAGATGACATCAACAACATCCACAGGAAATCACTCAACGGAAGGACCGCAAACGAAATGCTTCTGGCTATTGCCTAGGTCGAAGGATCTGTACGAGTTGGCTTGCGATGCGCCCACTTCTGCCAGCGATCCCAGTAGAACAGCACCAGACACAACAGGATCACGATGCCGACATTCGTCAGGAACTCCGCCACCGGCGCGTCGAAGAACCGGGTGAAGCCCTGTCCGATGATTCTATCGGTGCCGCCGAGCGGCACGGCCACCGCTGTCCAGAGAATGCCGCGGCAGGACGTCTCGATGCACATGTAGGCGAGTAGCGAGTGTCGCCCAAAGAGCGCGAGAAACCATGTGCCGCGGCGCACGCCGAGGACGTCGAAGATCCAGTAGAAGAGCGCATACAGCAGAAACGCGACGCCCGTCGCGAGGAACGTGAAGCTCGCGGTGAAGATGTGCTTGACGATCGGGTCGAACGTCGCGAAGAGTCCGCCCAGTGCGAAAAGACCCGCACCCGCGCCTACGAGCGCGATGACTTTCCGCCGGGGAGGAAGGCCGCCCTTCACGATTTCCGTGGCGAAGGCGCCCCCGAGTGCCAGGAAGCCGAACATTGGAATTGTCGGCCACCATGTGTAGTGCCAGTTCCCGATTTGCGCGACGGGATGCCAGGTCGCATCGGGATAGAAGAGCGTGAGGAACTTCATCTCGTAGACGACGGCCGCATTTCCCGTCGGTGTCATATCGCCGCACGCGTGCAGGAAGATTGTGTACGCGACAGTAAGCGCGAAGGCTATGGCCACGCGCAGAGCGTATGACTTGAGGCGCATCACGGCGGCAGTGATGAGGTAGCCGCAGGCAATCGTCTGGAGCGTGTTGTTGAAGAACGAGATGCGATGGATGTCGAAGGAAAGAATCTCGCCTTGGGCGACCATGCCAAGGATCCAGAGCAGTCCCACGCGCCCGAGCACATGCCGCCAGTAACGCCATCCCGCCGAGCCATCCGCCTCCAGCCGCTTCGGCAGCGCCAGTGGGAGTGCAGCACCGGACATGAAGATGAAAAGCGGCATCACCATGTCCAACACGGTGAATCCCACCCACGCGGGATGGTTGAACTGCGCCATCAGCGCCTCGGGAAGCGGCCAGGCATGGTGGATCGAATCGGCAATCAAGCAGATGACCGTAAGAAAGAAGATGTCGGCACCGCGCAGGATGTCGAGTGACGCCAAACGTTTCGTGTTGCTCATGGGCGCGGATCGTGGGGATTCTGCGTTTATTTCGTTGCCCGGCGGACACGCCGTTCGGGCGCATGCGCGTTGCAGGGCAACGTGTATTTTTCCACAGAATGACGTTCCAGGCTATTCGGACGCTTATATATTTTTTGTTCTTTTCTCGTTATGGAGCCCTATCGTGGCAGGTTCCGAGAGCTGCGAGGGTCCGTCCCTCGCACGTTTTTTACTTAAAATCGCCAACATAGTCGGCAATTTGTGTTGAAAATTGCCAACTCTGTCGGCGATTTTCATTGACGGTTGTCCGGAACTGTGGCAAGGTGTCCGCCGAACGTCACCTTTTCGGAGAAATTCCTGATGAATGTTTCACGTAAACTGGATATAGCGACCGTTATTGAAAACAAGTCCTGCTTTTTGTTCGGTCCGAGACAGTGCGGCAAGACCTGGCTGGTTCGGAATACGATGCCGGACGCGCATAGGGTCGATCTGCTTCGAGGCGATATGTTCACGCGGTTGTCACGCACGCCCGGCTACCTGGAGGAAATCGCTTTCGACGGGCGGCCCGTCGTCATCGATGAAATCCAGAAGCTTCCCATGCTTCTGGACGAAGTGCACCGACTCATTGAAGAAAAAGGCCTGCGGTTCCTGCTGACGGGTTCCAGTGCGCGGAAACTCCGCGCCGGAGGTGTGAATCTTCTGGGGGGCCGGGCCAGAATCCGCCACCTGCATCCGTTTTCCGCGGTGGAGCTGGGGGATCTCTTCAATCTGGACCGTGCGATTTCGCACGGGCTTCTACCCGGCATCTGGTTTTCCGACGACCCGGACGACGACCTGTCAAGCTACGCGAGGCTGTACCTGGAGCAGGAGGTCATCGCCGAAGGCGCCACCCGGAACCTTCCCGCCTTCAGCCGCTTTCTGGAAGTCGCCGCGCTGACATCGGGCGAGCAGATCAACTATTCGAAAATCGCCAGCGACGCGCAAGTTCCCCGCAGCACCGTGCAAGAGTATTTCAGAATCCTCCAGGAAACGCTCGTGGCCCGTGAAATCCCCGTATGGAAGCATGGCCGTTCCCGGAAGACCGTCGAGACGTCCAAGTTCTATCTCTTCGACACCGGGGTCATGAGAAAGCTGCAGGGGCGCGGTGAACTCGCGCGGGGAACCCCGGAGTGGGGCCATGCCTTTGAATGCCTGGTTCTGAACGAGCTCGTCGCATACGTGGACTGCCTTGCACGCGATACCGAAATCGCCTATTGGAGGACGCCGGCCGGCATGGAGGTGGATTTCATCCTCGGCGATGAAACGGCCATCGAAGTCAAGTCCACGGAAAACGTCAGGCCGGAA
>JAZUKQ010000304.1:0-10487 GCA_045643325.1 Kiritimatiellia bacterium | reverse complement strand
CCACCCCTCGGCCCCCCCCTCCCACCCCTCCCCCCCCGCCGCCTCGCCCCGCTTCGACCCGGCGCCCGCGGCCGACGCCGTCCGCCTCCCCATCGCCCGCGCCGTCGGCGTCGGCTTCTACTTCGACCGCGGCGCCATCCGCGCCGGCACGGACAACTATCTGGAACGCCTCACCGTCTGCCAAGTGTCCATCGACGTGTGCGATTTTTCCCCGACACTGTTCATCCTCCTGTAAATATCCATGAAAGTCCTTCCGATTTTCGCCCTGATCGTCGCCACTGCCACCGCTTTCGCCGCCGCGGCGCCGCGCGTCGTCGTCTGGAACCCCGAGCGCAGCGCCCGCGCTCCGCGCTTCTCGCTCGACGCGGCCTACCACGACCGCGTTGCCGCCGACCTCGCCGCCGACGGCGTGGACGTCCTCCGCGCCACGACCGCCGAGCTCGCCGCCGGCGCCCTGGACTCCGTCCCCGACGCCCTGCTTCTGGAAGGCGGCACCATCCCCGAGAGCATCATCGAGCCCTGCAAGCGCTTCGCCGACGCCGGCGGCGTCCTCATCTGCCTCGCCGCGCGGAACGGGTTCGAGATCAAGATCGCCCAGAACGACGCCGGCGACTGGCGCCTTTCGCCGGAATCCCCCAACTTCGCCTGGCAGACCACCGCCATCCATTCCCACTTCGGCATGGAGTTCCGCTGGCAGAACGATATGCTCAACTCCGGCACGCGCCACACGCCCACGGAGCTTCTCCGCCGCTACCTCCCCGACGTGCCGGACGCCGATATTGTGCGTCCGCTCCCGTCCCGCTGGTTCCTCCCGAAGGACGGCACGTTCCATCCGCTTGTCCGGAGCCGCATGATGTCCGGCGACGATTTCACCCCGCAGGTCTACATCGCCCGCAAGGGACGCCGTGCCGCCATCTTCTGCGCCTCCGGCTTCTGGACCAACGGCGAAGGGACGGACCCCGCCGTCTGGCCCTGCGGCCGCGCCCTCGTCGCGGCGCTCTGCGCCATCGCGCGCGACCTCCATAGCGGCGCGCTCGACCTCGACGCCGTGCCCGCCGTCGCGCCTGTGGCCTCCGTCGTCCAGCAGCCGCCTCTTGCCTTCCGCCCCCTCGCAGCCGGCATCGACCCCGAGGGCATCCGCCCGCTCGTCCGCTGGGGCGCGTTCAACGGGTCCCGCGCGGAATTCGGCAAGACCTCCCTTCCCAATGCCGTCGTGGACGCCCCCGCGGACGCCCCCGCGGACGCCCCGGCGGAGACGCTTCCCGGCGGTCTCGCGTCCGGCGCCACGCTCCGCCTCCATGCCCCAGCGGACGCCGCCTCCGGCGACACCGCGCGGCTGCGCGTCCGCTTCGCCGTCGCCAAGCCCGGCGTCACGCTGCGCGTCGCCCTCGGCGACACCGTCGTCTGGAACGAGGCCGTCGTCGCGCGCAACCTCGACGGCACGGTCAACCTCGGCCACAACTACGTCGGCACGCCGCTGGAGCTCACCCGCCTCGTCACGCTCCCCGGCGACCTCCTCGCCGCCGCGGGCGGCGTCGTCACCGTCGCCAACGCCGGCGCCGACGTCCTGCATCTCGACGCCCTCCAGCTGGAGCGCCGCGACCCTGCCACCGAGCGCCGCGTCGAGCTCGGCCTCCACACCAGCACCTCGCTCGCCTACGACGGCAAGCACGCGCTCACGGCGGAACGCTGCCGCGACTGGTCCGTCCTGCGCTGCACCACGCGCACCTGGTGGATCGGCGCGCCGGACGACCCGAAGCGCTGGGACCGCTTCGACAAGCACGTCGAGCGCTACCTCGCGCTCCACCCGCGCTGCCAGTTCATCTTCGAGGGCACGCCCGAGTGGGCCGCCGAATCGCCCGCGCGCTACGCCGCCGGCGGCCGCCGCAAGCAGACCACCCCGCCCGACAACGCCAAATTCGCGGAGATCGCCGAGCGGATCCTGAAGAAATACGGCGACCGCGTCCAGGACTGGGAAATCTGGAACGAGGCCAACATCAACTACTTCTGGACCGGCACGCCCGAGGAGTTCGCGGCCTTCCACAAGACCGTCGCGCCCGCCGTGCGCCGCCTGGACCCCGGGGCGCGCATCATCGTCGCGGGCATGGCCGGCGTCGACAAGAGCGCCCTCGACGGCTTCGCCGCCGCGATGTCGAAGGCCGGGGCGCTCACGCCGGACATGGCCGACCTCTACGGCATGCACTGCTATTCGCCGGAAGGCATGTGGGACGCGCCCTACGGACTCATCGAGGGGCATCTCATGGCGCTCGGCGAGCCCATCGAGGTCTACCCCAACGAGCAGGGGTACGACATGCAGGGCGGCAAGCTCTCCGCCGAGAAGCAGGGCGAGTTCTTCAACCGCGGCCTGGCGCGCCTCTTCGCCGCCGGGGCGACGAAAATCACGAGCTTCCAGTCCGACGGCAAGGCCGACTTCGGCGTCCTGGACGAAAAAGGCGCCCCCCGCCCGGCGTACCTCGCCTTCGAGGACTACCTCTCGCTCGTCCCGGGCCGCCGCCTCGACGTCTCGCTCGTCTCGCCCGACGGCGCTCCGCTCCGCGGCGTCTACGCGATGGCCTCCGCGCGGGACGACGGCACCATCGCCCTCGTCCTCAATCCGGCGGATGCCGACAGCCTTCTTCCCGTTCCGGAACCCGGGGACGAGACATTTGCTCCGGCCTCCCGTCCCCGCTGGGTCGTCTTCAACGGCAAGGCGGACTGGGACACCGGAGCCGGCGTCGTGGTCTCCGGCGGCGGAAACAAGCTCCAGACCGGATTCTACCGCAAAATGCTCATCGATCCGGTCCGCAACCCGGTCATCGAGGCCGATGTCGGCGACATCGACGGGACCTGCGCTCTCATGGTGAAATACGGCGACAACCAGCCCGTCCACGTGTTCTCCACGAAGGAACCGGGCTCTTTCCGGATGGACTTCGCGGAAAAACTCCCGACGAAGGAACCGCAGGAAATCGAGGTCTCCTTCCGCGTGACGGGCAAGGCGACGCTCAAGGCCGTCCGTTTCCCGGACAGCGGCAAGGCGCGCGCGCTGCCCCGGATTCCCGTCAAGGTCCGCGTTCCGCTTCCGTCCGCCGGAGACTGGAAGGCCGCCGCGCGCGACGGCGCGAGCGTTCCGCTTGCCGTCCGCGGCACTGCCAAGGCACCGTACGCGGAAGTGAATGTGAATCTTGGAACGCGCGCGGTTCTCTCCCTTTCCAAGGAATAGACGTCCGCGTTCGAAACATCTTTTTTCGAAGTTCAATCCTATCGCGGATGGGACTTTTCCCGTATAATAGGGGCTCGCGTTGGAACGCATTGCTCCGTCCCTTTTCAGAGATGCCGCGATATCCGTCATCCTTATCCCGTATGCTTCCATGGAAAAGCCTCTTGCCGCCTCCGTACTTCTCGGGTCGGCCGCCATCGCCTCTTTCTCCGCCCTGATCTCTTTGGGCCTCGCTCTTCCCGCGTTCTGCGCCGAGCTCGTCGTCGACCCCTCCGCCCCCGCGGAGTCCGGGGCCTACGCCTCCATCCAGAAGGCCATCGACGCCGCCGGCCCCGGCGATACCGTGACCGTCCGGGGCGGAACGTACCGCGAGTGCCTCACCGTCTCCAAGGCCTACGAGGGCGCCCCGCTGACCCTTCGCGCGGCCGAGGGCGAGCGCGTTGTCGTCAGCGGTTTCGAGCCCATCACGGGCTGGAAGAACGAGGGCGGGGGACTCTATTCCACGCACGTGGACAAGAACGTCGCCGCGTTGTTCGTCGGTCTGCGCGAGCAGCAGTGCGCGCGCTGGCCGGAGGACGGGACGCGCCTTCCGGTTCTGGTTGCCGACGCCGAGGCGACGACCTTCCGCACGGAGCCCGTGAAGGGCGTTCCGGCGCTCGCGGAAATCGCGAAGGACCCGAAGGACGCCATCGTCTTCTATTACTTCGCTTTCGGGAACTCCTTCGGCACCACGCCCATCCGGTCCTACAACGTGGAGACGGGCGACATCGTCTTCGCGCCCGAGCGGTGGAACCGCTGGATGAAGCCCGAGAACAACCAGTATTCCTTCATGAACCATCCGGCGCTCATCCGCAAGCCCGGCGACTGGGCGTTCGTGCGCGACGATCCGGCGGACGCGAAGAACACGGCCGGGACGCTCTATTTCCGCCCGAAGGCCGTCGAGGACCTGGAGGCGACATGCCACCGTCCCGTGCCCCGTCCCTTGCTCCTTATCGGGCACTGGAAGGACCCCGTCGCCAACATTATTGTCGACGGTCTCGAGTTCACCGGCTCGGCCGCCGAGGGCATCAAGGTCGGCGCCCGGGACGTCACCCTCCGCAACTGTATCGTCCACCACAACGTGAACGGCATCGGCGTCCGCAAGGCGGCCCGCATCAACGTCCTCTCCAATGTCATCATCGCCAACGCCGGCACCGGACTCTCCTTCGCCTCGACGGACACCGCGCTCATCGAGGGCAACGAAATCGGCTGGAACCTTGTGGACGGCCTCGTCGTCGCGGGCAATGTCTCCGGCCGTCCCGCGGGCACGCCGGGCGCCAATCTGCCGACGCGCCATGTGACCGTACGCCGCAACTACATCCACCACCACATCCTCCAGGCGCATCCCGACAACATCCAGCTGTACCGCGACGTCGCGGACATCCACATCGTCGAGAACCTCGACATCTGGAGCGGGCAGTCGCTCATGGCCGAGGAGGCGGAGGACATCGAGGTGCGCGGCAATGTCGTCATGGCGTGCAACGCGGTGATGCTCATCTGCGGCCACGGCAACAGCCACCGCTGGACGTTCCGCGACAACACGCTCTGGGGCGCGGGCTACTCGTTCTTCAGTTTCACGGGCCACGACTACACGGTCGAGCGCAACCTCTTCCTCGGCGGCATCATGCCCTACGGGCCACCCGAGGCCAAGGTCGTCTCCAGAGGGAACTTCTTCTCGCCGAAGTATGTCGGCCAGACGGCGAAGCCCTGGAAGGCGTACAACACCCTTGACGCGGCGCGCGAGGCCATCGGCCAGGAGGAAGGAAGCCGGGCCGGTGAGCTGTCCTTTGCGAACTTCCCGCTCGGGCTCGCCAACGCCGAGGCCAACGGAAGCGCCGTCGATTCCGTCGCGGTCCGCCCGAAGACGCCCGCGACGTTCGCCAAACCCGGCGACAAGGTCGAGCTCAACGGCGACGGCGTGCTGCGCACGGTGACGGCGTTCGGGAACAACGTGCTCTCGTTCAAGCCGGCTCTTCCGCTCCCGCCGTTCCGCGGCGTGCTCGTCGCGAACTGGGGCGAAAAGTCGACGTCGACGCTCATCGACAACCGGCCACTTCCGCAGATCGGCGCGAAAATCAGCACGGTGGATTTTCAGAAGGGCGACCTTCTCGGCAAGGGGACGCGGACACTGCCGGCGCTGCCGGACGATGTCGCCGCCGCGATTCCCGATCCCAACAACGTCGTCGTTCCGCTCCGCGGAACCTGACATGGGGAGACTGTCACACCGGCGACGGCCCGTCCCGCGCGGCGGCGCGTTCCGTACGGAGCGTCTTGGAGCATTCTCCGCGTTGTCCTCCCGCGCAAAATGTCGCTTGACGGTTCCTTCGCTTTTATGCGATATTTCTCTCGCGTAAACGTGCGCCCTTGAAAAGGTTAACTAAATGAAACACATCGCCTCTTTCTCCGCCCTGTTCTCTTTGAGCATCGTTCTTCCCGCTGTTTCCGGAACCTGTGTCTGGACCGGCGCCGGAGACGGCACCACCTGGACCGATGCCGCCAACTGGGATGCCGACGCCGTCCCCGGCGCGGCCGACGATGTCGTCTTTCCTGATACCCTCGTCGCCGCCCTAACCGTATCCCTCGGCACCGACGCCTTGGAGGTCGGCTCCATCACCTCCTTCGCCCCCGCCGCCGTCAAACTCGGTTCCGCCGCCACGCCCGCGCTCGCCTGCGCCGACTACGTTCTCGGCGAGGGCGCCGCGTCTCTGACCGTCGCCGCCAACCAGGCTCTCGCCTACACCTGCGAATGCACCGTCGCCGCCGACGCGACCCTGTCCTTCACCTACGTCTCCGGCACCGGCGACCTCGTCAAAAACGGCCCCGGAACCTTGGAGTTCCTGTACAAGGAAGACGGCCGCACCGGAGGCGCCACCATCGTCAACGAGGGAACCCTCCTTTTCGGGAACAAGAACCAGCTCGGCACGGCTCTGACCGTCGGCGACGGTACCCACGACGCCATCGTCTACTGCACCTGGGGGCAAAGCTGGAACTGCAACCACTTCTTCTACAACGGCCATGCGCAGATCGTCGTCAACGACCACGGCGTGCTCGACCTGCAGACCAAGTCCAACACCAACAACACCAGTTCGTTCTCCATCGACAATTTCTGCGTTGAAGCGGGCGGTGCCTTCTACGCCGGTTCGTTCAACATCCTTTGCAACGGCATCACGGGCTACAATTATGTCCGCGGAACGTTCACCAGTACGGAGAAGGGCATCCTGGGCCTGACCTCCAGCTGGCTGGTCGTCCCCGACACGCATGTCGGCCGCGTGGAATATGACGGCACCGTCCGTTCCCAGTACAAGTACAGCAACGGTGCCCTGTACGGCCGTCTCGATGTCGGTGACATCCCCGACGAGCCCGTCGACCTCTGGTTCAAGGGCCCTCTCACCTCCGCTTGGGACTCCCGAGACGGTTTCGACAAGTACGGCGCCGGAACGTTGCGCCTCTCCTCCGGCGCCTCCACCTTCGGCGGCCGTTCCTCCAGCATGGGGCAACTCCGCATCTACGAGGGCACCATCCTTTGCGACAACGAAAGCGGCAATGCCACGGGCCTGAGCACCATCCGCGTCTATTCCGGGGCGACCCTGGGCGGCATCGGCTTCATCTGCTGCCCCACTGCGACTCCAACATACTCCGGAGACGCTGCGAACATGACCAACGCCGTCATTTATGCGACCGGTTCGTCCACGGCCCCGGCCGTCATCGCCCCGGGTTCGGTCGACGAGGAGACCGGCACCCCCGTCTACGGGACCCTGTCGATCGGCGGTTCCGGGTTCAACAGCTCCGTCTCCCTTGGGGCCTACTCGACGCTCCGCATCGCGACGGGCGCGGACGATGCCTGCGACGCTCTCGCCGTGACCGGGACCCTCGATCTCGCCGCCGCCGACACGCGCCTCGAAGTCACGGTCTCCCCCGACACGGCCTGCGGCGTATACACCATCGTCTCCGCGACCGAGGGCATCCACGGTTCCTTCGCCGAAACCGAGCTCACAGGTACCGCCCGGATCCGCCGGACCGAGACGGAGATTCTCCTCGACGTTCCCTCTCGCGGAACGGTTTTCGTCGTCCGGTAGGACAAGGCCTTCCATGAAAAAGACACTTGCCGCCTCGATGCTTTTCGCGACCCTTTCCTCGCTTGCCGAACCGTATGCCGCAGAGACGCCCCGCACCCATTGGGAGTGGGCCGGATGGGGCGGAGGCGGCTTCTTCTGGTGCGCCGCGGCCGACCCGAGGGACCCCGATGTCTTCTACATGGGCGGCGACGTCCTCGGCGTCTACAAGACCACCGACGGCGCCCGCAGTTGGAAGATCGTCAACGACGGCATTCAGAACTACGGCGTCTTTTCCATCGCCACGGCTCCGGGCGACGGCAACGTCGTCTACGCCTTGACGCTGGAGGGCATGGCCCGTTCCCGCGACGGCGCCGCCACCTGGACGCCCCTCAACAACACGTTCGCCGACGGCCTCAAGATTACCGCCGAGCGCCGCGGCAGCAACCACGCCATCGCGGTCGATCCCCGCAATGCCGACGTCGTCTACGCTGGCAGCGGTTCCGGCGACCTCTTCAAGAGCGAGAACGGTGGCGACGGCTGGACCCGCCTCGACTACCTTTCCGCGCTTCCGGAAGAGAATGGAACGGTCTCGGAGAAAGGCCCCATCGCGACCGTCTTCATTCCCGCTTCTTCCTCCGACACCGTCTATGTCGCCCACACCGTGCAGGGTCTCTTCCGGAGCACGGACGCAGGCGCGACCTGGACGCACTACGACGCCCTCCCGAAGAACGCCGTCGCCCTCGCCGGCGGTTGGGCGAACGCCCCCAAGACCCTCTACGCGGGCTTCGGCAAGGAAGGTCTCTACCGCTCCGTCGACGCGGGTGCCACATGGACCAAGATCGAAACCGTCGAATCCAAGTATGTGGTCCACGACCTCTGCGTGGATCCGCGCGACGCGAACGTCGTCCATGTTCTTTCCACCGAAGGCTGGAGTGGCACCTGTCTCGTCACTCGCGATGGCGGCGCCACATGGACCGCCACGCGCGACTTCCAACGCGATCTCGTCGGCAATCCGACGAATCCTGCCGACGGTCCTACGGGCAGCCTCAGCGCCGCGACCAACTTCGCGATGAGTCCGGCCGATCCCGACCGCATCGTCGTCTCTGCCAACTGGAACAACCTCGTCACGCACGACGGCGGCAAGTCCTGGGTCGAAGCCTCCAAGGGTGCCGACATCACCTGCTTCCACGACATTCGCTTCGCGGACGGCCACGTTTACGGCGCCGCGATGGACGAGGGGCTCTTCCGCTCCGACGACAACGGCGCCACCTGGAAGGCGCTAGCGCCGTTCCGCTACACGCCGGGTCTCTCCGGTCACTACTGGCGTACCCTTCCGCAGAAACTCGCGGACGGCAGCATCCGCGTCCTCACGACGGTCTCCGCCTGGCCCGCCCCGAATCCCTACCCCAACCAGGTGCTCGTCTTCAAGGACAACGGCGAACCCGCCGTGGAGGGCGGCAACTCCTTCGTCCGCGCCACCGGACTTCCCGACTACATCCCGCATGCCAATACGATGTGGGGGCAAGGCTATGCGCGCGCCCTCGCGGCCGACCCGAAGAACCCCGACATCCTCTACCTCGGTATCGACGGCGACCCCGAAAACGGCAATGCCGGCGGCGGCATCTTCAAGTCCACCGACGGCGGCCTCACGTGGAAGCAGTTCGCGAACCAGCCCGGCAGTCGCCGCATGTTCTACGGCGTCGCGGTCGACCCGACCGACTCCAACCGCGTCTTCTGGGCGGCCGGTGGCGCCGAGGCCGGCATCTACGTGAGCCCCGACGGCGGCGAGAACTGGTCCAAGACCTCCTGCCCGCCGGAGTGGTTCTTCAATCTGGAAATCACGCCTTCCGGCACTCTCCTGGCCGGAGCCAACAACCTCTGGATCAGCCGCGACCATGGCGCTACATGGAAGAAGGTGACCGCGTTCCAGGACCTCAGCACCTGTGGCATCGCATTTGATCCCGAGAACGAGAACCGCCTTTGGGTGAGCGCCATCACCTGGCACGACAGCAGCCGCGGCGGCGTCTTCGAGAGCAACGACGGCGGCGAGACCTGGACCGACATCACCGGCGATCTCGGCTACCACCGTCCGCTCATTCTCCGCTACAACGCCGACACGAAGGAACTCTGGGCCGCCGGCGTCGGCGCGTTCCGGATCAAACGATGACCTGTTCCGGGAAACGGGCATCCTGCAGACCAAGCCCCCAGGCACACCGTCATCTTCATCCAATAGAACGAAAACACCGCCATGGATGTCGATTCCTACGCCGCCGAGCGGCTTTCCCGCGTCTTCGCGCCGGAAGTCGTCGGAGTCCCTCCCGCTAACGCCTTTCGGGACATGGTCGCGCTGCCGTCCGGCGAAATCCGCCACTACGGCTACCGTCTCGTCGACGGCGTCAAGCGCCCCATCTACCTCTCCTGCCTTGACTGCGGCTTCTCGTGGCGCGAGTTCCCGCTGCCCGAAGGCCACCCCGGCGCCGCCGTCCAGAGCCCGTGGTCCGGCGATTGGATCACGCTCCTCGACGTCCATGACATGAAGCGCGACCTCCATCTGGACAAGCTTCCCATCGACCTCCCCCCGGGGTTGCATGTCTTCCGCTCCACACAGGGGCCCGACGGCCCGTTCGCGGCCACGCTCGTCACAACACGCGGCGTCGCGTGCCCGCGCCTGCCGATGCCGCTTCGCTCGCGCCAGCGCTGGATTCTCGCCGTGCAACGTCGCGAAAACAGCAAGCACAGGCTTTTCGTTCTGCGTTCCGACGACGATGGCCGCACCTGGGCCGAGAGCACGGTCGAGTCGCCCCCCGAGCACGTCGTCGCGCCGCCCCACCAGGGTGTCCGCTGGCAGAACCAGGGATGCGAACCCACCGTCGTCGAACTCTCCGATGGCCGTCTCTGGATGCTCATTCGCACATCGACCGATTTCCATTGGGAATCCATTTCCGACGACGGCGGCGAGACATGGTCGCCCGTGCGCCCGTCGCGTTTCCATGGCACGCTCACCATGCCAACGCTCCATCGCCTGCGCGACGGCCGTGTCCTCGCCCTCTGGTGCAATACCGTGCCGCTGCCCGAAATCGCCCATACGGAGCCCTATTTCTACCCCTGGGAGCGCGAGGGCTTCGGCGAAGATGTCTTCACCAACCGCGACGCCTTCCATGCGGCGATTTCCGTTG
>JAZUKQ010000303.1:0-14030 GCA_045643325.1 Kiritimatiellia bacterium | reverse complement strand
AGAAGAAGAGTTCCTGGAAGACGGAGATGTAGTCGCGCATCGCGGCGTAGGAGGTGTCGGGCGGGACGCGGTGGTCCGGAATGGGGAGAAAGCGCCCGGCGCGGACCTCGGGCGCGAGGGACTTGAGGTGGCGGGATATCGCGTCGCGGCCTTGGGGGATGACGCGTTTGTCGACACCGCCGAAAACGGCGAAATTCCGCCCGAAATCGCGGCGGACCTCGGCGATGCTCGTCCCCCAGGTGCCGGTCTCGAGCGGGAAGATCATGTCGAAACCGCTGTCGAGATAGCAGGGGACGAGCTTGCGGATGTCGCCGTCGGAGTCGACCATGACATGGCGCGCGCCGGCGTCGCGGTAGGCGTGGATCATGCGGACGTAGTGGCGGTGGAAGAACCGGTAGTACATCTTCGGAGAGAAGAGCGGACCGGACTTCCCGCAGCAGTCCTCGAAAAAGTAGACGAAATCGAAGGGGGCCTCCGCGAGCAGCGGCGCGACGAGTCCGATGTAGTAGTCGGCCATGTACGAGACCATCTCGTCGAAGAGGGCGGGGTCGTCGTACATGACGAAGGAGATGTTCTCGACCCCCATGAAGTCCCGGAGGTAGCCGTAGAGACTGCCGCCGAGCGCGGGGTGGACCCGGTCCTCCGCGCGGATCCGTCCGAGGACCGGCGCGGGGGCGGAGGCGAACCGGCGCGGGTCTTTCGGGTCCAGGAACGTCTTATAGCGCTCCCAGGACTCGCGGACGGGCTCGAGGCCGGACTTCAGCCGGCGGGGGATCGACGCGCCGACCTTGCTCTCCTGGACGATGTCGCCGAGCTCGTTCCGGTAGGTGCGTGTCCGGTCGGTCTCGGAAAGCGTCTCGCGGCGTCCGTCGCCGATCGGGTGGACATTGACGAGTCCGTGGTTGGACCAGAGGCCGGGCTCCCAGTCCGGGTCCATGCCGGGAAGGTCGGGACCGGCGTCGCCGCCCATGTCCGCGGGGACGGGGGCTCCCTCGTCGTGCCAACGGCGTTTCGTTTCCGCCCACGACCCGAAAAAGTACAACGGGATCCGGTCGACTTTCTCGCCGGCGAGTACGGCATGGAAACGGTCGCGGTGGGTCATGGAGCGGGCGGGCGCGCTAGAGGAGCGCCTCTTTCAGCGCTTTCAGGGTGGTCGTGCCCTCGTAGAGGGCTTTCCCGACGATGGCGCCGTCGAGGTTAGGGCGCCCGAGGGCGGCGAGGGCCGCGACATCGGCGGGCGAGGAGACGCCGCCGGAGGCGACGACGGGGAGCGAGGGGACGGCGTCGCAGAGGGCGGCGAGGGCGGGAAGGTTGGGGCCTTTGAGCATGCCGTCGGTCGCGGTGTCGGTGTAGATGACGGCGGCGGCTCCGAGGTCCGCGACACGTTTGGCGAGGTCGGTGGCCTTGGTGGAGGTGGTCTCGACCCAGCCCTTGATCTGGACGAAGCCGTCGCGGGCGTCGATGCCGGCGACGGTGGGGCCGGGGAAGCGCGCGGCGAGGCGGCGGAGGGACTCGGGATCGGAAAGGGCGCGCGAGCCGAGGATGACGCGGCGGACGCCGGCCTCGAGCAGCTCCTCGACATGGGCGTCGGTGCGGAGACCTCCGCCGAGCTCGACGGGAATCGAGAGGGCGGCGGCGATGCGCCGGACGATCTCGGTATGGCGGGGCTCGCCGGCGAAGGCGCCGTCGAGGTCGACGACGTGGAGGAGGTCGCCTCCCTGCTCCTGCCAGGCGAGGGCCTGGGCGACAGGGTCGCGGGAGTAGACGGTGGCCTCCGACGCGCGTCCCTGGCGGAGACGCACGCAGCAGCCGTTCATGAGGTCGATGGCGGGGAAGAGTTTCAGTTTCACGGGGTCTGGGATGGGGACAAAAAACAAGCGGTCCGCAGTCGGAGGCCGGTCGGCCTGGCGCTCGCGGGGAGCGGACGTCCCCGGCGCGGCCGGCGGCCGCGGAATCGCGGACCGCGGATCGTTTTCCGCGTGCGGGAAGGCCGCGCTACAGGACGCCTTTGGAGGAGGGCACCCCTGTCTCGCGGGGGTCCGGGGCCGCGGCGTCGCGGAGAGCGCGGGCGAAGCCCTTGAAGAGACCCTCCGCGGCGTGGTGCGCCTCGGCGCTGTAGAGGACGGCGGCGTGGAGGTTGAGCCTGGCGTTCACGGAGAGCGCGCGGAAGAACTCCTCGAGGAGCTGGATGTCGAAGTCGCGGACGTGGGTCCGCGGGCAGTCGACGGAGTAGACGAGGAAGGGGCGGCCGCCGAGATCGACGGCGACACGCGCGAGAGTCTCGTCCATCGGAAGGAGCGCGGAGCCGTAGCGGCGGATGCCGCGGCGGTCGCCGAGCGCCTGGTCGAGCGCCGTGCCGAGGGCGAGGCCGATGTCCTCGACCGTGTGGTGATAGTCGACCTCGATGTCGCCCTTGGCATGGATTGTGAGATCGACGAGGGCGTGACGCGCGAGAAGCGTGAGCATGTGGTCGAAGAACGGGATGCCGGTCGAAATCTCGGAGGCACCCGTTCCGTCGAGGTTCAGCGAGACGGAGATGTCGGTCTCGCGCGTCGTCCGTTGGAGAGTTGAGGCGCGCACGGCTCTTCAGACTAGTTTCCGCCGCCGATGAGCATCATGGCGGGGAAGGCGAGCCCGCCGAGCTTCTCCTGGAACTCTTCCTTGGTCTTGACGCTCTTGAGCTGGTCGAACCCGGCGGTGAGCATGGGGGCGGCCATCAAGAAGCGGCCCTTGAAGCCCTGCATCTCGGGAGTGTTGAAATCGAGTTTTCCGACGGCCTCCGTGGCGCCGTCGACGAATTCCTTCCAGTGCTTCGCGAGCTCCTCGGGAACCCAGCGGCCGTCGATCTTGGTGAAGGAGACGACCGTCTCGGAGAAGGTCTGTTGCTGGCTCTCCGGATCGAAGCCGGGGATGTCGAGCGTGACGTTGCAGAGACCGTCGGAGACCGTCTCGACATTCTTGACGGCGAGGGTCTTCTTCATCTGGTCGATCATCTTCGGCGTGTAGAAGGCGGCGGTGTTCTTCGGGGGGAAGCGCTTCTCGGCCTCTTCCTCGAGCTCCGCGATGGACTTCGTCTGGAACGACTTCTGGGAGGCGAGGTCGCTTTCGAGGAACTTGGCGAAGGACTCGAGCCCGTACTGGAGCGAGACCGCGTTGAGGGCGGCGGCGTCCTTGTCCTGAAGGGCCTCGGGGACGCTCTCGTTGGCTATGTCGGTGAGGTAGAGCGAGCAGGGGGCGAGGTTCTTGGCGGCGCCGGCGAGGAGCTTGGTCAGCGCGTCCCACATCTCCGGATCGGCCTTTTTCGCGACCTCGTTCAGGAGACCGGAAAGGGCCTTCTCGTAGGAGGCGGGAAGGAGGCTGGAGACGCGGATGGAATCACCGGCGAGAACGGCGGACCGGATACTCTCGATCTCGGTTCCCGGGGTGGCGTAGTCCACATCGACGGCCGAGGCGGGACCGGAAAGAATCGTGACGGCCGAAAGAATGGAAAGGAAGGAAGAGTACTGCATGGTGTTTTCCTTGGTTTGGGTGAAGATAGCGAAATTATACACCGGGTTTCGGAGGTCACGCAATAGGAAAGGATGGACCGGGACATTCCACGATTTTCTCTCGGACGCGAAATGCGACTCCCCAGCCGCAAGCGGCAGCCCCCTCGCGGAGGGGGCGTACCTTTGCCGCGCACGGTGTACTCCCCCAGCCGCAAGCGGCAGCCCTCGCGGAGGGGGCCTGGCTTTGCCCGAAAGCGGACGCGCGGGGTCGCGCCACCTTCCGATTGACAATCCGGGGGATTTCGTCTACTTTGATTCCGTTTGACCGTTCATCCGTTGAAATGGAAGCGAAATGAAGTATCTTGGAGTCAATGTCGGTGGAACGACGTGTTCCGTCTCGCGCGGAAGCGTCGCCGGCGGCATCGAGGCGCGGGAGTCGTTCCCGAATCCCGGGGAGGCCGGCGCGACGCTCGCGCGCATCGTGGAGCTCGTCCGCGCGCTCCGCGACGACCCGGTCGCCGCGTGCGGCATCTCCTGCGGCGGTCCGCTCGACGCGGAGAGGGGGCTCGTCCTCTCGCCGCCCAACCTTCCGGGCTGGGACCGGATCGAGATCGTCCGGATCGTCTCCGAGGCGGCGGGGAAGCCCGCGTTTCTGATGAACGACGCGAACGCGGGCGCGCTTGCGGAGTGGTATGCGGACGGAGCGAGGGCCCGGGGGCTGGTCTTCCTCACCTGCGGCACGGGGATGGGCGCCGGGCTGGTCCTCGGCGGACGTCTGATCGAGGGGGTGTCCGGCGACGCGGGGGAGGCCGGTCATCTGCGGCTCACGCCGGAGGGGCCCGTCGGATACCACAAGGCCGGAAGTTTCGAGGGCTGGTGCTCGGGCGGAGGTTTCCGTCAACTGCACGGAGTCGACGCGAAGGAGGCGGCGGCCCGGGCGCGGACGGGCGATCCCGCGGCCCTGGAGATGTTCCGCGGGTTCGGCCGGAAACTCGGCGCCGGGCTCGCCCTCCTCGTCGACATGCTCAATCCGGACCGGATCGTCCTCGGGGGCATCTACATGCGCGCCCACGACCTGATCGACGGCACGATGGAGGAAGTCCTCCGAGCCGAGGCGCTTCCGAGAAGTCTCGCGGCCTGCCGGATCGTCCCGTCCGTCTGCGGCGACGACATCGGCGACATGGCGGCCCTCGCGGCCGCCGAATACAGAGCATGAAGCCCGCGTCCCTGTTCCTCGCGCTCGTCGCGGGGCTGTCCCTTCAACACACAACACACGCCATGAACACCGTCCAACGCGTTTTTCTCTCCAACGATCCCGACCTCCACTATGAGACGTGGTCCTTCCCGGACCAGGGCTGGAAGGCCCGCTGGGTCTCGCACGGCGAGCGCTCCGAGCCCGAGGAGACCGCCGTCTACCTGTTCCGGGCGAAGTTCCGCGCGGAACGGCCGGAGACAATCCGCATCCATGTGACGGCCGATCCCCGCTACGACCTCTACCTTGACGGGGAGCGGATCGGCTGGGGCAGCGAGCGGGGCATGCGGAACACCTGGTACTACGAGAGCTACGAGCTTTCCGTCGATCCCGGCGAGCACGCCCTTGTCGCCCGCGTCGCCTGGCGGGGAACGGGGGCGCTCGAGCACTACGGCCACGTCGTCGTCCGTCCCGGCTTTCTGCTGCACGCCGAGGGGAAATGGGCCGGGCGTCTCGACACGCTTCCGGGCAACTGGGAGTCCGTCCGGATTCCGGAGTATTCCTTCGAGCCGACGCGCCTGCTGGGCGTGTACCAGGTCGTCGGCGGGCGCACGGTCCTCGACGCGGCGAGGCAGGATCCGTCGCGGACCGCTGGCGGGGGCGACGGCTGGAGGCCCGTGCACGAGGACGAGGTCCCGCTGTTCCGGTCCTCGGGCCGGGACTCGGTCTACCTCCGGATGCTGACCCCGGCGACGCTGCCCCCGATGCTCGAGAAAATCCACATGCCGGGCCGCGTCCGGTTCGCCGCGTATCTCGCGACCGCCGACGACACGGAGGTCGAGGACACACCCGTCCTCGAAAAGGAGAGCGACGCCGCGCTCGCCGGGGCCTGGGCGTCGTTTCTCGCCGGGGACGGAGCGTTGGAGGTTCCCGCGAACGTCGCATACCGCGTCCTCGTGGACCTCGGGAACTACTACTGCGCGTTTCCGCGGCTCCGTGTTTCCGGGGGCGCGGGGGCGAAGGTGTCCGTCTCCTGGGCCGAGTCGCTCTTCCACGAGAAGCGCGCGGGGCTCGTCAAGAACGACCGGAACCAGATCGACGGGAAGTATTTCCGGGGCATCTACGACACGCTGCTCTGCTGCGGCCGCGAGCACCAGTTCTTCGAGCCGTTCTGGTGGTCGTCGGGGCGGTACCTCCAGATTCTCGTCTCGACCGGGGACCAGCCTCTTGTTTTCGAGTCGTTCGCGCTCCGCGAGACGCGGTTCCCGCTCGAGTTCGCGTTCGAGTTCGCGTCCGACGGCGCGGACTGGAGCGCGACCCTTCCGATTCTCCAACGCACCCTCCAGATGTGCATGCACGAGTCATACATGGACTGCCCGTACTACGAGCAGCTGATGTATTCCGGCGACACGCGCGTCGAGGTGCTCGAGACGTATGCACTCACGCGAGACGACCGTCTCCCGAAGAAGGCGCAGCTCATCTTCGACCGTTCCCGTTCCGAGTCCGGGCTCGCGCTGTCGCGCGCGCCGTGCCGCACCAACCAGCAGATTCCGTCGTACTCGCTCAACTGGGTCCAGATGATTCTCGACTACGCCATGTGGCGCGACGATCCGGAGTTCGTCCGGAACCGGCTGGACGGCGTCCGGTCGGTGATTCTCGCCTACCGCCGTCATATCCTCGGGGACGGTCTCATGCACGCTCCGAAGGGGTGGAACTTCATCGACGGGGCGGACCGCGGCAAAGCGACGGCCTGGCGGGCGGGCATCCCGCCCTCGGGCCAGGTCGGGGAGGCGAACGGAACCCACAATCTCCTCTTCCTCTGCGCGCTCCGCGACGCCGCGACGCTCGAGGACCTCTACGGCGAGCCGCTTTTCGCGCTGTGGGCGCGCGAGACCGCCGCCGACCTCCAGGAGGCGGTCGTGCGGACGTTCTGGGACGAGGGACGCGGGCTTTTCGCCGAGGATCCGGAGCACACGGCGTTCTCCGAGCACGCGCAGTGCCTCGCCATCCTGGGCGGGTCGGTGCCGGAAGGGAAGCTCGAGGCGCTCGGCGAGCATCTGGTGAACGATCCGGACCTCGCGAGGGCGTCGCTCTACTTCAGTTTCTATCTGTTCGAGGCCGCGGCGCGCATCGGGCGTCTCGCCGACGTCTATCCGCGGTTCCGGAGCTGGTTCGACATGCCGAGGCAGGGGCTTTTCACGGCGACGGAGTATCCGGACAGCCCCGAGGCTCCCGCGCGCTCCGACTGCCACGCCTGGAGCGCGCATCCCGCCTTCCACGCCGTGGCGTCCGTCGCGGGCATCCGTCCGGACGCGCCGGGCTTCAAGGCGGTGCGGATCGCCCCGCAGCCGGGACCGCTCCACCGGATCGAGGCGGCGGCGCCGCATCCCGCGGGGGGCGTCGTCCGGATCGATCTCCGCGAGGAAAACGGAGGCTGGCGCGGGACGGCGGAGACACCGGACGGCCTTCCCTCGACCTTCGAGCTCGGCGGGACGAGCCTCTCCTGGAACGGCGGAAAAATCGACATCGCGACGGGCGAGTGAGCCCACCGGCGCTGCGCGCCCCCCAATGGAGGGCGGAATCCACGCGGGGACGCGGAGGGACGAGGGCGCCGGAGGGGCGAATGGGCGAGTTTGAGCGAAGGCTGAAAAGTCCGCGGACTCGCGCATTCGCGCGCCGGGGTGTGCAAATGGGACAGATTTCGGTAGAATAGACCGTATGCATCGATTCATCAGCCGGATTTCCCGGACGTTCGCCGTTTCCGGGTCGTTATGGGCCGCCCTTGTCCTCGGGACGGTCTCCGCGTCCGTTTTCGCGAAAGACGCGCCCGCTTCGGCGGCCGCGTCCGGGGAGGGCTCGGGTCCCGCGGTCTCCGCCCCCGTCCCAGCTGAGAATCTTCCCGGAGAGAAGCCGAAGAAAAAGGCGCCGAAGAAAGCGCCGACAAAGAAAGAGAAAGCCCCGCCGCCGGTCGCCTGCGAGCTTCTGACCCGTCCCCGCGCGGAGTCCGCTCCGGACCGTCGGTCGCCCGGAACGCTCCGGATCGCCACATGGAATCTCGAGAACCTCTACGACGCGGACGACGATCCGGACAATCCCGGAGACGACGAGTTCATCCAGCGGGAGAACAGCTGGCGCAAATGGAGTCCCGAGCGCTACATGCGCAAGGTCACGAACCTGGTCGAGAACATCGAGTGGCTGAAACCCGACTTCCTGTTGGTCGAGGAAGTGGAGAACCGCCGCGTCCTCAACGATGTCCGGGACGTTCTGCGGGCGCGCGGCACATGGCCCCTCAAGTACATCGCCCACCGCGAGAGTCCGGACCGCCGCGGCATCGACGTCGGAATTCTCGGACGGTATCCGCTGGACAAGGTCCGTCTCAACATCTTTGTTCCCGGGCTCCGCGGGGTACTGGAGGCGGAGTCGAAGGTCGACGGAGCGCCCGTGCATCTGTTCGCGTGCCACTGGAAGTCGCAGATCGGCGACATGCAGACAAATCTCGTCCTCCGCGCGGAAGAGGCCTCGAAGACCCGCCGGCGGGTAGAGACGTCCCTGCTGGAGAAAGACCCGGACGCGGTGTTCTTCATTTGCGGGGACTTCAACGACAACTGCACGGAGCCCTCGATGTCGGAGAGCCTCCGGGCTTTCCCCGACCGGGCGAAGGTCCTCGGAAAGGACGCGGTCTCCGGCACGCCGTTCTACAACGTTCTCGGCGAGCTGCCCGAGACGGCCCGGGGCTCGTTCTTCTACGGCCGCACCTCCACGTGGAACACCTTCGACGGCATTGTCGTCCCGCCGAGGATGCTCCTTCCCGCGGACGAGCCGGGACCGGCGTGGCGTCTTATTCCGGGCGCGGCCGGGACGCACCATCCCGATCCGTGCATGCTCGAGGACGGGCGGCCGAAGCCGTTCCGCCGTATCCGTTCCGGAGAGAAGGACGAGTATTCGGAGGGATATTCCGACCATTTCGCCGTGTGGGCCGATTTCGAGAGGGGGAAGACCGCCGAGCCGCGGTAGCGTCGTATGAGCGAGGTGATTTCCAGATGGCGCCGGACCCGGCGCGAGAAAAAAGCCCAGACCGAGGCGAGGCCGAAAAAGAAGTTCAAGGACAGTGTCTGGCTTGCCGCGATCTATGAGGCGGTGTTCGCCCTGCTGGCCACGGGGCTCGGGTATCTTCTCGTCGGCGTGTACCGCGGCAGCATCGGTCCCTTGCGTTTTTCGGCGCCGTCCTGGAACGCGGCGTGCGCCGTCCTGGCGGGCGCCGTCCTGTTCGTCGCGGGCTTCCGGGAGACGCTTCGCGGTCTGACGCCGGAGATTTTCCGGAGGAACTCCCGGCTCTGTCTTGCCTATGTTATCGTTTTTCTGGCGCTGGCCTACATGCTGCTCTGGTACATCGGGGCGCATTGCCTGGTGGACCGGTTCGGCGGCGACCGGTTCGACGACGCGTGCCTCCAGGCGCTGCCGTTGATGCTGCCGTACTTTTTCGCTCCGGCGGCGCTCACCCTGCTTCTGGGACCGATGGTCGGACTCTCGGCGGGCGTCGGCATCGCGGTGTTCGTCGGAATCCTCTCCGTGGTGTGCGGGGGCTGGGGCGACGCGGGGGCCGAGTTCACGCCGGAGGCCGTCGGAAGTCTGGTCGGGGGATTCCTCAACGCGGCGTTCGTGCCGCGGATCCTGAGCCTCCGCCGGATCCGGCGCCGCACGCGGCTTGTCCAGCTGGCGCTCCTTATGTCCGTGCTGAATTTCGTGATCCTCCTGATCTCGTGGAGCTTCACCTGGAAGTTCGCGACGTTCCGGGACGACGGAGTTCTGGTCCGGTTGGGGCTCGGACTCGTCTTTCTCGCCGTGTCGGGGATGATCCATGCGGTCGCCGTCGCGGTCGCGCTTCCCCCGTTGGAGCATTTCTTCGCCGTCACGAGCGACATCGCGCTGAACAATTTCGCGGATCTCGCCCACCCGCTGCTGGAGCGGCTCAGTCTCGAGGCCCCGGGAACGTACAACCACAGCACGTTGGTCGCCCAGCTCGCGGCGGCGGCGGCGGACCGGATCGGGGCGAACCCCATTCTCGCCCGGGTCGGCGCCTACTATCACGACATCGGGAAGCTCAGCAAGCCGTTGTTCTTCACCGAGAACCAGACCGAGGGGACCGCCAAACCGCTGGATTCCCTGAAGCCATCGACCAGCGCCTCGTGGATCCGCTCCCATGTGAAGGAGGGCATCGTCCTCGCGGACAAACACCGGCTTCCGCCGTCCGTCCGGAAGATGATCTGGGAGCATCACGGGACGACCACGATCGTCTTCTTCCTCGGCAAGGCCAGGCAGCAGGCGAAAGAGGAGGCGGAGAAGGCCGGCGGCCGTCCCCTGGAGGAGGTCGACGAGAGCACCTTCCGCTACGACGGGCCGAAGCCTTCGACGAAGGAGTCGGGCATCCTGATGCTCGCGGATTCCGTCGAGGCGGCGACCCGGTCGTTGGTGAAGCCGTCGCCGTCCTCCATCGAGTCGCTCGTCCAGGACATCTGCGCGAAAAAGATTCTGGACGGACAGTTCGACGAATGCCCCCTCACCCTGGAGGACTTCGCCGTCATCCGCAAGGTCTTCGTCGAGCGGCTTCTCGCCATTCTTCACGCGCGCATCGCCTATCCGAAAGAGGAGCCGGAGCCCAAGGCCCAGAAAGAGCCCGAGGCCCTTCCCGCGGAAGGCCGCGGAACTCCCGCCGCAGGCGCGAATCCCCGGGAGCCGGAGGCGGCGCCATGAAACGACGGCCCTCGACCGACGTGTACATCGAGAACCGCCACAAGGGCGCTCCCAAGGTGGACGAGGCGGCTTGCGCGGACGCCGTCGCGTGGTTCATCCGCAAGGCGAGGCGTCTGCGAGGGAAGGGCGCGGTCCCGTGGAGTTCCGTGACGGTGCTTCTCGTCGGCGACGAGGAGAGCGCCGGGGCCCACCGCATGGTGTTCGACGATCCGACGCCGACCGATGTCATCACGCTCACCTACGAGGCGATGCCGGGCATGGAGATCGGCATTTCCGGCGAGCTCATCGTGAACGTCGACCGGGCCTGGTCGGAGGGCGTGCGGCGCGGCGCGCTCCGCCGTTGGGCGGGCTGGACGCCGCAGGAGGAGCTCGCGCTCTATCTCGCGCACGGCGTCGACCACTTGACCGGCGCGGACGACCACGAGATGGCCGACCGCCGCCGGATGCGCGCCCGCGAGCTTGTCTGGGTCCGGGGCGCCAAGCTCCGGGGATGGGTTCCCCTTTTGATGAAACCTCCGAAGGCCTGACCACGACACATGGAATCCGCCCCGGTCAACCCTCTGGCCTCCGTCCGGTGCTTTCTGCTGGACATGGACGGTACCGTATATCTGGGCGACCGCCTGTTCGACGGCGTCCCGGAGATTCTCGCCCGGATGCGCGCGAAGGGCCGGGTCGTGTTCCTCACGAACAACTCGTCGAAGTCCAGGGACGTCTATCTCGAGAAACTCGCCCGGCTCGGCATCCCGGCGTCTCCGGAGGAGGTCTACACGTCCGGGATGGCCGCCGCGGAATACGTCCGGAACGCGTTTCCGGGGGCGCGGGTCGGACTTCTCGGCACGAAGGCGCTCCGGCGCGAGTTCGAGGAGAGCGGCATCGCGGTCGACGACGGGAATCCCGACCTTCTGGTCATGGGATACGACACGGAGCTTACCTACGCGAAGCTTGTCCGGTTCACGGACGGACTCCACAAGGGGCTGCCCTTTCTCGCGACGCATCCGGACGTCAACTGCCCCGCCGCGCCGTATTTCGTTCCGGACATCGGCGCGATGCTCGCGATGATCAAGGCGTCCACGGGGCGGAGCCCGGACAGGATTATCGGAAAACCCCATCCGACGATGGGGGAGAACCTGACGCGGCGATACGGATACCGCCCGGAGGAGGTGGCCATGGTCGGCGACCGGCTCTACACGGACATCGCGTTCGGCAACCGCTGCGGGTTCGTCTCCGTGCTGGTGTTCTCCGGCGAGACGTCCCGCTCGGACTACGCCGTCTCGGACATCCGCGCGACGGTCACCGCGGAACGGATCGCGGAGCTGAATCTAGAGGACGTTCCCGTCGCGACGCGCGGCGGACTCGGGAGAAAAACGACAGGAAAGCGTCGCGCCTAGGCGCCGGGAAAGGATAGTGACAGGATGCGTATAACGGGAGGCGAACTCAGGGGACGGCGGCTCAAGACGCCCGCCGCGGGACATGTGAGACCGACGCAGGACGCGGTCCGCGAGGCGCTGTTCTCGATTCTGATGAACGAGGTGCCGGACTGCCGTTTCCTCGACCTCTTCGCCGGCTCCGGAGCCGTGGGAATCGAGGCGTGGAGCCGCGGGGCGCGCGATGTCGCGTGGGTCGAGGGGCATCCGGGCGTCGCCCGCGTGCTGAAGGACAATGTCGACGCCCTCACCGGAGGCGCCGGGACGATCGTCCGCGACGATGTCCTCCGCTGGGTGCGGCGGCAGATTCCCGACGCGAAGCGTCCGGGACGCCTTTCCGAAGACGCCTATGATGTCATTTTCGCCGATCCTCCGTACGGAGACGAGGAGAAATCGGATCCCATCCAGGAACTGATGGAGGCGCTCGCCGCCTCGGGGCTCGCGCACGACGGAACGGTATTCGTCGCCGAGCAGCGGACCGGACTTCCGATGCCCGGGGCGAAGGGCTGGGAGCGGATGAAGGACCGCCGGTACGGGCACACGCGGCTTACGATCTTCGTCAGGCGGATCAAGGACAAGAAAGAGGAAAACGCGATGCCGGAAACGAAAGAGACGGCCGTGAGGACGGTGGAAAAGCCGAAGTTCGCGCTGGTCGGCGTGAGCGGATTCGGCCGGGTTCACTACGAGGACCTGCTGCGGTCCCGGGAGGCCGGTCTGCTGGACATCTCGGCCGCGGCGGTCATCAACGAGGACGAGGAGGCCGAGCGCTGCGCGACGCTGCGGTCCATGGGCTGCGCGGTCTACCGGACGGCCGACGAGATGTTCCGCGAATGGGCGGGCAAGATCGACGTCTGCTGCCTTCCGGTCGGCATCGCGTTCCATACGGAGCTCACCTGCGCCGCGCTGCGCGCCGGGATGAACGTCATGGTCGAGAAGCCGGTCGCCGGCACAGCGGCCGAGGCGGCGGAGATGGCCCGTGTCGCCCGGGAGAGAGGAAAGTTCGTGATGGTCGCGTTCCAGCACGTCGCGCAGCCGCCCGTCCAGGACGCGAAGCGCGACCTGCTCGCGGGACGGATCGGCGCGATCCGGAGCGTCCACGGCATGGGCCTCTGGCCGCGCGGCGACGCGTACTACGCCCGCAACCGCTGGGCGGGGCGCGTCGAGGCCTTCGGACGGAAAGTCTACGACTCGCCGGTCCACAACGCCCTCGCGCACTACATCAATCTCGTGCTCTATTTCGCGGGAAAGACCCTGTGGGACCCCGCGGATCCCGAGCTTGTCGACGCGCGGCTCTACCGCGCGAACCCCATCGAGTCGTTCGACACCGCGTTCATCAAGATGCGGACCGCCGACGGAATCCCGCTCTCCTTCTCGACCTCGCACGTCGCGCGGGACTGTGTCGAGCCGGTCGTTGTCGTCGAGGGGGAGAAGGGGTCGCTCCGCTACGACAACACCGCGTGCGTGTGGTACGACGCCGCGGGGGCGGAGGTGGAGCGCGTCCCGATGCCCGACCGCGTGGGGCTCCGCGTCAACGTCTTCGCCACGCTGCTCCGGCGGCTCGCCGATCCTTCCGCGGAGGTCTATACTCCCGAGCGGGCCGGCGTGCTCACGCGGATTGTGGAGGAGATGCACACCCGGTTCCCGATCGTCCAGGCCCCCGCGGAAGAGCTTGAGCGCGTGACGGATCCCGGGTCGGGCGATGTCCGGACCGTATGGACGAAGCTCAAGATCGAGGATTTTCAGCGGGCCCTGTAATGGGAGACGAGAGCGAAAATTCCGTCTCCGGAAAAAGGATTTCCCGGGCGGTGGCGCTGATCGGCGCGTATCTGGGGGTGCAGTTCATCTCCGACATCGCGTCCCTGAAAATCGGGCGGGTCGCGGGGCTCGCGGTGGACTTGGGGACGTTCCTGTATCCGGTCGCGTTCACCCTGCGCGACGCCGTGCACCGGACCGTCGGGAGGCGGGCGGCGCGCTCGGCGGTGCTGGCGGGCGTCTGTGTCAACATCGTGATGGCGCTCTATCTGTGGCTCGCGGGGAGATTCCCGGCGGATCCGGCGTGGGGCGAGGAGATGGACGCCGCGTTCCGGGCCGTGTTCTCGCCGGTGTGGCGGATCGTCGCCGCGTCGATCGCCGCCGAGACGGTGAGCGGGTTCGTCGACACGGAGGTCTTTCAGC
>JAZUKQ010000302.1:0-15490 GCA_045643325.1 Kiritimatiellia bacterium | reverse complement strand
TCGCGCCTGTCCAGCAGTCGTTCTACTACGTCACGCCCAGCCTCACGCGCGACCTTCGCTACCTCTGGGTGCGGTGCGCGTTCCCGCCCGCGCGGCAGCACATCCTCGCCGTCGCGGACCTTGAGGCGGGCACGTTCCGGCCCGTCCCGGAGATCCAGCCCGACGGCGGGGCGCATGTGGACGAGACGACGGGCGACATCTACTGGGTCGTGGGGCTGGAACTCTGGCGGCGCGGTCCGGGGGAACACGACAAACCGGAGCGCCTCAACGTCTTCCCCGCGGAACTCGCGGCGAAACGGCGTCCGCAAAGCCTGGCGACGCATCTCACGGTTTCGGCCGACGGGCGCTCCTTCGCCATCGACGCGCGCTTCTCCGGAGAATGGATCGTCGGCGACCTCCCGCTCGACGGCTCCCCCTTCCGCCTGTGGGCACGGTTCCGACACTGCCACAACCACGCGCAGTTCAACCCCGTCGACCCCGACCTCATCCTGCTTCCGCAGGACAACTGGACCGACCCGGCGACCGGCATCTCGGGGCTTTCCACCGACCGCCTCTGGACCATCCGCCGGGGCGAGGAGGCGCGGCCGCTCCTCCCGGAGCCTCCGCTGCCCTCCGCCAACCGAGGCCACGAGTGGTGGGATGCCGACGGACGCCATGTCTGGTACATCGACTACACGGAGGGCCCGGACCAGGGGACCAAACGCCTGGACATGGTGACGGGCGAGGTGGAGACCGTCTGGCCGCACGGGCATTCGCACTCGCACTGCGACCGCACGGGGACGCTTCTCGCGGGCGACATCGTCTCCTGGCCGGCGGACGCCTGGCAGGTGGCGTTCTACAACGCGAAGACGAAGCGGGAGACGGCCATTGTCACGCAACTGCCGCCCTGTCCGATGCGCTCGCGGTACCACATCCACCCGCATCCTCAGTTCTGCGGCGGCGACCGATATGTATGCTACACGACCAACGTGCTTGGCACGGTCGACATCGCGTTTACTCCCGTGGAGGCGTTGCTGAACGCATAACGGCTGCGACACAGGATACTCGATGCGCCTGGATTGGACCGAACCTTGGACGAAGCGCCTCATTCGCGGGCGACTGGTGGAAATGCGCGGCGCGGTCCGGTCCATCCTTCCCGTGACCCTCTGGGGCGCGGTCGGAATACTGGTTTCCGTAGCCGTTCTTCACGTTGGGTGGCCGGAATTGGCGGAAGAAATCCCATGGGGGAGGGTGGTCGGGAAAGTGCTGGTGGTTCTGGTCCTTCTTTTGGGAATGCCGTTTTTCGCCTCCGTTTTTCCACAAGGCGTTCATCTCGTTGAAAAAGGAATCGCGTTTCAACTGGGTTCCTGTTGTTCGTTTTTCCGGTACGACCAGATTGTCTCCATTTCATTCTCCGACGCCCTGGGGTACCACCAGTTCATTGTCAAAGCGAAAAACAAACAAGGGAACATCGTGGAGCGCGCCGCCGCGGCCTCGCCCAAGGTGACGGACCAGGACATTGTGACGTTCCTGGCCCATGTCGGTTCTTCGCATCTGGTCAAGTGGACCGAATAATGCGTGCCTAAGCGACGCGGAGAACATCCCCAGTCGCCTCGGCGACAGCCCGCTCGCATAAATTCCGGGCCGTTGTCGGAGTGGATCCTCCTGACGGGGAAGGGAAAGGCCTCGGGGGTGCCCATGAAGGCCGGAAGGTAGTTCGAGGCGCACAGGTTGAAACTCGGTCTGGACTCGAACCACTGCGTGCTCCGGTCGGTCGCCGTCGCGCCCCGGAAGAAATCCCCCTCCATGCTCCCCCCGCAGAAGGCCACGCTGTCCACCTGGATGTCTCCGGGCTGAACCTCGCGGGCCGGCGTCCGTTCTCCCGATTCGCAGGGGATGCTGTCCTTGACCCCGTTGTTCGCGCCGGACCTGCGGTTGCGCTTTCCCAATACTTTGGCCGGACGCTCCCTGCCGCGCAGGATGTATTCATGCGTTGCAGTTCCGCTCATAGTATTCATGGTTCCATGATACACGGTGTCCGGCATTTGACGAAAGGGCCGTGCCTGTTTTTCGCCTCCGGTCCCGCTTGGTGTCCTTTATTCTGACGCAATGCGCAATGCGCCTCCCTCCCCGTGGCGGTGTTGACAGGATGCCCGCCGTTGTGTATGATACCGCCCATTACGCAACAGTTGCGCCATTCCGATCTTCCCCGCCTCCGCCCCCGCCCGCCATGCACGACATCCGCGACTACGGCGCCACGCCGACCCCCTTCGAGATCCGCACCCTCGCCCTTAAGAACTTCGAGTGCAAGTGGCTCCGCTACCGTCCCGGGACGACGGCGGACGTCCGCGTCCCCGCCCCCGGCGCCGCGCTCGCGACGGCCGCCATCCAGGCCGCCATCGACGTCGCGGCGGCCGGCGGCGGCGGCACGGTCTGCGTCCCGGCGGGCGATTGGTTCACCGCCCCCCTCCGCCTCCGCCCCCGTGTGGAGCTGCGCCTGGAGCGCGGCGCCCGCCTCTGGGCGAGCCCCGACCTCGCGGACTACGCCGCGCAGCCGAACCTCCTTCTCGCCGAGGACGCCGAGGACGTCGCGCTCACCGGCTCCGGCGAACTCCACGGGCAGTCGCCCCAGTGGGTGATTCCCTGGATGAACAGCCGCCCGCTGGGCTGGGAATCCCTGCAAAAGCCCCGCCCGGGCAAGATGATTCTCTTCCGGCGCTGCCGCCATGTGCGCGTGGAGGGCGTCCGCATCTACGATTCGCCCCGGTGGACCCTGACGTTCTGGAACTGCCGCCACGTCGCCGTGCGCGACATCCTCATCCGCAACTTCGACGTCGTCAACGCCGACGGCATCGACATCGTGGACTCCCAGCACGTCACGGTGTCGGGCTGCGACATCCACACGACCGACGACGGCATCGTGATGAAGAACGACAACACGCTCGCCGCCCCCGAGGGCGTGCGCGACGTCGCCGTGACGAACTGCATCGTCCGCAGCTGGTGCAACGCGGTCAAGATCGGCACCGAGTCGAGCGGCGTCTTCGAGGACATCGTGGTCGGCAACATCGTCGTCCACAACACCGACCCGGACCTCACCACGAGCGAGGGCGCCATCAACATCGCGCTCTGCGACGGGGGGCTCGTGCGCAACGTGCTCTTCCACGACTTCGTCATGCGCGACGTCGGCTGCCCGTTCTTCTTCGCCGTCGTGCGCCGCCGCGGCAAGCAGGAGAAGGACCGCGAACCGCGCGCGGGCGTGCTGGAGCACGTGACGATCGCCAATGTGCGGGCGACGGGCTGCCGGTGGACGCCGTTCATCGCGGGCTGGCCGGGACGACCGGCGCGCGACATCGCCCTCGAGAACATCCGCATCGTCAAGACTGAGGGCTTCGAATCGGAGATGCCGCCGCTGCCGGTCATGGCGAGCGACGAGCAGTACCCGATGCCCTTCATGTTCATGCCGGGCCGCCCGGGCAACCGCACGACGGGCAACGGTCTCCCCGCGTACGGGCTCTACCTGCGCGACACGGAGGACGTGCGCCTGCGCGACGTGGAGGTCGCGTGCGAGGGCGGCGCCGACGCCCGTCCGCCTCGCTACGACGAATCGAATCCGCCGGAAGCGGTGCGCTAGGAGAAGACATCCGCCATGCACTGGATCGACTGGCTCATCATGTTCGTCCCGTTCTCGCTCGTGATGGCGCTCGCGGTGTACGCGAGGCGCTACGCGCGGGACGCCGTAGACTTCCTCGCCGCCGGCCGCGTCGCCGGCCGCTGCATTTCGGGCGACTTCTACGCGCACGCCTCGTACCGCAGCGCCTGCGACGTGGCGGCGATGGGCGAGGCCGCCGGATACGCCGCCGCCCTGTGCGCGAAGGAGAAGACCGCCCCGGCGGATTTCGACGGCGCCCGCGTCAAGGCGTACATGGCCGGCCTCGGGTACGAACTGTAGGGACACGCCGCGTCCTTGCGTCCGCGCCGCCCCGTCGGGAGATGCGGCGTCCCCCTGGCCATGTGCGGAGTCCGTCCCCTGTGTTGCCCTTTGGATTCCCGAAATCATGTCCCCTTTGCGCGGACCGGATTGACACAATCCAAGACATAGGATAGACTGACGCAACAGTTGCAAACCCTTGTCCATGGCCAGAATAGTATCCAGAACCAAGAAAGAGTCCGCGAAACGGGTCACCCTTCGCGGCCTGGCGCGTCTTGCCGGCGTCGATGTAAGCACCGTCTCTCGCGTCTTTCCGTCTCCTGCTGGAGGCCATCAACGGCAAAACGTCTTCCCCTCTTGCCGAAATCCGTGTGCCGGGCCGGGTCGTCTGGCGCGAAAGTTCGGGCGGCATCGGGGGACAACCGTAGAGAAACGAGAAATCCCATGAAAACCATCCGATACCTTCTCGCGGCCGGCCTCCTTTCCTCGGCGGCCTGCGCGGACATCACCGTGCAGCATTTCTTCACGAACGCCCTGTCCGTGGCGGAAAGCGAACTGACCACGGGGACCGGCACCCCGCCCCCGGCCGGCGCGATCGGGCACTTCGACGAGTATTCCGACGAGATTCCCCTGGACGCGACCGAGTCGGACGACCGGTTCCACCTGTATAAGTACGGCAACTACACGAGCGAAATCGTGGACGAGCCCACGGGTCTGGCGGGGCGCTGGCTCGAGTTCTTGCAGCATGGCTTCTTCCGGGGCCAGAACGCCACATCGTGGTCCGACGCCTGCCGCTCCGGAATGGCCACGGAACAGGTCGCGTATCAGGTTCTGCACAGCAATCGCGGGTCGGCGACGGAATGCACGATCTACATGGTCTTCCGTCCCCAGCCGGACCTCGGATGGGCGGCGAAAAAGCGCAACGCCCTGTTCGGGCTCGGCAATTCTTCGTCGCAGTGGCTCACCTGCTGGAAGAGCGACAAGGACGAAAACCTGACGCTGGACTACACGTCGAAGGCAAACGGCGTGGAGTCCCACTACAGGCTCACCATCGAGCAGGAATGGAATCCGGAGCGCTGGTATTTCGTGGCGGCGAGCTTTCCGAGCACGACGGGGGAGGGCGTCCAGTGCAACTTCTATCTCCGCGAGATGCATCCGAAAGGCCCGATGTTCTCCCCGGAGGGCAAGGTGGGCCAGCTTGTGACCGGCGACGGTTTCTTCTCGTACTATCCGAACGGCAAGAACGGGTTCCCGTTCGGAAGATGGTGCAAGCTGGGCATCGGTTGCCAGTATCTTTCCGACGGCTCGAAGTGGCGGGGGCTCAATTCGCTGGGCGGCGACATCGCGTATTTCCGCGGCGACAACACGTTCCAGACTGTCGAGGACTTCGAGAATGTCTTTCTGTCGCTTAGCGTGATCCACGACCCGCGGACCCTCCTGCTGATCCAGTAGGAACATCCATCCAGGCAAATGAGACGAGTTTCCATCTCGTTCCTTATCTGCGCGGGGTGTCAAAATGCAGTCAACCCCCTTCCCAAACATGAGCCCGCCGCCTGCGGCGAATCCCCGCGATAACATGAGCCCGCCGCTTGCGGCGAAGGCCAGCCCGCCGCCTGCGGCGAATCCCCGCGCTAACATGAGCCCGCCGCTTGCGGCGAAGGCAAGAGGCCGCTACGCCCGCCTTCCCAACCACGATTACGCCGGTTGGGGGTATTACATGGTGACCTTCTCCACCGAACCGCGGCGGAACCTGTTTTCGCGCATCGAAAACTACATGGCCATCCTCACGGAGGCGGGCAGACTGCTGGAGGAGGCCTGGCTCAAAACCAGTGTGGAATGCCCGCAAATCACGTTGCTGGAATATGCCGTCATGCCGGACCATTTCCACGGCATAGTGGTCATGCGGCCGGGAAGCGAGCATCCGCTTGGCTACTGGATCAACCGCGTCAAAGGCCGCACCACGCACGCGCTTCGGAAGTTCTTCGGGAATCCGGACCTCGCCGTTTGGGAAGTCAACTACCACGACTACAACTCATTGGACGCCGAGATGTTCCGGAACTTCCGCGAGTATGTCGCCGGAAACGCCCGCAGACGGCAGTTGCGCGAGGAAAACCGTCATTTGCTCCGCACGGTCCGCCATGCGGTCCACCCACGTCTGACCGGAGCCTTGCCTTCCCGGGACTGGGATTGTCTCGGCGACCTGGCGCTCTTGGACTATCCGCGTCTGCTGCCCGTGGTGGTGCACCGGCACATCGCCGAGGAGGAGGAGGAGCGGGAAATCGCCCGCATCGTGCACTCCGTCCAGCAAGGCGCCGTCCCGATTGGCGGCTTTGTTTCGCCGGGCGAGAGAAAGGCGCTTCAAGCCATTGCGCAAGTGCCCCGCGCCCGCGTCATCCGCCTCCTTCCCTTCGGGCTCAAGGAGTTTACTCCGCATGGGCGGCAGATGGAGAACATCGCCACCAGCCGCCTGCTGATTCTTTCCGCCTTTCCCGAAGCCGTGGAAGGGTGCCACTACGACAACTGCCACCTCAACAACGACATCGCCCATCGCATTGCCGCCCAAATGCCAGCGTCGCAAGCGCCGGGCTCCCGTCATAACGAGAGGCCACCGCTTGCGGTGTAGCCAACCCGGGCCACCGCTTGCGGTGTAGCCTCCCCCAAAAACATGAACACACACATCCCCCTCCTCTCCGCCCTCCTTCTTTCCGCATCCGTTTTCGCCGAGGGGCCGCTTGCGCGGCGCTTCCCGGAAGGAATCGCCGTCGACGGCGATCTTTCCGAATGGAAGGGCGCGCCGCAGGTCGAGTTCTCCGTCCCGCAGGTCGAGGACCTGCGCGTCGAGAACGCCTTCTTTGGCTGGAACGAGACCTCGCTCTTCCTGGGCGCGCGAGTCCTCGACCGCACCCTCGTCAACGCCAACCCCGTGGAGAAGCTCGCCAACGGCGACTGCCTGGAACTGCGTCTCGGCGGCCTGCCGTCGGCCGGCGGCCGGTTCCACTGCGTCTTGGTCGCGCCGACCTGCGCGGAGGGCAAGCCCGCGCTGTCGATTGTCCGAAGGCAGGACGGCAGGACGGAGACGCTCGTCGAGACGCTGGACGGCGAGCCGAAGTCCGGCGCGACGTGGGCCGTGGCCCGGACGGAGAAGAACTGGACCGTCGAGGCGCAGATCCCCTGGAGCCTGCTCGGCATCGAGGCGAAGGAAGGGCTGGAGCTGCCGTTCATCTGGGTCGTCTGGGACCGCGACCGCGCGGATGCCGACGAATGGAGCGGCTGGCACAAGCGCGCGGAAAGCTCGAACCAGAAGAAGCAGCTGGCGGAGTCGCCGAAGCTCCGCCTGGCCGGCGAGACGGCCCGCGCCGTGCGGAACGTGAAGGCGGAGCTGTCGCTGGGGCGCCACCGCCCGTGCAACATTTTCCAGCCCGGCGAGGACGTGGTCTTCCCCCTTTCCGGGAAGGGACTTCCGGAGGGAACCGGCAAGATCGAATACTCGCTGCGGGACGGCTTCGGCCGCGCGGCGGGCAAGGCGAGGTCGATGGACGTCGGGGTCGACGGCGAGGGACTGCATCCCGGCCTGCTGAACCTCGAGCGCCTTCCCCGCGGATACTATGAGCTGGACGTCCGGCTGGAGGTGTCCGGCGCGGACGGTGTCCGCGCGACGGCTTCGGCAAAGGCCAGCTTCGGCGTGGCCGACCGCCTCCAGCGCGACCTCGCGCGGTTCCGCGCCGAGGACCGCCGCTTCGGCCTCAAGTGGTGGGGCGGCGTCGCCGACAAGGCCGAGACCGTCGAGATGATGGCGTATCTCGGGCTCCAGTGGACGCGCGCCATCGTGGGCGAGACGCCGCCTCTCATCGAGAAGACGCCGATGTCCGTCGTCGTGAAGGTCGAGCGCTTTCCGAAAGAGCTCTTCGACACCGAAAAATACGGCCCCCTCGCCGACTGGGAGGCGAAATACGGGCGCGGCGCCTGGACGCTCAAGACGCTCCCCCGCGAGAAGGAGTACAAGGAATGGCTCGCGAAGGAGCTCGCGAAGCTCCCGCCCGAGCAGAACGTCTTTGAGATCTGGAACGAGCCCTGGGACAAGATGTCGCCCGAGGACATCTCCACCATCAGCCGCTGGATCGCCGAAGTCATCCGCCGCGACCGCCCCGGCGCCGTCCTCGGGCCGAACCTCGCGGGCGTCATGAGCGAATACGGGTTCGACGCGAAAGTGGTCGCCGCCGGCGGAATGGACGGCATGGACATGGTCTGCCTGCACCCCTACGGCAGTTCCGAGAACCGCGACTGGCTGCGGCGCTACCGGGAGTGGATCTCGAAGAAGACCGGGCGCGACATCGCGATCTACATCACCGAGTACGGTTCCCACTCCTGCCCGCAGGGCCCCGCGCGCCGCACCGAGCTCGAGCAGGCCGCCGCCGTCGCCCGCCAGTCGCTCGCCCTCTACGCCGAGGACTGCAAGGCCCTCGCCCCGCACTGGGTCGGCCAGAGCGAGCGGAACCCGACCTACCACGAGGACTGGTCCGGCTACAACCGCCGCAACCAGGAGCCCAAGCCCGTGCTCCTCGCCCTCGCCACCTGCGCGCGCCTCGTCGACGGCACGAAGTTCGTCGGCGACCTCTGGTTCGGCCCCGGCGTCGAGGCCATCCTCTTCCGCGCCAAGGACTCCACGACCCTCGCCCTCTACACGAAGGGCGACAAAAAGACCGTCCGCGTCCCGGCGGGCCGGGTCGTCGACCTCTTCGGCACGCCGGTCGAGGCCCAGGCGAAGGACGGCGAGCTCGAGCTCGAAGTCGGCGGCGAACCGCTGTACGTGACGGGGCTTCCCGCCGACCTGCACGGCAGCATGGAGCTGCGCGACGACCGCTGGCCCGCGCCGGAGAAGCCGCCGCGCGCGACCCGCATCGCGCACCGCCTCGCGAAGGCGCCCGTCTTCGACGGCGACCTCGCCGAGTGGAAGGACGCCCTGTCCCTCTACATGCAGAACCCGAAGGTCGCCGGCGACGACGCCAGCGGCATGGCGTACCTCGCGTGGGACGACGCGAACCTCTACGTCGCCGTGCAGATGCGCGACAACGAGCTCCTCAACACGCGTCCGCGCCACAAGTCCTACCAGCAGGACTCCATCGAGCTGTTCGTCAGCGCCGAGCCGCGCGACGAGGACTCCGGCTACGGACCCGCCGACTCGCAGTTCTTCCTCGTGCCGACCTCCGCGCCCGACGGCAAGCCCTTCCTCGTATACCTGGAGGAGCGGGAGGCCGGCGTGGTGAAGGATGTCGCCGACACGGCGTTCTTCGCGGGCAAATCGGGCCCCGGCTGGGTGTACGAGGCCGCCATCCCCTGGAAGGCCATCCCCGGCGCGAAGCCGAAGGAGGGCGCGAAGCTCGCCCTCGAGATCCGCGTCAACGACGCCGACACCTCGCACGAGCGCTGGAAAATCGATCCCGTCGACGCCCGCGACGGAAAAGTCCTCCCCGAGGACCCGACCTCCTGGTCGATTCTGGAACTGGCGAAGTAGTACCGCCCGCCGCGATCGCCGCCGAACTGTGGCGAAACAGAATTTTCAGCGGAGACAGTCGTTGAATTTCTTGTGTTGACTTTTTTTCTGCGTTTACTATACTAAACGCAACAGTTGTGACACCTTTGCCGCAACCGGCACCACTCCGTTGCATGGCCTTCATGAAAAACGCTTCTCGCGAGAAGACACAAATGAAAACATCCATCCGACTCCCCTTGGTCTGCTGTCTGTCGCTCACCGCCGCGTCCGCGTCCGCCGCCCTTATCGCCCACGACGGCTTCGAGGGCGCCCCTGTTGGCGGATTCGACGGCTACGACGGAGGCACGGGCTTCTCCGCACCCTATACCGCCCGCGACGGCGCCGCGGTCGTCGCCGGAAACTTCTCCTACCAGAACGGCGAAATCGCCATCGACGGCGGCGGCGCCTACGCGGAAATCAAGAAGAACGCCAGCAGCGACATCCTCTTCTACCGGCAGTTCCCCGTGTTCAACGAGGAGACGCTCTACATGAGCTTCCTGATCCGCGCCTCCGAGGGCGCCGTGGACTACAAGGACAAGAAGGAGCATTTCTTCTCCCTCGGCGTCGCGAGCCAGGCCGCCGAACCCACCGGCGCCGTGGAGATCCGCTTCAACAACGCCAAGAACTGGCACGACCTCGGCATCCGCTACAACGGCAAAGACTACAAATCGGCCAGCGGGGAAATGACCGGCGAGGCGACGTATTTCGTGGTCCTGAAACTCCACAAGCTCAGCGCCGACCCGAGCGCCAAGTTCAAGGACCTGACGCTCTTTGTCAACCCGTCCACCCTCGCCGAGCCCGCTTCCGGCTACCTCTGCTGCACCAACGACGCGCTCAACAACGCGCAGTACATCGCCTGCCGCGTCGCGAGCTCCATGGCGCAGGACGACAACCGCTACGACGTGGACGAAATCCGCCTCGGCACGACCTGGGCCGATGTCGTTGGCCCCGTCGTCCGCACCGACATCACCCCCCGCCCGCTCTTCACGCCGGAGGCCGGGACGTTCCTCGGAGCCCAGAACGTGCAGCTTTTCTGCCCTGGGTTCCCGAACGCCGCCTTCTACTACACGCTCGACGGCACCTTGCCCACTCCGCAGACCGGAACGCTCTACACGGGCGCGATTCCCCTCGTCGGACCTACGACCGTCCGCGCCGTCGCCGTCGCCGGCGACCTGCCCGTGAGTCTCGACAACGCCGCTTCCTACGCCCTCGAGATCCACTGGGTCGGCGAGGGCGCCGACAATAGCTGGGGCACGGCGGCCAACTGGACGCCCGCGATATCCCCCGCCGGCCAGTGCGTCGTCTTCGGCGCCCAGGACCGCACGAAGAAGGGCGTGGTCAACAACATCGTCCCCGCCGACCTGCAGATCCACTCCCTCACCTACACCAACTCGAACAAGTACCCCGCCGAGACGTCGAAAGGCTACTCCTACCATATCCTGCAGATCGACCCCGGCGCCACCTTGCGGGTGACGGGCAGCGATTCGAAGGGATGCGCCTTCACGATGACGGACCCGAACAAGCACGACGGGGAGTACGAGTGCAATGTCAACATGACCGGCGGCGGCGCGTTCGCCGTCGATTCGCCGGACGCCGAGTTCCTCATGGCGCTCAACTCCAACAACCACTGCGGCTACGCCAATCTCGATGTCAGCGGCCTCTCATCCTTCTCCGTGAACGCGAGCCGCATCTGGGACGGGCGCGGCAACCGCACCCGCGGCATTCTCACCTGCGCCAAGGCCGGAGACGGCGAGAACCTCTTCCGGGCCGGCATCCTGTCGGTCGGCGACTCGTCGCCGAACGATTCCGGAAGCTCCAACAGCGGCACGAGCGAAATCCGCCTCGGCATCGACAACGCGTTCCACTGCGACCGCATCCACATCGCGGGTGCCGAACCCGGACGTCCGAACGTGCAGTCCGGCAAGGTCTCGTTCCAGTCCGGGCTGGAGGGCGCCTCCCTGGCGATCCGCGCCCGCGACGGCATCGGCCGCGCCCATCTCGAAGTCGGTTCGCACGGGCACAACAGCGGCAGCCCGCGTCCCGTCTCCGGTGCGCTGGACCTCTCCGGCGGATCGGTGGACGCCCTGGTCTCCGATTTCTATCTGGGGAATGGCACGGGATACTATTGGAGCAACCAGCGGGCGGCCGTCGACGGGACGTTCACCATGTCGGCCGGTATGTTCGACGCCACGACCGCCTATGTCGGCCGAGTCTTCTACAAGTCCGGCTCGCGCAACACCTCTCCGAACCCGGCCAAGGGCAGGGCCACGGTTCTGGGCGGACGCTTCGTCGCCGGAGACCTTTGGCTCGGCCTCGACGACGACGGCGGCATGCAGCCCGTGAACGGGACCTTCGTCCTGAACGGCGGCGAGGTCTCTGTCACAAACTCGGTCGTCCTCGGCACCCGCCTCGGCACCGCCACCAACGTCACCGCCCGCCTCGTGGTCTCGAACGGCGTCTTCACTGTCGCCAACTCTCTCGCCACCGGCGTCGTCTCGGACCCCGCCACCGTCGACTACACGGCGGTGGTCGATCTCGTCGGCGGCGTCCTCGCCGTGACGAACGCAGCGGGCGATGCCGCCCTCTCCCTTGCGGACGGCACCCTCGCCCTCTCCGGCGGCACGGTCTACGCGGACTCGCTCTCCATCGGCGTGAACGGCGGCGTCTCCATCACGCTCTCGTCGGCGGACCCGTGCGGCGAAGTCATCCTCGCCGGCGGCCCCGTCGCGCTCTCCGGCGCCTTCTCCGCCGCCTGCGCGGAAGGCTACGAGCCGCGAGGCGGCGAAATCTGGAAAATCGCCTCCGGCGGCGTCCGGAGCGGCACGTTCGACACCTTGGACATCCCCGAAAACACGCGTCTCCGCTATAGCGCCGACGGCGTCGCGCTGATATGCCCCGCCCCCGCGACGTGCCTCATTCTCCAGTAGTCCGGAACCGTCCATGGACGACTCCCCCGCCGTGAGCGCCGCGGCAGGGGCCGGGCTCCCGCCCGCCCCGTTTCCGCGGTCCCCGGGCGGCATATGTTCCACGCCTGTTTCAACTCGTCGCCGGAAAACCCCGACGGCCGCCGCGTCAACTTCGACGTGAACGCGGACGACTGGACGCGGCTCGCCGTCGCGGAACTTCCCTAGAAAAAAAGGACATGCCATGAAACGCCCCCTCCTCGCCATGACCCTTCCCGTCCTCCTCCTCGCCCAGACGCACGGCGCCGGCGCCGCCCCCGCCCTCCCGGCGCTCGCCGAAACCGGCCTCTACACGCCGGCCGACCGCGCCCAGGCGCTCGCGCTTCTCCAGAAGCACTGCCCGGAACTCAAGGGAATCGTCTTCGACGCCGACGGCGACGGCCTCGTCACCCCGCTGGAGCAGGACGGCGAGGGCCGCGACCCGCTCACGCAGATCCTCACCCGCGAAAGCCTCGCCGCCGCGCCGGCCGTCCCCTGGACGCCGGACCTCTTTCCCGAGTGGCTCATGACGGCGTTCGTGCAGGACGGCGCCCCCGTCGGCGCGGTCTCCGCCCTGCCCACGCTCGGCGTTCTCACCAACGCCACGGCCTCGGCCGGAGCGGTGCCGCCGCGGAAGAAAGACGGGCGCGCGGGAATCGAGTTCGCGCCGGGCGCGACGATGGACTTCCCCGGCCAGCGCGAGGCCCACTGGAGCTACCGCTGGGGCGTTCTCTCGTTCCGCATCGGCCCGGACGCCCCGAAGACGTCGCTGCTGGACGTGAACCTCGGCCGCGGCCCCTCCTTCGGGTCGCCCCGCGTCGTGTACTCCGCGGCGGAAGGCCTTTCCGTGCGCTATGCCGGACGCGGCGCCGGAGGCCTCGACGAGCGCGTCCTGCGCTCTACGGCGGTCGTCGCCGACGGGCGGACGTGGAACGTCGCCGTCTTCGGCATACGCCAGGGCCGCCTCTTCCTGAGCGTCAACGGCGTCGTCTCGGATCCAAGCGCGCAGCCCTCCCGCTATTCCTCTGAGCGCATCGACGGCCAGAAGGAGGCGCTCCGGTCCCGCCTCGGCGACGACCGGCCCGGCTCCGCCCCCTGGGCGCTGGACGCGCTGCTGCTCGGCCAGGGCGAGATCTCCGAGGCGACCGTCCGCAAGCTCACGGGCTGGGCGGCGCACCGTCTGGGGTTCGCGGACCGCCTCCCGGAGGGGCATCCCTACCGCGACCGCCGTCCGGTGGCCGACGCCGAAGACCTCCCGCACCGCTTCCGCGTCGACGACGGGACGTGGGAGACCGTGTGCGGACAGAACAAGCAGAAGGCCTTCACCCGCTCCCGCACGGGGCAGCCCCGCGAGGAGGTCGCGACGGGCTACGAGCGCGTCTTCTACGACGACTTTCGCGCCTTCCGCGTCTCCGACAGCCGCTCCGGCGCGGGCGACCTCTGGAAGGGCCCCGGCTACAACACGGCCGTCGGCGTCAAGTCGAAGCTCCTTCCCCCGGGGCAGGAAATCGACGTCTACCCGCACGATGCGGACGCGGGCCTGCAGTCGGTCGCGCTCGTATCCCGCGCCGGCCGCTGGTACGCGGGCGCGTGCTACAGCGTGAACGACATGGGCCAGGGCTATTCCTGGGCGGGGCCGAAGATCTTCCGCGTCCGCAGCCGCTTCCCGAAGCCCGCCGACGGCGGAAAGGTCCCTCCGGGACTGTTTCCGGCCTTCTGGTCCTACGGCACGGAGTACGTGTTCTGGCGCACGTCCAACCGCATCGAATGCGACTGGATCGAGTACGACGGCAAGTCGCCCCGCTGGTACAACGGCCTTTCGACGCACCTGCACTACACGCATCTGCGCAACCCGCACGTGCGGCGCGTCGACTCGTATCCGCGCTACAAGCTCATGGGCGCGGAGCTCAAGGAGGAGCTTGTGGGCGTGCCCGGGGGCATCGACTTCTGGGACGGCGAGTTCCACACATGGGAGTTCGCCGTCGGGCCGGAGCTCACCACCATCTGCATCACGGTCCGCGACGAGGCCGTGCCCGGCGGGGAGCGCTGGATCGAGCTCTGCCGCGGGAAGACCTCGCCCACGTATCTGGAGCGTCTGTTCCTGATCTTCAACTACGCGCTCAAGACGCCGGAGGGCATGCCGGAGGACGGCGCGCGGCAGGACTTCTGGGTCGACTGGGTCGAAGTGCTCCAGCGCACGGAAGACCTCGCGAAAGTGCCGGCGCCCTTCGCGGCGAGGCCCGTGGTGCGGCGCACCGAGGCGGGCTACCGGTGCGAGGCCGACGTCCCGGGCATCACGGACCTTCGCTACTACTGGTTCGCCGACGGCTATCCCGTGACGTACGGGGCGGACGACACGCTGCCGGCCGCGCTTGTGCCCGCCGACGCGAAGAGCGTCCGCTGTATGGTCAAGGCCGTGGGCGCGCTCGACCAGCCGGAGTGCTACTCGGAGCCGTAGGGCTACTCGGAGCCGTCGGGAGCGCGTACTCCTCGACATCGTGACGCGCCCTCCCGCGGCGCGCCACAGCGCCACAACGCCGCGTCTTCCGCGATTTCCGCGATTTCGCGCGCGCGGGGCGGGCGTCGTCGGAGAGGCGGAGGAATGCGCTTTCCGCGACGTTCTGCCGCCCTTGGCGGAGGGTTCGGGCGGCGAGTCGGCTTCAAGACGGCCCTCGAACGCGGGGACGTCCATCGCGGTCCCGTAACGATTGACGAGATCCTGCGACTTCGGTGCTTGGAGCCTGTGCGGGGTTATGCGAGAATCGCTCGTGTGGCGCCTCGTCTCTTTCGTTTTGGGGTTTTGATACACACAATATACGAAAAAAGGAGGCGACACGTTCCCTTTCCCGGCCGGTCTTTGTCTCACCCAAAGGGGCGGCGGCCGAACACGGCTTCGCCCAATGTTTACGCGGGCTTCGCGGATCTCAACCCATCTCTGCTGACGAATGTCGGGTAAACACTCCCATCCTTGTGTAAGAGGAAGCGGCGTCTGGGATTTGGGATTTGCGCGGACAAGGACGGATTTGTGCGGATTTAACGACGTGCAGCCCGGCATCCTGATTTGGGACAACCGGGCCGCATGTCGAGGTTTAAGCAGTGCTTTTGGGATTT
>JAZUKQ010000301.1:0-21020 GCA_045643325.1 Kiritimatiellia bacterium | reverse complement strand
GGGTCGATCCGCCAGCCGGCCTCGTACTGCGGCATCGTCGGGATGAAGCCCTCGTACGGACGCGTCTCGCGCTACGGCGTGACCGCGTTCGCCTCCTCGCTCGACCAGGTCGGGCCGATGACGAAGACGGTCGAGGACGCCGCCATCCTTCTGGGAGCCCTCGCCGGAGAGGATCCGCACGACCAGACGTGCCTCTCCGTCCCCGTCCCGGACTACGCGGCCGCCCTTCCCTCCGCCTCGCTCAAAGGAGTCCGGCTCGGCCTTCCGAAAGAGTATTTTGTCGACGGCATCGACGCGGACGTGCTCGACCGGGTCCGGGCCGCGGCCGCGGCCTGCGAAGCGGCGGGCGCGGAGCTTGTCGAGGTAAGCCTCCCGCACACCGAGTACGCGATGGCGGTCTACTACATCTGCGCGACGGCCGAGGCGAGCGCCAACCTCGCGCGTTTCGACGGCGTCCGCTACGGAGCCCGCAAGCCCGGCGCCGGCGTCGGCGAGATGACCGAGACGACGCGCTCCGCCGGATTCGGCCCGGAAGTGAAGCGCCGGATCTTCCTCGGCACCTACGTGCTCTCGAGCGGCTACTACGACGCCTACTACACCCGCGCCCTGAAAGCCCGCACGCTGATCCGGCAGGATTTCGAGAACGCGTTCGCCCGGTGCGACGCCCTCCTCTCTCCGGTGGCGCCGACCACGGCCCCGAAATTCGGCGCCTCGGCGGGCGATCCCGTCAAGGCGTACCTCAGCGACATCTTCACGGTGTCCACCAACCTCTCCGGCGTCTGCGGTATCTCGATTCCCTGCGGCAAGAGCTCCGAGGGACTTCCCATCGGACTCCAGCTCACGGGCCCCGCGCTTGGAGAGGAATCGCTCCTCAAAATCGCGTTCGCGGCGGAAAAAACAGCACTTTATCGACCCTAGGCGAATCCTTCCATGAAATATCTCGTTTCCATCGGTCTTGAGACCCACGTTCAGCTGAAGACGCGGACGAAGATGTTCTGCGGATGCCACCTCACGACGGAGGACGCCCCGAACACAAACGTCTGTCCGGTCTGCCTCGGCTATCCCGGCGCGCTGCCGCTCATGAACAAGCAGGCCGTCCAGTATACCGTCATGTCGGGACTGATGCTCGGCTGCCGCATCGGGAAATACAGCACGTTCGACCGGAAGAACTACTTCTATCCGGACATGCCGAAAAACTACCAGATCACGCAGGCGACGAATCCCCTCTGCCTCGGAGGCGGTGTGGACATCGAGGTCGGCGGAGCGAAGAAACACGTCCGCATCCACCACATCCACCTCGAGGAGGACGCGGCGAAAATCACGCACTACGCGCGGACGAGCGGCGTGGACTACAACCGTTGCGGCACGCCGCTCATGGAGATTGTCTCCGAGCCGGACATGGCGTCGCCGGAAGAGGCGATGGCCTACCTTACCGCGCTCAAGGAGATCATGGTCTACACCGGAGTCTCCGACTGCAACCTCGAGGACGGCAACATGCGGTCCGACGTGAACATCTCCATCCGTCCGGAGGGTCAGGAGAAACTCGGGACGAAGGTGGAAATCAAGAACATGAACACCTTCAAAGGCATCGTCGCCGCGCTCGAATACGAGATCGCCCGCCAGACGGAGCTCGTCTCCGCCGGCGGCGCGGTCGTCCAGGAGACCCGCCGGTGGGACGGCGAGGCGGGCGAGACGCTCCCGATGCGCTCGAAGGAAAACGCGCACGACTACCGCTACTTCCCCGAGCCCGACCTCCAGCCGATTGTCCTCTCCGACGAACAGATCGAGGAATGGCGCGCGCTTCTTCCGGAACTTCCGGAGAAAATGCGCGAACGGTTCCAAAGCGAATACGGGCTTCCCGAATACGACGCGGGCGTCCTCTGCGCGAAGCTTCCGATGGCGAAATATTTCGAGGCCGCGGCGAAAGCGTGCGGGAACCCGAAAGCCGTTTCGAACTGGATCATGACGGACGTCCTGCGCTTGGTCGGCGCGAGCGGGAAAGAGCTCTCGGAAAGCGGACTTCCCCCGGAATCCCTGGGGGCTCTGGTAAAACTCGTCGACGCGAGGACCGTCAACATGCCGACCGCCAAGGCGCTGCTCGAGGAGCTCTTCGAGAAAGGCGGCGATCCTGCGGCGATCGTCAAGGAGCGCGGACTCGCGCAAGTGAGCGACGCGGGCGCGATCGACGCGTTCGTCGATGCCGCGGTCGCGGCCAATCCCAAGGTCGTCTCGGACTTTCTCGGCGGGAAGCAGGCGGCCCTGCAGTTCCTCGTCGGCCAAGTGATGAAGGCAAGCCGCGGCAAAGCCAACCCGAAGGCGGCCGCCGAGGCGATCCAAAAGAAACTGAAGGGCTAGCCGCCCGCCTTCCGCCCGCGCGGGAAAGGTCTTCACGGTCCATACGGTCCATACGGTCCGGGAGGGCCGAAAGGGCTGCGGGGCCGGCTTTTCCGCCCCGCCGCCGTCCCGCTTCATTCTGTGGATACCGCATGCGGAATATGGTATCCTTTACGCGTTCCGCGGGAGGTCCCGCGCGATACCTGAGAAAACAACCCATCCAATCCCATGAACGGCGCCGACATCCATTCCCTGCTCCTCGAAAAATTCGCCTCCGTCTACGGACGGTCTCCGGCGGTCGTCTCCTATGCCCCCGGACGAGTCGAGATTCTCGGCAACCACACGGACTACAACGAGGGGCTCGTTCTCTCCGCCGCCATCAATTTCGGCACATTCTTCGCCGTCGCCCCCCGGGAAGACGACACGGTCCGCCTCACCGCGGGCGATTTGATGCGCACGGTGACATTCCCTGTAGGAACTCCCGCGCCCACCCACGAGGACTCCTGGTCGAATTATGTGAAAGGCGTCATCGCGGGCCTCAAAATCGCCCACGGCTTCGACGCGCTCTTCTTCGGCAACATCCCGCTCGGATCCGGACTGTCCTCCTCCGCGGCGCTCGAGATGTCCGCCGCCCTCGCGCTCGTCAAGCAGTTCGGTCTGGACATCGATCAGGTCACCCTGGCGAAAATCGGCCAGAAGGCGGAACGCGACTTCGCGGGCTGCAACTGCGGTCTCCTCGACCAGATTTCCAGCCTCGCGGGCAAAGCGGACTGCCTTGTGAAAAGCGACTTCCGCACGCTCAAGTTCGACACCGTCGAACTTGGCGGCGATGTCTGTTTCCTTCTCTGCAAGACCCACGCCAAGCACGCGCTGGTCGACGGCGCGTATAACGAGCGCCGCGAGGCCTGCGAGCGGGCGGCCAAATACTTCGCCTCGGTCCTCCCCCACCCCGTCACGGCGCTCCGCGACGTCTCCTGGGCGGAGTGGGAAGCCCACAAGGACGGGCTCGACCGTGTCACCGCCAACCGCGCGGCGCACCCCATCGGCGAGGACGAGCGCGTCGCCTCGGCCGTCACCTGCCTCCGGGACCACGACCTGGAGGGCTTCGGCCGCCTGATGTTCGAGTCGCACACCTCGTCGCGCTATAAGTTCGAGAACTCCTGCCCCGAGCTCGACACGCTGGTCGACACGGCCTCGGCCACACCCGGTGTCCTCGGCGCCCGCCTCTCCGGCGGAGGATTCGGCGGTTCTGTCGTCGCGCTCATCCGTCCCGAGGCCGCGGAGGAGATCAGCCGCCGCCTCGGCGACGCCTACGCCCTCAAATACGGCACCCGTTGCGACACCCGCATCATCGCCTGCAGCGACGGCGCGCGGATTGTCGGGTAGTCCGGAACATTTCAGCGAGTCCCACGTTGTCCGGCCACGGCGGCCGTCGCGTCCGGGGGCGGTCCCGTTCCTGCCGCGCCACCGCCGGATTTCTTGTCCCAATGAATACGTCTGAGAAAATTGAATCGCTCCGCGCCCGCTACGGGAGCGGGCTGCTTGTGCTCGCGCATCACTACCAGAGGCCCGAGGTGGTCGCCCACGCCGATTTCAAGGGGGATTCCCTCGAACTCGCACGGAAAGCCGCCGCGTCGACGGCGGAGCGGATTGTGTTCTGCGGCGTCCGGTTCATGGCGGAATCCGCGGACATCCTGACCTCGGAAAAACAGACGGTCTACGCCTCCGCCCCCGAAGCCGACTGCCCGATGGCGCGCATGGCCGAGCCGAACGAGGCGCGGCGCGCGCTCGAGGAGCTCGCGTCCGTCGTTCCGGGCGCTTTCGTCCCTGTCGTCTATGTCAACAGCACCGTCGAAATCAAGGCGTTTTGCGGAGAAAACGGCGGAATGGCCTGCACCTCCGGAAACGCCGCGCGCGTATTCCGCAGCCTTTTTGAATCGGGCCGCCGGATTTTCTTTCTTCCGGACCAACATCTCGGCATCAATACGGCCACGGACCTCGGGCTCCGGCCCGGGGAAATCGCAGTGTACGACCGTCGGAAGGCCTTCGGCGGATTGTCGCGCGAAGATGTCGCTTCGGCGCGTGTCGTCGTATGGAACGGTTTTTGCCCGATTCACGCGAAATTCCGTCCGGCGGATGTCGCCTCGGCCCGCGCCGGGCATCCGGAGGCCCGCGTGATTGTCCATCCGGAAGCCCCGAGAGACGTTGTCGAGTCCTGCGACGGCGCGGGCTCGACCGCGAAAATGATTCAGGACATCGCCGCCGCGCCGGCGGGAAGCTCGTTCGTCGTCGGCACCGAGAGGAAACTCGTTGAACGCCTGGCCAAAGAGCAGGCCGCGCGCGGCATCTCGATTGTCCCCCTCGTCCCCGGCGCGGAATGCATGGACATGTCGCTCACGACAGAGGAAGGGCTGCTTTCGCTTTTGGAAAGTTTTCCGGAAAGTCACCGCGTCCGCGTAGATCCGGCGCTCGCGGCTCCGGCAAGACGCTGCCTGGAGAGGATGCTCGCGCTTCCATAGGCGTTTTCCGAACGGAAATTTTCCGTTCACCGACCGGACCGTCCGCAAATATCCCGGAAGCGACCGACGGTCCGCCGCCGCGCTATTTCGGGAGTTTTTTCAATTCCTGGCGGCGCAGAAAACCGGGAAGAAACGCGGCCTGCCTGCGCGCCTCGGAATACTCTCCGGAGCGACGGCAAAGATCGACCAGATGAAGTCGGAGTTCCGGATTCCAGAATTCCCGGGCGACCACCTCGTCCCGCCAAAACGCGACGGCGCCTTTTCTGTCGCCCTTCTCCCAAAGAATCCGGCACCAGATATAACATGCCTCGATGTCGTACGGATTGATTCCGCGGGAGATTTTACACCAATGCTCGGCGGTGCCGAAATGCCGGCGGAACACAAGTTCGTCGCTCTCCGAAAGGGCATATTCAAGCGCCGTCAACGACGCGTAGGTGCAGAAATAATAGTTGTCCGGATACGCGTCGTGGGCCTGTTCGCACAACTCGAGAACCGTCTTTAAATCGTTCGTGGGAAGCACCTGATACCGGGTGCCGAGCATGTGCCCGTACTTCACCCGGAAATACCGCTCCTGCGCCCATCCCGTCCGGACCGCGGCAAAGACGCCGGCGCCACCCGAGACCATCAGGACACAGGCGGCGACGATCCTGACCCACTTCGAGAGGGAACTTTGACGTTGCTGAGGCATACTTCGAAGGCGTGACAGAAACGGCGGAAGGGGCTACTCCATCACCTCGATGATGTCGCCGTTCTGAATCGACGGATCGGCGACGATGCCCTTCTTGATTTTCCTGTAACTGTATTTCTGCATCGTTCCCTTGCGGGTAATGCGGATTTCGTCTCCCGCGAAATCGGTCGTGTCGCCGGCCGCGATGATCGCCTGACGAAGCGTCAGGCCTTCCTTCAGCGGATAGCGTCCACGCTTGTGGACGAACCCGGTGATGGAATATTCGTCGACGCGGCTCGCCGTCTCGGCGGTGCAGAGAACTTTGACGGTAAGATTATTGTAGATCTTCCGGTCGGTATATTCCTGGCGGATCGCCCGCTCGGCATCGCTGGTCGTCATGTCGACAATCCGGAACTCGCCGATAATGGGAAGGGTCACGGTACCCTCGTTGTCAATGACGTCCTCGACTGCCGGAAGTGTCCGCAGACCGGCGGCGAGGCCGATTTTCACAGGGTCGTTGACCTTGAGAGGACGGGCCGCGGCAACCACCTCCTCTGGCTCGGTCTCTCCGTTCTCTCCGGGAACATTCGGTGTCCATGCGGAGGGATTCGCGTTGGGCGCGTCGCCCTCGAAAGCATTGATCAGAGAGGTGCACCCGGAAGAAAACACCACGGAGAGAATTACAGCGCCGCAAAGCGCCGCATCAACACAGGACTTCATCTTCATCATTACTTCGTATCCTTTTCCGCGGTCTCCGTTCCAGATGCCGGCTGCTTGTCGGAAGAGGGCGAGGACACCGAATCTTCTTTGTGTGTGCGGCGCCGCGAGTCCTTCGAATGGCCCTTCTTTCCGCCCTCGCCATATCCGTAACCATATCCGCCGTACCCATATCCATATCCGTAGCCGTAGCCGTAGCCATACCCATAGCCGGACCCGGAGGACGGATAATAGTACTGATGTTTGTAGTAGTAGGAGGACGAGTAGTCGCGGGCGACGTTGATGTTGTTGAGCACCACGCCGAGCAGGTTGCCGCCCATGTTGACAATCATGTCCTTCGAGCGCTTGATGAGCGCGCGCGGATACTTGCGGTGCTGAACGACCATCAGCACGCCGTCGACCATCCGGACGAGCTGCGAAGAGTCCGAGACGCCCACCATCGGCGGGGAGTCGAGGTACACCTTGTCGTACCGCTGCCGAAGTTTCTGAAGGATCGAGGCGAACTCGTCGGTATCCAACAGACCGTGGGCGCTCGCGCCGTTGAGCTCGCCGGCGGGAATGAAATCGAGATTCGTGACGCCGGTATGAATGATGATCTCGTCGAGAGCCGCCTCGCTGACAATCGCGTTGGCGATACCGGGAGAACGCCGGACGTTGAAAATCTTATGCTGACGCGGACGATGAAGGTCGGAGTCGATGATGCACGTCTTCTCTCCGATTTCCGCGGAGACATACGCGAGGTTGAAGATGGTCTGCGACTTGCCCTCGCCGACGCTCGAGCTCGCGATGGAAATGATCACTCCCTCCCCTTCCTTCCGGTCGGGGTACTTGACCGACTTCAAGTTCGCCCGGAGCACGCGGTACGGCTCGGCATGTGTCGCGGGGGCGGAGGGATTATTCAGGGAGAGGATCTTCTGCGGAATGATGCCCAGCACGCGGGCGCCGATATGCTTCTCGACATCGTCGACCGTCTTGATGGAGGTATCGAGATACTCCACGAAGAACGTCAACGCGACACCGAAGAACAGGCCGGCGATGACCGACAGCATGATGTTCATCGCGAAATTCGGGCTGACGGGAACCGGCGTGCCGACAACCTTCGCGACCTGAATGATCTGGACACTGGTCGAGGGGAGACGCAGTTGGACACGCTCGCGGTTGTAGCTTTCCTCGAGGACGGCGCGGTTCGCGCGAAGCGTGTTGAGTTCGGCCATCGCGTTGCGGTAATCAAGCACACCGCTGGAGGAATACTCAAGCTCGTTCTTCTTGAGAACCTCCAACTTCTCGTTCAATGACTTATGGCGGCCGGCGGCGAGCGCGTAGTTGAGGCGGCGGGCCGTCTTGGCGTCGTTCACGCGCTCCTCGATCTTCTCCTCGATCTCCTGGAGCATCTGACGGGCCTGACGGACATCGGGGTGTTCGGCGCCCAGCGACTCGCGGGTGAAGGCGTTGACCTGCATCTCATACTTCTGGCGCTCCGTGAGCAGCGCGTCTGCGGTATGGTCGCCCGTCAGAATCCCCAGATAGCCCGCGAGCTCCTTGCCGGGCACGTCGACAATCTGCTCGTAATACGCCTGCGCCTGATCCATGGCGATCTCGGCGCGCGCGACCTCCGTCTGAAGCATGGCGATCTCGGAGCGGATGCTCTGCGCGCCGGAATCGCCCTCGCCCAACAGCGTGAGCCCGTATTTTGTGCGCAAATCGTGGATTTTCTGCTCCTGCGCGGCGATTTTCCGGTCTTGCTCGTCCAATTCCTGCTGGAGGACTTTCAGCGCGGCCTCCTTCTGCTCGCGGGTCTGACGGAGCGTCCAGTTCTGGAAAACCTCGGCGATGGTGTTGCATGTCTGGGCGGCCAGTCGCGCGGCCTCGCCGTCGGGCTCCGACGGCTTGTCGAGACGCAGCGTGATGGCGATAAGATCGGTGTCTCGATAGATGTCCAACCTCAATTTACTTCGCAGCAGGCTCACCGTACGGTCGGAGCTCGCGGTGTTGCTCATCCGGTCATAGTAGTTGTAAGCGCGGCCGAGTGTCTCGTTCAGGGAGAGATCGCGGACAACCTCCTCCATGATGGGGACGGAACGGATGATCTCGAACTGCGTGCGGAGGAAATAGGGATCGTAGCCCGTGCGCACGGACGCGTACGGGTCGATATTCCGGTGTTCCCGCTGGACCTGAATCAGCGTGGTCGCCTCATAGACGCGGGGCATCGCGCGGGTGACGACGATACCGGTGAGAATCATGAGCAGGGCGACGGCAATGACGATTTCCTTGCGGGAATACAGAATCTGCCAATAGTCAAGAAAGTGGACCGCGTCAAATCCGGTCTTCTCCTGCACGGGTGCCGCGTTCAACGCTCCGGCCGGGGCTGTCGCGGGGGCGGGGGACTGCATTTCTTCGCTCATGATTACCGTTTCCTATTAACACGCGGACGCCCGACGATCCCGAAGACCGCCGGGCGACCGGTCAATTTTTATGCATCCAATTTCAGACCGACACGCGTCCTAGAACTTATACGTGGCGCTGGCTCCCACAAGGTTGCGGTCATACTCGTAGGAGACATCGGAGTCAACATTGATATGCTCGACATAGCCAGTAAGAGTGACACCGTTGTTCCAGCGGTAGTTGGCATTGGCACGAAGGACGAGTTCCGTCCGCTCTCCGTCGGAGACATCCGCGTAGTTCTTGCGGTTCTCCTCGGGAATGTAGTCGGTGTCGTACTCGGACAGCTTGTACGCGACCCGGTAGTCCGTGGAGAAATTCTCGGTATGGGCGCACCGGAACGCGGCATAGAAGGAGGAGAGGTCCTGCGAGGCGTACGGATAGACCCATCCGTCGACCGTCGAATAGTCGAATCCGGCCGAGAAACGCGTATCGGCCGACGTCTCATACGTCATGTCGAGACCGCCCTCGACCGACGTCCGGTCGTCGATGGAGTCCGCGTCGTACGTAATCTGCTCGACACCGCAGTTCGCGTTGAAGACGAGACGCTCGGAGACTCGGTACTGGCCGGAGATGCCGCCGGAGAGGGACTGCAGGTCGCGGCTGGTGGAGACAATCTCGCCGTCCACGTCGTCGACCGTCTTCGAACCATACATATAAGAGTGGTAGCGGGCATAGAGACCGAGGCTCGCCCGGGCGGAGACGCCGTGAAGCCAACGGGCATGCACGCGGAACTGGTCCTCGTCCTCGCGGTCGGAAATCTCGTCGTCCTTATAGGCGACGGTACGCCACCCGGCAAGCAACCGGAGGGTGTCGAGCTTGGTCACCTCGCGGGAGTAGTCGGCCTCCACATAGTTAACCATGTGCTCCTGCTCGTTCTCAAGACGCTTGTCGTTGTTTCTGGTGCGCTCCTGATCCGCGTCGGTGAGATACCAGAAATCGTCATGCGTGTAGCGGAACTCGTCCTTCAACTCGAAATACGACCGGGAATCGACCGTATACTTGTACTTCGCGGTCGCGTAATGAGACCACTCGTCGCTCTTGCCGCCAACCCGGGGATTGTCCCAATAGTTGTAAATCGGCGAATAGGAGAAACGCACGAAGTTGCGCGCGTCCAGATACGTGTCGAACGCCGCCGTAAACTGGGCGCCAAGGTTGAGGCTGTCTTCCTTCTCATACTCGTACCCATACGGATCGAGCTTGTCGAGATGACTCGGGACGGCGTCGCGGTTGTCGTCCCACTTGGCAAAAACCTTCAATTTGAAATCCCAAGGACTCTCGTCCGCCATTCCAAGAACCGGAAAGAGAAGCGCCGTCGCGGCAACTGTGTTGAAAAAAGTCTTTTTAGTCATGAATAACCTCTGAAGGGTAGATGCCGTATTTTCGCATAGCGGCGACTGGAAGTCAACCGCAAAAACCGGGGAAAAATAGTTTTTATTTTATCCCCGCGTTATCATAACCTCATGGAGCCAGTTTTCCGCGCCCCTCGACTTTTCCATGGCCTTCTTTCCGTACTCCGCGGAGCTCGCCGTCGAACTCCAGTTGAAGGCGCGCGTGTTCCTCGACCTCAATGACCGTTCCCGGGCGGAACGCGTCGAGCGACCGAACGACAAGCCGTCCCTTGGGACCACCGCCTTTCGGACCGCGCACATGAACGCGCGTCGGCCCGACTTTCGCCCCCGGCATGAGCTCGAGCGTTCCGTCCAAGACGTCCAACGCCCCCGAAATCCGGAGGGGACCGCCCAAAACCATCCAGTCGCCGCCCCGTTTTACGAACGTCGCGGCGCCCCCCTCCTCCCGAATCGCTCCCAGAAGGTACATTCGCGAATCCTTGCGGCGCCCCTCGTAGTGCACCCATCGGGACTCCTCGCTCCATTCCGGGACGCCGAACCGGGTCTCCCCGGGCGGCAGCACAACGGTCACCCCGGCGGGAACCACGTAGCGGAACGTGTCGGACTCCAGGCAGCGGTACGGCATCACCGCCCCGCCCGTCATCCGCACGGTCTTTCCCTCCATTCCGCCGAGGTCGCACGCGATTCCCCAGTCCGCGCGCTCCGGCATCCGGAAATCGTCCGTCTTCGCGAGACGCGCCCCCGGATCGCGCCACACCTCGGCGGAACCCGGCTCCATCACGATCTCCCCAGCGGGACGGTAGTCCGCGCAGTCGACATAGAGCACCGTATTGGACGCGAAGGCCGCCCTCCCCTTCCCGAGCGCCTCGCTCGACGCCACCGAGACCTGCCCGGTGAGCACCGAGATGCCGCCGGAGAAAGTCCCTTTCCCATCGAATCCGAGGCATCCGTTTCCGACTTTCGTGATTCCGGCCGTCTTCCCGGACGCCTCGCGGGTCTCCACGAACACCGCGTCGGGCTGGTCGAATCTCCGCTGGCGCTCGCACTCGAGATTCACCACGGCGTTGGAGCCGAGCGAGACGTTTGCGAAACGCATCTTGCACCCGTGGGTCAGATTCACTCTCCACGAGCCGCCCTCCGGAAGGGACAACGACCCGGCCTGAAACTTCCGCTCCGGCTCCGGGACCTGTTTCCAGAGGATGTCCTGGCAGTCGTTGACAAGCAGATGGGAGCCCGGAAGGAACGTGAGGTCGTACCCCGCGCCGGCGCCCCAGATTCCCGGCTTGGTGGAGTACAGCGCGAGACTCGCCTTCTCCCATACCCGCACGGGACCGCGTCCGAGGTTGAGGAACGGCGAGTCCAAATTGTCGATATTGACCGCGAAAAGCGCTCCGTCCCGCACCTCCGTCCCGCCGGAATAGTCGTTGTCCGCGCAATAGAGTCCGAACAGCGCGCGGCCCTGTTTCACGACCTTGAGCGGAGCGCCGTCGAGACTGTCCGCGACGAACCCCGCGATTCCGTTCAGCGTATGCTCGCGGATGTCTCCGAACAGCGCCCACCAGAAAGGCTCCGAGACCATGTCGACGACCAGAGACGCCTCGCCGTCCGAGCAGAGCGGCGTGAACGTCGCCGAAGGCTCGAAATGAAGGCGCGACCAGTGGTGGACATAAATGCGGAGGTCCCGCTCGAACTCGACGGGAACCGCCCACTTCTCCGCGTGCGACCGCGAATAGTCGACCACCGAGGTCGTCCCGCCGTTCTGGAACCGCACGACCGCGTCGTCGCTCCCCCGGAGGATGCCGCCCGGCAGCGGGTCGCGCTCGCTGTCGATATGAAGGTTTCCAAGCGTCAGCGACCCGTAGATCTTCACGAACCGAGCCTCGTTCGGGGCCGTCTGGATGCGCGCGTTCACGCCAGGCCCGTCCGGATAGGCGTCCGCGTCCCAGTTCGCCGCGTTCTCCCAGTCGGAAATCGGCTCCGCCCCGTGATCCGTCCACCGGATCTCGGAAATCTCCTCCGCGCCGGCCGCCGCCGCGGAAACGGCCGCGAGAAACAGTGTCCCGGCTCTCCGCGTCATGCGCCCGCCTCTTCCTCCGGCTGCGGCAGCTCCGCGCCGATCTCCCGGGCGACGCCCCGCACGTACGCGGCGGCCTTCCGGTACGCCTCCTGCGAGGGGAGGTGCTCCAGCATGAGCGGCACGTCCGGCCGCTCTTTCAGCCGGCCGAGGAGCGCGCGGTAGTCGAGGTTGCCCTCCCCCGCGGGAATCTCGGAGATGTGCACGAGGGCGGAGGCGTCCATCGTCACGTCCTTGCCGTGGACCGAGCGGATCCTGTCGCCGAGCCGGTCGAACGCGGCATGGATAATCTCCGCGTTCCCATAGTATTTCCGGGGCGAGTTCACAAGATTCACGGGATCGAAATGGACCCCGAACGCGGGCCGGTCGACCGCCTTCACGAGCGCCTCGTAGCTCTCCACGGAGTCCGGGAGAGCCCACTGCATCGTCTCGAGCCCGTATTTCGCGCGCGCCGGGCGGACCTCGTCGATGAAATACCGCACGAGCTCCACGACACGGTCGAATGTCGCCTCCGAGAACTGGTCCGGGTGCGGACCGTCCCACTTCGCGCCGAGCGATCCGCTGATGTTGACGCAGATGAGCGCCCCCATGCGCTCCGCCAGGGCGAGCTGCTCGATGTTCTTGCGGATCGCCGCCTCGCGTTCCTCGCGGTTCCCGGAGAGCGGATTCGACCACGCGCCCGTCTCGGCGATGACAATGTCGTTTTCCCGGGCCGCGTGGACATACTCGTCCTTCAGCGACTCCGGAGCCTCGGGTCCCACGGGGCAGTACGCGGCGTTGTAGCCGAGCCTCCTCAGCCGCGCGACCCATTCCTCAGGGCTTCCGTATGCCGTCACCGGCGCTCCGAACCTCATCATCACGCTCTCCATTTCTCCTCGATTTCCGATCCGGCGGCCCGCCGGGCCCGGAACGGGGGACTACTTGATTTCCCGCCTCTTGAGCACGGCCGCCGCGACGAGCCCGAACACGGCCGGCACGACGACGCCGTTCTGCGCGGCGCACCGCGCGACATCCTTTCCGGAGACGCGCACTCCGTCGCCGAGCCGGTCCAACGGGGCCGCCCGCTTCACGGGCGAGGTCGCGACCGCCACCACGCCCAGCACGGCCCGCGACGCGGCCTCGGCCTTCCGCGCGGCCGCCGTCACCTCCACATGCGTATGCTCGTCCTCCCCGCGCAGCGCGTCGATGTCCGTATGGCTCACCACTCCGAGCGCCACCACGCCCGTCGCGGCGAAAATCGCCACCGGCCGCGACAGCATCGCCCCCGCGGAGGTCCCAACCGCCGCGAGGGTCGCGAGCGCCGCGAGAAGGATCAGCCCGGTCTTCGCGAGGTTTCCCGCGAACGTTCCGGCGGGAATACGCACGACCGCGCCCTCCGCGGCCTCGATCAGGGCCGCCGGCGCGCTCTCGGCCCCCGTGTTTTCGAACCGGACGTACACCCAGCCGCCCGGGATGCCCTCCGGAGGACTCGGGAACGAGACACGCGCCTCGCGGCTCCCGTCCGGCCGGAGGTCCACCGACGCGACGTCCTCGCCCTCGCCGCCGAACCGCGCGGAGATCCGTCCCTCGACATCGGACATCGTCCCGTACGGGGAGACGAAGCGGATCCGCGCCTCCCACGGCTCTCCGTCGCGGGCACTCACGCCGTCCGGGGCCCGGAAACGCCAGAGAAACGACTTGCCGGGCGCCAGCGAGAACGCGCCCTCCCGGAGATCGGCGAACATCGCCTCGACGCGCTCCTCGCGCGTCGTTCCGAACTCCTCGGGGAACACCGCCCCCTCCGCCTCCATCTCCGCGACGCGACGTCCGGCCTGGACGCGCTGGTACTCCGCGTCGGGCAGGACGCGCTCGAACGGGCGAAGCGCCTCCGGGGGAATGCCGTGCCAGCGCGCCTGCGCGGCCACCGCGGCGAGCGTGAGCGCGAGCAGCGCGCCGTTGACCGCCACCAGGCCGAGCCACTTCCCGAGCCACAGCCAGAACGGACGCGACGCGCTCGTCCCGACCGTCGCGTAGACCCCGTCCTCGATGTCTCCGCTCACGGCGCAGCAGCCCGCCCAGAGCGTCGCCGCGCCGATCACGACCGAGGCCAGCCCCACCGTCCAGGTGAGCAGCACGCGGACCATCCCCTCGGTCGTCCCGTCGCCCCGCATCACCCGCGGAAGCACGAGGAGAATGACGCACAGAAGCGCCAGCATCGCGACCACGAACCGGTTGCGGACCGACTCGCGGACCGACTGCCGCGCCACCCCGAGAACTGTACGGAAGGAACCTGTCATGGGAACGGCCTACAGGGTCGCGATATCGACGGGGCAGACCTTCTCGAGGCAGTATGTGCCCTCGACCGGCGCCTCGCGGTGCATCCATTTTCCGCGCGTGAAATCCGGAAAGGCGACCTGCTGGCCGCCCATCGCGACGGAGTCCTCGCTGAGCGGCGTGATGGCCATCCAGGCGACCGAGTCGTAGACATCGATCGGCGTCTGGGTCCGGTTCTTCACGGCCTCGACAAACCCCCGCAGGACAAGCCAGTCCATGCCGCCGTGCCCTCCTTTGACGCCTTCCTGCCGGAAGACTTTCCAAAGCGGGTGCTCATACGCGCCGTACAGTTCGGAGATGTCCTGCCAGTTCTCGCACCAGCTGTCGCTCTTTGGCGAGACTCCCTCGATATACATTCCGTGGCGGTCCTCGCACCAGATGCCCCTCGTTCCCTGAAGAACGTTGCCGCGCGAGTAGGCGCGCGGAAGCGAGGTGTCGTGCGTGAGGGTGACCGTCTCGCCGTGCGCGCATTTGAGAATGGTGGTGACGACGTCGCCCTGCGTGAAACGGCGGGAGGCGAGGTCGCTGTGGGGACCCGGATTCCGCTCGATCCAGTCCGTGAGTCCGGCCTGCTTGGAGGCGAAGGAGGCGAGCGCGGTGAAGCGGTTGCCCCGGTTGATGCCGAGCCATTTGGCGATCGGGCCGATCTCGTGCGTCGGATAGAGCTCTCCGTTGCGGTTCGAGTAGTTCTCGAGCCGGTAGTGGCGGATCTCGCGTCCCCGGCAGATCTCCCCGCGGAGGTCGTGGCGATAGCCGCCCTCGGCATGGACCGTCTCGCCGAAAAGCCCCTGCTTGACCATATTGAGGACCATCATCTCCTCGCGGCCGTAGCAGCAGTTCTCCATCATCATGAAGGGAACGCGGGTGCGCTCGTAGGCGCGGACGAGCTCCCAGCACTCCTCGACGGAGTACGCGCCGCCGACCTCGGTCGCCGCGTAGCGCCCGGAATCCATCGCGTCGAGGCAGATCTGGACATGACTGCTCCAGGACGACGGGGTGAAGACGGCGTCGAGTTCCTTGAGGTCGAGAAGGCGGCGGTAGTCGGCGACGGCGAGCGGCGCGGGGCGGCCCGCCTTGACGACGGCGTCGTATCCGGCCTTCGTGCGGTCCTCGTAGACATCGCAGACGCCGACGATCTCCACATCGTCCATCTGCAGCAGGAGGTTGAGCATGTCGGGGCCGCGGTGCCCGAGACCGATGACGGCGAGTTTGACTTTCGAATCCATAAGACGTTCTGTATGACTGAATGGCGGCCGGCCGGCGCGCCAAGGGAGCGAGCCGATAGTTTACCGCTTTTCCGCCTCCGCTTCCACCGGTTCCTCCGGCGCGGGCGGACGAAACGGCCCGCGTCGGAAAACGGGAACGGTCTCCGGACGCCGTCCCGTCGCGGACGGCTCACTCCACCGCGACGAACCCGTCCTCGTCCACGAACGCCGTGTCGCCCGTGGCGGCCCATCCGTCCGGACCCGCCGCGGGGACACCGGCACCTTTCGCGCGGAGGGCGCCGCGCTCCCCCGGCCCCCGCTCCTCGTCCGTCTCCGGATCCACGACCTTCAGCGCGATGCCAGGAAGGGCGAAACCGACCCTCCCCTCGCGCCACCCCTCGTGCGTGATGCCGCCGCCCGTCGCGTGCTGGACGCTGATGGCGAGCGGCGCCGGAATCCCCGGTTTCGCGTACACCGAGAGCGGACGGATTCCGAACCGCCCTTCGAACTCCCTCGCGAACGTCTCGTCGAGCCGCCCGAGGACCAGCAGGAGACGCAGGCTCCGGAAATCGCCCGGCGACGCCTCCCGGGAAAGCCGCTCCAGATCCTCCAGACGGCAGAAAAACAGCGTGGCGCGCTGCGCACGCAGGACGCCGGCGACCGTCCGCGCGTCGGCCGGATCCGCGTGATAGACCACGCGCCCGTTCCGCAGCAGCGGATGCCACAGCGCCGCGACCAGCCCGAAGGCGCCGCCGAACGGGAGCGTCCCGCAAAGGCGGTCCTCCCGGTCCGGCGCGAGGACCATGTGGAGACTCTCCACCATCGAGAGCACCTCGTGCCGGGTGACCGTGACCGGCCCGCGGCCTTCCGGCGCCGGCGCCTCCGGAAGATACATGGCGGCCGGGGCGTCGGGATCCGCCCGCCTCCGGACCGCGGAGCGCCACCAGTCCCGCGCGCGGCGGACACCCTCCCTCCGACCCCGCGGAGCCGGCGCCGCCGCCCCGTCCAGCGAGTCCTCGACGAACACGACCCGGACTCCGTCCCCCGCCAGCGCCGGATTCTTCTCCAGGACGTCGCGCCCGGTCATCAGCACGGAATATCCCGAAGCGTTCCGCAACAGGGCGACATCCTCCGCCCCCGCGGCCGGCGGGACCTCCACCGCGCACCGCTCGAGAAGCGCCGCCGCCGCGTGGGCGACGACCGCGGGGACGCCGGGCGGCAGCGCGACGCCGACCGATGACGCGGCGCTTCCGCCGGAGGCCGGGGCGACACGGTCCGCGAGGGTCCGCGCGGCCCCGCGGAGCTCCCGCCAGGAGAGATGACGTCCCGTCGTGTCGGCGACCGCCTCCCCCGAGCCCCCGCGCCGGGCCGCCGCGAGGAACGCCCGGCCGAGCGAGCCGTGCTCCGCCTTGCGGGACTCGAAATATCCGCACGAGAGCTCCGTCACCGCGCGCCGGACCTTCGCGGCGGGCGTCTCCGCGGGGAGCGGCTTCCCGAACATCACCGTCACGGGGTACCGTCCGAACAGGGACTTCACGCGCTGCCGCACGAACTGCCCCCGGTAATAGTGGAAGAACGCGCCCCACGATCCGCCGAGATACACCGGGACGACCGGCACGTCGCGGCCCCGGGGAATCTTCTCGAATCCGTGCTTGAACGCCCGGACCGCGCCCGTCCGCGTGATGCCCCCCTCCGCGAAGACGCACACGACGAACCCGTCGTCCAAAGCCCGGCGCGCCTCGCGGATCGCCGAGACGATGCTCCGCGGCGACGACGCCTTGACCGGAATCGCTCCGTACGTCCGGAACACCGGCAGCAGGAAACGCCAGCCGTCGTAGATGTCCTTGGAAATCAGGAACCGGATGCGGCGCCGGGTCGTCGCCGAAAGAAGCAGCGCGTCCATGTAGGAGGCGTGGTTCGCGACGAGGAGCGCCGGTCCGGAGACGGGAAGGTTCTCGATGCCCTCCGTCCGGACCCGGTAGAACAGCCCGACCAGACGGTTTACGAAGAACCGGAGAGAGAACTCCTTCAGCGCGACCAGGCTCACCACGAACATCGCGAGCGCCGGAATCCCGATGAGGAGGAAGTTCCCCGAGGCCCCCGCCCCGAGGCTCCGGAACACCGCGAGAAGCACGCCCGAGAGAAGCACGCCGAGCCAGCTCAGGAACGAGTTGAGGGCGAGCCCCTCGCCCCGCCGGTCCTCGGGCAGGCGGAGCTGCAGGAACGTGTCGAGCGGGACGACGAACAGTCCGGCCCCGAACCCCGCTGCGAAGATGAAGAACCCGGAGACGGCAGCGGGCATCCCCTTCGGAAAGAGCCCGAGCGCGAACACGCTGACCACGACGGAGAGCGCGCCGAGCGGCATGACGCCGAACTCGATGTTCCTCCGGGAGAGCCGCCCCGCGAGCAGCGCCCCCGCGGCGATGCCGACCGCGGCGAAGAAGAAAAGGAAACTGCCCGTCCGCTCGTTCAGCCCGAGCCGGTCGATGCCGTAGCAGGGAAGATTGATCTGGAGGAACGCGGCGACCGTCGTGAAAAGCATGGAGCCGAGCAGGCCGTAGAAAAGCGGACGGTCTTTCCGGACCCACCGGGACGTTCTCCAGAGCTGGCGGAAAAAGAGGAGGTCCGGACGCGCCGCCGGATTCGCCGGCGCGAGAGGCCGGATGCGGACCGACGTCAGGACGCCCGCCCCCGCGACCGCGACGCACAGCGCCTGCACCAGCGCGTAGGCGAGATTCGGACGCTCCGGAAACAGCGCCGCGGCACCGCTCGCCACGAGCGGCGCGAGCGCGCTGCCCGCGATGATGGCGAGGAAGGAGGCGCTTGTGAGAAGGCTGTTGGCCCGCGGGAGGTCGGCCTCCCCGACCAGTTCCGGAACGATGCCGTATTTCGTCGGGGAGAACAGCGTGCTCTGGAGCGACATCAGGAACAGCAGGGCGAACAGCGGCTCCGGACGGCCGACGAGGAACGCGGGGGCCGCCAGCGCCATGACGCCCAACTCGGCGTACTTGAGGGCGACGGTCACCCGCCGCTTGTTGAAACGGTCCGCCAGAAATCCGGCGTACGCGGTAAAGAAGAGGAACGGCAGGGCGAACAGGACGGTCGCGAGGGAGAGCAGACGCTCCTTGGCCCCCGGAAACAGCGCCATGAGGAACATCTGCTCGAACATCTTGAACAGATTGTCGTTGAGCGCGCCGAAGAACTGCGTCGCGTTCAGCCATCCGAACCCGCCGGTCCGGGGCTTGTCGGAAGTGTTCGTGGAATCCATGCCGCGATTATAGCAGAATGCGCGGACGCGGAACAAGGCGCGGTAAAGATGCCGCATCCCCGCGTTTGTCGAACTGCAGCGAAAGATAAGACGGCATCGGGGGAACATCCTCAATACGATACGGTTCGGGCTGAGCAATGCCGGGATCGAGTCGATGAGCAACAAGGTCAAACTGCTGATCCGGATCGCCTATGGTTTCCGAAACGCGGACACGATGATCGGCCTCATCACGCTCTTCTGCTCTCCAATAGAAATCCCGTGGCCAGGCAGAAGCGGGAAAGAGTCAACAAACAAAGGGTCCGGAAAAACTCATGCGACGTAGAACGACCCACACTTATGCCTCAAGAACCCAATTTCATGGAACAATGAGTTGTACACATGTGGGACTCCTATTCAAATCAGTTAATCCGACGCCAAGTCCGTGGCGAGTTGCACCTCCACGAACTGCTTGCCCCGGACGGACACGGTGAACGGATAGAAACTGCCGTCTTTGTCGCCCCTTCTCGTTCCATCTCGAATCAGTTATGAATCGGGAGGGAGGTTATGGGGATGGGATTTGACAAGAATCCATGGTATAAATCATCACGGATTTCCCATTGTATTTGCCAGACATGATCCCATAATCCTTCCATGGAGTTGTTGGCTATGTCGTTCCAGGAAATATGAAATGACCGTACTTCGTGGGATGGTATCGTGAGAAACCATTGCTCTGGATGCTCGGAAATGAATCCGGGGCTTCCAACGCCCACTTGCTTGTGGATCCACGGACGTTCCGGATCGGTGTACACAAGCAGAGTATTCCAATGTCGAGACGGTGGCGTCCCCGGAAAACTTAATGCTGATGCAAGATGGTTGCTAATGGATACCGAAAGGCCTGAATCCGTCTGTTCGAGCGACATGGAAACAGGCCATGAGGCATTCGTTGCAACAGTCGTAATCGGAATGCACAAATGCTCCACATGAAGCCACTTTCCACCATCGTTTGATGCCCGGTGGATCATATTTGAGGTGAATGTCCAGCCGTGGTTTGACACTCCGATTTCCGCAAGCAACCGCTCGCGTTGAGATTCCGGGGTGGATGTTTCCAATTCGGAAATGCATTGCTCCAAAGTCAGTCCAATTTTCCGGATTGCCTCCGCAACGACATAACGATACCCGGTCATTTGAACAACCGCATTGGAATTTGGCGATCTATTTGCCTTGGATATTGCGGGATTATAGTCCAAATGCGGTAGAAGCACATTCACCGCATTGGTCCCCCCGTGAATGGACAATTGCTCAATTGCCTGGGGAAGCAGTTCGTCGTCCCCTTCCATCCAAAGCGTTTGAAACTGCGAGATCAATAACGCTTCGTTTTCAATATCTTCGGCATATCCGCAGGGCGAACAGGCTATCAATACACACACAGAAAAGCATACATTGTAGATTTTTTTCATATCAATTCTCCTCATCGATGGAAAGGGATGTTCGCCCCGTTCCAGCAGTGTTGTCTGAAGGATGCCCCGGCCTTGTAAGAAACTCATACGAATCTACCCCTACCGCCCCTGTCTTAATAGCCGTAAGTCGAACAAACCATGGAAAATCATCGGAACAGCGAACACCATTGAATCTCGCATATTCAAGAAAATTGCCACGTATGTAGAAGATGGTGTCGGGATTGTAATTTTGAGTGGGTTGGTTTGTACCTATTCGAAATCCAGGTGTATCCAAATCAAACAGGAATCCATCATAGTTGTCATTGTTATAGCGATATATTTCCCCGGTCGTGTCATTCCCTTTGCCTCGTCCCCTCTGATTCGATATTTCATAAACATCCGTTTGGCAAAACGTGCTTCCAAATGACCAGGCGTAGAAATAATCAATATCACTAGCATCCCATAGAATGGGTGGTTGAAAATCGTTTGCCTCTTCTTTTGAAGTGCGACAGGGTGTTTGTGCATGCAAAACCAAGCACAAAAAGAAAGGCAAACGATGAAGAGTAATCTATCATGTTTTCATCAGGTCGTCCAACTGATTCCTCGTGGATTCATTGAGCGGATTGCGCGCGAATATCGGGAGGAACGTTCTCGCGACGGCGACGGAAAGGCGGTCGTTCCACGCGTCTTCGGCTATTTCGACCAGACGGTCATGCT
>JAZUKQ010000300.1:0-7689 GCA_045643325.1 Kiritimatiellia bacterium | reverse complement strand
TTTCCGGCCGCCCGAAAAAGCGCGCCTGGGCAGATCCGAGACAGCTCCGCCTAGGGCGTGGTCAGGCGTAGAACAACGCCTTGGGGCGCACATATCCAACAACACAAACTCTCATTCTATAAAAAAACGGGATAAGTGTGTACGTTGGCGGCGGTCCCTGATTATGGTATTCTATCCGCCATGAAACCAGAATACCGCCTTATCGTCGAGGCCGGTCCCGATATGGGGAAGCAGTTCCCCGTCCCCGAGCGGGGACTGGATATCGGCCGGTCTTCTCAGAACGATGTCGTGCTTTCCGACGGGGAGCTCTCGCGCAAGCATTGCCGCGTGGATTTCCGCGGGGATGAGCTGTGGGTCACCGATCTCGCCAGCGCGAACGGAACTCTTGTCAACGGCAAGGAGGTTCCCGAGTCGCGGCTTGTCGACGGAGACGCTCTCATGCTCGGCATCTCGGTACTCCGTGTCCGGTCCGGCGGCGTCGCGGCCGGGACGGGGTCCGCCTCCGCCCCCGCCCCCGCCCCTTCCGCGCCCGCGGCGGCCGGTTCGGTCGATCTCGGCCTCCATTCGGCCCAGTCGAAGAGCGGCGATTCGGCGTCCCAGGAGAAGAAAGCGAAAAAGACGCTGCTCTGGTCGGTCGTGAGCTTCCTTCTCCTTGTTGTCGCCGCGCTGGTCATCAAGATGCTCCTGGAGGCGCCCGTGGACACGGGAAAAGTTCCCGCGCGCCGAGTCGAGGAGCCGAAGGGGCTCGAGGTCCGCTACACGAAACTCGAAGGCTCCGTCGAGAACATTTTCCGGTACGATCTCCTGCTTCAGACCAACGGGGCGGTCGCCGTGGAGATCGACGACCTCGAGCAGTCGCGCCATGTCCGGAAAGAGAGCAAGGAGCCGGTCGCCGAGAGTCTCCGTAAAGATCTGGCCCGGTTGATCTCCCAGGCCGGATTCTTCGGGCTCGACGACATCTACGAGGGCGTTTCCCCGCCGAACAAGGTGGCCGAGTACGAGTTGACCGTGGTCCTTGGAAACGATGTGAAGAGGGTTCGTGTGTCGAACCGCTCGGAGCCGGAGGAGTTCCGCGACGTCCGCGAGCATCTGGAGACATTTGTCCGCAACGAGCTCGGTCTCTGGGCCATCGAGTTCTCGAGCGAGAAACTCCAGCAGATGGCCGCCGACAAGTTCAAGCTTGGTCAGCGGTTGCTGCAGGAGCGCGACATCGCCGTGGAGAACCTCTGCGAGTCGATCCGCAGCTTCCGGGAGTGCGAGAACCTTGTGGAGACCGTGGAGCCGAAACCCGAGTTCTACGAGGAGGCGGTCGAGAACCGCCGGGAGGCCGAGCGTTTCCTGGACGAGCGCTACAAAGAGCGGAACTTCAACGCCGACCGTGCCATCAAGATGAAGGACTGGGCCGTCGCCGCGGAGGAGCTCCGCGGGCTCATCGCGCTCATCCCCGACCGCTCGGACGAGCGGAACCAGGACGCGGAGCGCCGTCTGCTCGATGTCGAGAACCGTCTTAAGAAGGGAAAGAAGTAAGATGAAGAAAGTGTTCTTAGCCCGGGGCGCCGCGTCCGCCGTCCGTGCCGCCGCGGCGGCGTTGTCCGTGTGTTGGATGGCGGGCACCGTGTCCGCGAAGGAGCCCCCCGCGCCGCCGTCGGGCGGGCTGCGCGTGCAGTGCGTCCCCGAAGGAGCCAAGGTCATGGTCGACCGCGAGCCCCGCGGCGAGGCCCCTCTCGAACTGCAGGGCCTCGCGCCCGGAAAGCATATTGTCGGAATCTCCGCGCGCGGCTACCGCGAGGAGCTCTCCACGGTCACGGTCGAGGCCGGGACGACCCGGACGCTCGACGTCTCCCTGGCGAAGGCGACCGCGGCGGTGCTCGTCGAGACAGATCCCGTCGGGGCCTCGGTCTCCCTGGACGGAGGCCATGTCGGCGACGCCCCCGTCCTCCTGCCCGCCGTGGCGATGGGGGACCACCGCGTCGTCGTGGCGCGTCCCGGCTTTCAGCAGCGCGCCGTCGATCTGAAGATCGAGAACGCCGCGCCGCAGAAGGTGTCGGTGTCCCTGCTCACCGATTCCGCGACGCTCCGCGTGACGAGCGAGCCCGCGGGGGCGCAGGTGCTTTTCAACGGGGTGCCGCGCGGCGAGACCCCGGCCCTCATCGAGCGGATTCCCGACGGCGTGGGCGAGCTCGAGGTCCGCGCCGACGGCTATCAGCCGGCCAAACAGTCCGTCCGCCTCTCCGCGGGCGACGATGAGACGACGCATGTCGTCCTGATTCCGAAGCCCGCGTCGCTTCGGGTCGAGACCATTCCCGCCGGAGCCCGCGTGTACGTCGACAACCAGTACAAGGGCGAGTCTCCTTTCGAACTCCAGGAGATCGATCCGGGCTCCCACCGGGTGCGCGTCGAGCTCGCCGCCTACGACCCGATGGCGCGCGACGTCCTGTTGGAGCGCGCGACGTCGAAGACCGAGGAGTTCCGCCTGGTGCCGAACTGCGGGTCGCTCCGCGTGACGAGCTATCCCGCCGGCGTGACCGTCCTCGTGGACGGAAAGGTCCGCGGGACGACCACGGCGAAAGAGGGCGCGACGGACCAGATCTCCGACGCGCTGGACATCCCGCTCGTCGCCGCCGGGACCCGCGAGGTCACCTTCGTGAGCGAGGGATTCTTCGAGGCGCGCAAGACGGTCGAGGTCGGGCGCGACCAGACCGCCACGATCGACGTGAAGCTGAAGCGGAAGTTCATTCCCGACTACGAGATCAAGACGGACGAGAACGTCTATCGCGGCGTGTTGAAGACCGTGACCGCCGAGGGCGTCCGACTCGAGACGGAGCCCGGCGTCACCCGGATGTTCCCGATCGCGTCCATCCGGAGCCGCCGCCCGCTGACCGAAGAGAAGCCCACGGAGTAGCGCGATGTCAGGAAAGCGGTTGTTGCTTTGCGCGGTTCTCGCGGCGCTGTCCGCGGGGGCCCGGGCCGATCGGAACACGGTCACGAAAATCTCCGTCCGAAATCAGGGCGAGGTGCCCGTCCGCGTCGAACAGGTCGAGGCGTTCCTCCACACGGACATGGTCGGGCAGACGTACGATCCCGCCGTCGTGGAGAAAGACGTCAAGGCGCTGTTGGACACGAAGCTCTACTCATACGTCGGGATCATCCTCGAGGAGAGCGCGGAGGGCGTCGAGGTCGTCGTGGCCGTGGAGGCGCGCCGCCGGCTGGCCGAGAGGCTCGCGGTCGAGATCGAGTCGGACCGGTTCGACTTCTGGACGATGCGGAACTCCTTCTGGGGCGACCACAGCATCCGGAAGTTCGCCGGACTGACGGTCCGCGACCCCGTCGACGACGCGATGATGAGGACCGCCGCCGCGGCGGTCGCGGCGAAGTACCGCGAGAACGGTTTCTTCGACGCGGAGGTCGGCTACCGGCTCGAGCCGGACGGGGCGAACCCCGCCGTGGCGCACGGGACGCTGGTCATCAAGGAGGGGGCGCGCCGGAGCGTCGCGCTCATCCGTTTCGACGGCAACAAGGCGGTCTCCGACTCCGATCTCCGCCGCTATTCGCGGCAGCATCCCTGGTACAATCCCCTCTCCTGGTTCTCGAGCGAGCGTCTGGGGACGTACGACCTGGAGGTTGTCCGCTCCGACGCGCGGTCGCAGTACGCCGATCTCGGCTATCTCGACGCCACGGTGTCCCGGCCCGTCGTGACGGAGACGAACGGCGTCCGCCGCATCCGCTACACGGTGGAGGAGGGCGTCCGCTACCGGATCGGGAAAATCACGCTTGAGGGCGTGTCGCTGTTCCCCGAGACGTCGCTCCGCCGGGCGATGCCCGTCTCGGAGGGCGGAATCGCCTCGCAGGCCGCGATGGACGCCGCGGCGACGGCAATCTACGATTTCTACGGGTCGCGGGGGTATCTGGACACCTCCGTCGTGCTGCGTCCCCCGGTTCCGGCCCCGGGCGAGGAAGGCGTCGTCGACCTTACGTACCAGGTCCGCGAGGGCAAGCTTGTCCGCGTGCGCTCGGTGCTCGTGAACGGCAACACCCGGACCTCCGACAAGGTCATCCGCCGCGACATCCCGCTCAATCCGGGCGAGGTCTTCAGCAGCACGCTCGCCACGCGCGGCGACCGCCGTCTCCGCAACCTCGGCTACTTCTCCTCGGTGATCCACTCCTCGCAGAAGACAGACGATCCGGAATACCGCGATCTCGTCTACGAGGTCGAGGAGCAGCCGACCGGAAACCTCATGATGGGCGTCGCCTACTCGAGCGAGGACCATCTCGTCGGGTTCGGGGAGATCTCCGAGAAGAACTTCGACATCACCAACTGGAGGACCTTCAAAGGGGCCGGCCAGAAGGCGAGACTCGGCGTCCAGCTCGGCAGCGACTCCACGGACATCGAGGCGTCGTTCACCGAGCCATGGTTCATGGACCGCTGGATCGAGCGCCTCTCCCTGGACGTCAACGGGTTCTGGCGCACCGGCGAGCATTCCGAGTACGACGAGGAGCACATCGGCGGCTCCGTCGGTCTCTCCAGGCATGTTCCGTGGGTCGGCCGCGTCGGCGTGAGTTTCATGCTCGAGCAGATCGAGCTCGAAGATGTCCTCGAGGGCGAGTTCGCGTATTTGGACGATCCGTCGCACCTCTACCGGTTCACGGACGAGGACGACAAGATGCTCCAGGGCTCGCTCAAACTGAACTGGATCTACGACACGCGCGACCGCCCGATGATTCCTACGAGCGGAACCCGCGCGACGGCCGCGGCGACGTACTACGGGGAGGCGCTCGGAAGCGACACGGAAATGTACTCGCTCGACTTCCGCGCCCGCACCTATTTCCGTCTCTGGTGGAACCACGTCCTGAGCTTCTATCTCCGGTCCAGCGTCATCGAGACGTTCGACGACGGGGACGAGGTGCCGATCGTGAACCGGTACTTCCTCGGCGGCGGCCGCAATGTCCGCGGATTCAAGAGCCGGGCGGTCGGCCCGAAAGTCCTCCCGACGGATCCCGAGAAGAACGGAACCCGCTACCGCGCGCCGGGCGGCCAGACGCTCTTCCAGGGCGGCGTGGAGTACTCGGTCCCGCTCGGAAGCGTCTTCCGTCTCGGAATGTTCTACGACATCGGCAACGTCTGGGAGGATCCGTACGACTTCGACTTCTCCGAGTATGCCTCCACCGTGGGCGCGGGCATCCGGATCGACGTCCCGCAGTTCCCGCTCCGTCTCGACTACACCTACCCCGTCGAGAAGGACGACGACATCAGCCGCCGCCAGCGCGTGGTGTTCTGGGTCGGGTTCGATTGACGCGCGGGGGCGGGGAGACAGGCGGAAAATGGACGGAGGATTCGAGAAGAGGGTCGGGGAACTGGTCGCGGGGATCCGGGGCCCGGACGAGCGGGCGGCGGCCGCGGCGCGGGAGCGCCAGGCGCGTCTCGCGAAGCCGCCCGGAAGCCTGGGGAAACTCGAGGAGCTCTCCATTCAGCTCGCCGGAATCACCGGGCGCGTCCACAACCGCGTCGACTCGCGCCGCGTCCTCGTTTTCGCGGCGGACAACGGGGTCGTCGCGGAGGGCGTCTCCAGCGCCCCGCAGTCCGTCACGCTCGCCCAGACCGTCAACCTCGCCCACGGCAAGGCCGGATGCGCCACGCTCTGCCGCGCGTTCGGATGCGGCATCGAGGTCTACGACGTCGGGGTCGCGTCGGACGTCCCGGACCCGCTTGTCCACGACGTGAAGATCCGTCATTCCACCGGCAACATCGCGGAGGGGCCCGCCATGACCCGCGAGGAGGCCGCCCGCGCCGTGATCGCGGGGGCGGAGGCCGCCCGTAAGGCCGCGCGCGACGGAGTTCAGGCGCTCGGCGTCGGGGAGATGGGCATCGGCAACACGACGACCTCCTCGGCCGTTCTCGCCGTCCTCGCGGGGGCGGAGGCGGCCGATGTGACCGGCCGCGGCGGCGGCATCACCGACCGGAGTTTTGAAAAGAAGCTGCGCGTCGTCCGCCGGGCGATCGAGCGCAACGCGCCCGACCCCGCCGATCCTCTCGGCGTGCTCGCGAAGGTGGGCGGGCTCGATATCGCCGCGATGTGCGGGGCGTTTCTCGGCGCCGCGGAATGCCGCGTTCCGGCCGTGGTCGACGGGTTCATCTCCATTGTCGCGGCGCTCGCCGCGGTCCGTCTCGCGCCGGCCGCGGCCGGCGCGCTCGTCCTCTCCCACGCGTCCTACGAGATCGGATACAAAATCGCCGCGGACGCCCTCGGCCTCTCGCCGATGCTTCTTCTCGGCATGCGGCTCGGCGAGGGAAGCGGCTGCCCGATCGCGTTCGAGGTGCTCAAGGCCGCCTGCGCCATCCTGAACGAGATGGAGACATTCGAGGAGGCCGGCATCCATGACGGCTATCTCGACGAGATCCGCAAGGTCGACGCCTTCTCGGTGAAGGGGCGCGGGGGGGCGCGGTGATTGTCTTCGTCTCCGGCGGCTGCAAGAACGGGAAATCCTCGTTCGCCCAGGAGCTCTCCCTCCGCCTCGCGGCGGGCGGAAAACGGTATTATGTCGCGACGATGGTCCCGTGCGACGAGGAGGACCGCGAGCGGGTCCGAAGGCATCTGGAGAACCGCGCGGGCATGGGATTCGAGACGATCGAGCGCGCGCGCGGCCTGATGGACGGCATCCGGGGCGCGGACAGGGACGGGACCTTTCTCGTCGACAGCGTGACCGCGCTCCTCCTCAACGAGATGTTCCAGGACGCGCACGGCGGCGAGGCCGATCCGGCCGCGGAGCGCCGCTGCCGGGAGGAGACGCTCGCGCTCGCGCGGAGCGTCCGCAACGCCGTGTTCGTCTCCGACTACATCTACTCGGACGCCGCGCTCTACGACGCGTTCACCGAGGGCTACCGGAAGGCGCTCGCGGGCGTCGACCGCGCGCTCGCCGAGGCGGCGGACTGCGTCGTCGAGCTCTGCGCGGGCGTGCCGCACGTCCACAAGGGGGTGCTGCCGTGAAACTTCTCGAGAGATACGTGAAGGCCTGCATGATGTGCTTCACGATGTTCTGCTACATTCCCTGTCCGTTCCATGCCTGGGACGAGGAGGCGCGGCCGCTGATGACGCTCTTTCTGCCGCTGGCCGGGCTGTGGATCGGCGCGCTTTGGACGGCGCTGCTCCGGGGACTTCCCTGCGTGGCAGGGCGCGGCCCGGTCGCCGGGGGGTGCCTCGCGGCGTTTCCGTTCCTCGTCACCGGCTTCATGCACGCGGACGGTTTCTTGGACGTGGTGGACGCGGTGAAGTCGTGGCGCGGCGCGGAGGAGCGGCGCCGGATTCTCAAGGATCCGCACACGGGCTCGTTCGCCGTCGTCGCGTGCTCGCTGCTCCTGCTGATGTATTTCGCCTGCCTCTCGGAGATCCTTCAGAAACCTTGGGACGTGCCGGACGCCGGACGGACGGCGTTGACGCTGGCGCTTGTCCCGGCAGCGACCCGCGCCTGCGCCGGATTCTTCATCACACGGCTCGCGCCGCTTCCGACCAGCGAGTACGCGGGGGCGTACCGGAACGGCGTGAGGAAAGGGCATCTCGCGGTGTTCGCGGGGTGGCTCGCGGCCGCGCTCGCCGCGGGGTACGCGCTCGCGGGGGCCCGGGGGCTCGCCGCGCCGGGCGCGGCGGCGCTCGCGTACTCGCTCGCGCTGATCCTGCCCGTGAGGACGCTCGGAGG
>JAZUKQ010000299.1:0-3677 GCA_045643325.1 Kiritimatiellia bacterium | reverse complement strand
TCGCCCACATAGGAGAGCCGGAGCGTCTGCCCGCCGAGCCGGATGTGGCCGGGGAAGGCGTGCGGGTCGGGGGCGGAGGGGGGGAAGTCCCGGCGGTGGAAGGCGAGACCCGCCAGCGCGGGGGCGGAGGCCGCGCAAAGCCGCCGGAGGGTCGGCAGGTTGACGCAGTCGGCGGAAAGCCGCTCCAGGTAGAGCGCCACGAAGGCCTCGTCGAGCTTGTCCTCCGGCTCGCGGAGCTTGCGGAGGTCGCTACGGATCGCGCGGAAGAGGTCGAGATTCGCCTGGAAGGGCTGGGGAAGACGGAAGCCGGGCGCTCCGCGCTTCCCGCCGGCGGGGGCGGAGGCGTCTTCCGGGGGAAGATTCTCCGGAGAAACCTCTCCTCCGGCGTATTCCGCGCCGAACTCTCCGAGAACGAGGCCGTGGCGGACGAAAATCTCGCGGGCGAGGGGCGGGTTGATGCGGGAGATGTCGCGGCGGCGGCCGTCGTGGACGGGGAGCCCGTGGGGGGTGACGTGCTCGATGGCGCGGGCGGCGCCGGCGACCGGGTCCCAGAACGGGGAATGGTAGGAGTATTTGCAGAGGTGCGCGCCGACCCGCTCGATCCACCCGAGCTCTACGGGGGCGCAGCGGCGCGCGAAGAGGCGCGTGGTGTCGACCAGCTCCGCGGCCATCACCCAGTCGGGCGCGCGCTTGACGAGCGAGGAGCCCGGGTGGATCGCGAACCGGAGCCCGTTCGGCCCGCGGTACTCGCCGGGCTCCTCCGGGTCCTTTTTTCCGATATGGGAGAGGAGTCCGGTCAGGAGCGCGAGCGAGAGGCGGTCGGAGGGCGGAAGTTTCGCCACGTCCGGGGGCGGCCCGCCGTTCCCGTTCTCGGCCGTGTTGATATGGAGCCGCTGCATCGAGCGCTCCAGCTGGTCGCGGACGTCCTCCCACTCCTGCGTGCGGCGGAAGGAGAGGAAGCACTCCTTGCAGAGCTTTTTCTGCGCGGTGCGGGAGGCGGGCTCGTGGACGAAGCGCCACAGACGGAGGATATTGTCGAAGTCCGAGCCCTTGACGCGGAAGGGGGCCTGCTTGCGGTCGGCCTCGTCCTTTTTGTCGAGGGGGCGGAGGCGCGGGTCGTCGGTCGCGAGCGCGGAGACGACGGTGAGGGCGTCGGGCAGGACGCCGAGGCCGTGCCCGGCGAGCAGCATGCGCGCGAACCGCGGCTCGACGGGGAAGCGGACGAGCTGCCTCCCGAGGGGCGTCAGCGTGTAGGCGGGCGCGCCGGGGGCTCCGGAGGCCGCGGGCCGGGATCCGGAGGAGGCGCGGACGACGGGCTCCGGGACGGCGTCCGCGGGGCGCGCGGAGCCCCGGGCGCGGGCCTCCGCCCCCGGCCTTCCCGCGCCTTTCTCCTCCAGCGCCCCGAGCTCGACGAGCTCCTTGTATCCCTCGCGGACGGCGGGGCCGGCGGGAGGGTCGAGGAAGGGGAAGTCCTCGACGGGGCCGAGGCGGAGGTCGGCCATGGAGAGAATGACGCCGGCGAGGGAGGAGCGGCGGAGCTCCGGCTCGGTGAACTCGGGGCGGCGGAGAAAGTCCTCCTCGGAGTAGAGCCGGACGCAGACGCCGGGGCCGAGGCGCCCGCAGCGGCCCTTGCGCTGGTTGGCGGAGGCCTGCGAGACGGGCTCGATGTGGAGCCGCTCGACATGGGCGCGCGGATTGTAGCGGTTGATGCGCGCGAGGCCGGAGTCGACGACCATGCGGATGCCGGGGATGGTGAGCGAGGTCTCGGCGACGTTGGTGGAGAGGACGACGCGGCGGACGCCGGGGTGGGCCTGGAAGACACGGCGCTGCTCGGCGGGAGGGAGCGAGGCCATGAGCGGGAGGACCTCGACGCGGTCGAGCGCGCGGCGGGAGAGCGCCTCCCCGGCGTCGCGGATGTCGCGCTCGCCGGGGAGGAAGACGAGGATGTCGCCGGAGGGGCCGCCGGGGCCGGAGGGCTCCGAGAGAAGGTCCTCGACGGCATCGGCGACGCGGCGGGGGAGGTCGGCGTCGTCGTCCTCGTCCTCGGGGGCGCGGTAGCGGAGCTCGACGGGATAGACGCGGCCGGGGATCTCGAGGACGGGGGCGCCGGGGAAGAAGCCGGCGAAGCGGGCGACGTCGAGCGTGGCGGAGGAGACGACGACCTTGAGGTCGCGGCGGCGGGGAAGGAGGCGTTTGAGGTAGCCGAGGAGAAAGTCGATGTTGAGCGTGCGCTCGTGGACCTCGTCGACCATGACGGTGTGGTAGGCGCGCAGCCCGGGGTCGGCGCGCGTCTCGGCGAGGAGGATGCCGTCGGTCATGAACTTGATGCGCGTGTCGGGCGTGACCGAGCGGCCGAAGCGGTGCTGCCAGCCGACCCCGTTGCGGCCGTTCCAGAGATTTTCCGTCTCGGCGGCGACGCGTTCCGCGACGGAGACGGCGGCGACGCGGCGTGGCTGGGTGCATCCGACCATCCGGCGGTCGCCGGGGCGGAGCTCGTAGCAGAAGCGCGGAATCTGCGTGGTCTTGCCGGAGCCGGTGTCGCCCGCGATGATGACGACCTGGTTCTCCCGGAGCGCCGAAAGGATCCGCTCCTTGTGTTCTAGAATCGGGAGCGGGGCCACGGGCTAGTCCTCGGGGAAGAACATCGCGTCGACGAACGCGTCGGAGAACGACGGGGAGGCGGCGAGGTTCTGGCAGTCGGCCGAACGGGAGAGCGTCTCGGCCTCGGAGCGGAGCGAGGGGTCGAGAAGGAGCGCCTCGGCGCCGCCGAGAGCCGCGTTGCCGAGGATGACGGCGCGCGGGACGAGTTCGGCGGGGATGAGCCCGACGCGGGCGGCGGAGGCGAGATTCAGGTGGGACCCGAACCCGCCGGCGATGTAGAGGCGCGCGACATCGGAGACCTTGAGCCCGCGTTCCGCGAGGAGGGTTCCGATGCCGGCCGCGATGGCGGCCTTGGCGAGTTGGACGGAGCGGACGTCCTTCTTCTGGAACTCAAGCCCGGGGACGACGGGATAGGGGGCGGGGTCGAGCGCGCCGGTCTCGTCGAGCGCGCCGATATCGAGAAGCGACGCGACGAGGTCGAGAAGTCCGGAACCGCAGACGCCGGGGGGCTCGCCGCCGGGCCGTTCCCGTCCGATGGTCTTGAAGAAGAGTTCCGCGCCGTTGTTGGAGACGCCGCAGATGGCGCCGGGGACGGAGGGACATCCGCAGGAGATGCCGGCGCCCTCGAACGCGGGGCCCGCGGCGGTGGCCGCGCAGGAGAGCCGGCCGTCGTGCCAGAGGCAGATCTCGCCGTTGGTGCCGAGGTCGACGAGGACCGAGGTCTCGTCCTTGCGGCACAAGCCCGAGGCGAGGACCGCGCAGGTGATGTCGGCGCCGACGAACGCGCCCGGGCAGGGCGGGAGGTAGGCGCCGTCCTCGTCGAACCCGAAGAGGCAGTCGGCCAGGAACGGGGCGCGGGAGAGCGTGGCGGGGTCGCGGCCGGTGAGAAGATAGAGCATCGTCGTGGTGCCGGTGACGACGGCGGGGAGGGGGGCGGCCGGGGCGGGAAGGGCGGCGGTGCGGAGGGCCTCGTCGCGGAGGGAGGCGAGCGCGTCGCGGACGAGGCTTCGGAGGGCGGGAAGAAAGCCGGAGAGGGCGGCCTGGACGCGGCCGATGACATCGGCGGCGACGGCTCG
>JAZUKQ010000298.1:0-3512 GCA_045643325.1 Kiritimatiellia bacterium | reverse complement strand
AGATATGGGTGAATTCCTGAGGGGGAATGATGATCTTCGTGATCAGTTCATCCGCGCCGAGGCGGTTCTTGCCCGCGGCGAGAATGAAATCGTCGACTTTCATCCGCCGGACGGCGCTCACGGAGCGGAGCTCGAGCTCGGCGTCGGTCGCGAAGGAGAGGACGAAGACCGAGAGGGCGACGACGACGAGGAGGACGATGACGAGCGCCGAGCCGGCCCGGTCGCGCAGGCGCGCGGCGAGCGTTCCGGGCGCGGACCTCCGCGGGCACGGACACGGCGGCGGGATCGGCCGCCGGAACAGCGTGAGGACGCGCCGGAAGGTCATGGCGTGCCTCCTTGGGAAGCGGGGCGGAAGGTTCCTCCGGACATGCGGGAGGCGTCGGAGGAGCGACCTCCGGAAGGATTCGCCCCGGAATCATTTTGGGAGCGGCCGCCTGTGGAGCGCGCAGGGCCCGAGGACCGGGCGTCCGCCGCGCGGGAGCCGGAGAAGCGGGAGGAGTCGCCCGAGGCGCCGGAACCGCGTGCCGACGGGCCGGAGGTCCGGGTCCGGGACGAGGAACCGCGCGTCGACGAGCCGCCGATATAGCCGCCGGTGTTCCGGACCTCGTTTCCGTCGCCGGACGTGTCGCCGCGGGTGCCGCGGTCTTTATCCGATTTCTTCGACGTGACGACCGGATTCCAGGAGAGGGCGGCCATCGGAATCTCGACATAGCGCTGGATGACGAGCGGCTCGAGGTCGGATTCCTCGGCGGGGGCGACGGCGATGGAGAAGAGGACGCGCTCGGGAATGCGGTTGGTCGTCTCCCATTCTTCGAGCCACGTGAACGGCTCGTCGCTGGTGATGTCGACGGGCGTGTCGCGGTCGATCATCTTGCAGTCGAGGCCGACGACGGCGGAGGAGATGAGGACGGGGTCGACCTCCTCCTCGGGATTGAAGTCCTCCTCCTGACCGTCGAGCCGCCAGGCGCGGACGTAGAGGCCGGGGCCGTCGGGACCGTCCGACTCGTCCATGATGAACAGTTCGACCCGGTGCGGGACCCCGGCGTAGCTGGCGTCCTCGCCGACGAGCGAGTTGCCGACCTTGACCCAGGAGATTTTGTCGTGGCAGTCCGGCATCTCGTCCCCGTCGTTCTCGTGGCAGAACCCGTATTTGTCGAGCGGGGCCTCGGATTCCGGATAGTAGGCGGAGCGGAGAGCGGAGACGGCCTGCTCGGAGACGGCGTCGATGTGGTGCATGGCGTCCGCGGCGGCCGTTCCGGTGCGCCACGCGGAGACGGAGGTATAGAAGATGGTCCCTACGGTCGCGGAGACGACGCCGAAGATGGCGACCGCGAGAAGAAGCTCGAGGAGGGTGAAGGCGGCGGCGCGGGGCGCGACGCGGCGGGAGGAGACGCCGGGCAGGGGGCGGAGAAGGGACGGGACGGTCATGCGGCTACTCCTCGAAATAGACGTAGTTCACGACCGTGAGCGTGGACCCCCAGCCGCCTCCGTCGCGCTGGACGGTGGAGGTGACGACATACAGGTGGTCCTCGTCGTCGTCCTCCTCCTCCGCGCATTCGCGCGAGAAGGTGTAGCCGTCGGCGATGGACGTGTCGCCGGAGACCGCGAGGTCTTCGACGGGGTCTTGGTCGACGATGAGCGGGTGGACCGCCTCGGCGAGGGAGAGGACATTCTGGAGTTCCTGGGTCCGGCGCGCGATGGTGAAGGCGGACGCGCACTGGGAGAGCGCCTGGAGAAGCCCGATGGACACGGTGGCGAGGATGAACACGGCCATCAGCACCTCGATGAGGGTCATGCCGGAGCGGCGGACTACCATTTCCGCCTCCGCTGTCTGGACCCGCGGTCGTTGTCCTCGTCGGGGTACTGGACGCGGGGGGTTCCGACGGCGTCGACGAAAAGGACGACGGGCGTCTGGGCTCCCTCGAGGGAGATGCCTAGTTTGTAGGGGCGGCAGGTGCCGTTGGTGCGGTAGCGGATGCGGAAGACACCGTTGGTGACCGTTCCGGCGGACGCGGCGGACCGGTTGGTCCGGAACCGGTTGCGCTCGACGTTGTCGGCATAGCCGAGGAACTCGATGACGACCGGAAGTTCCGGCAGGTCCCGCTCCATGTGGATGGAGTCGGCGAGGGCGTTCCCGGTCCCCGCCGACGCGGAGGATTCTCCGGAGTCGGACGTGCCGAAGAAGTCGTCGGAGGTGGAGTCCGGGGTCTGCGGCTTGTTGCGTTCGAGGAGCCTGTCGCTGGATTTCTTGTCGGCGATGGAGACGGCGCGGCCGAACGAGGCGGCGACCGCGGTTCCCGCGCCCATCTCGTAGAACGCGTCCTCCGAGGAGACCGAGGCGAGCGTGTTCGTCGGGGTCGCCGCGTCGACGGAGATCTTCCGCGTGTCGAGGTCGAGGACGAGTTCGACGGGGGTCTGGTTCAGGAGCGCCATGGAGCGGGCGTAGCGCCCCATCTGGGTGAGGACGCGGATGGCGGTCGTGGAGCGGTTGGATCCGAGAAACGCGGAGATGTTCGGGATGACGACGGCCGAGAGGATGCCGAGGATGGCGGCGACAAGCAGGAGCTCGACGAGGGTGAACGCGGCGCGGACGCGTCCGCGACAGGCGGACGCGGCATGCCTGAAACGGCACCCGGAACGGGTGCTCCACATCCGGAACCGCTTGTCCAAGGGCGTAGTGGCCTAGTTCGTGATGTCGTCCTCGGTGCCCATCTTCATGTCGGCGCCGGCGGAGCGGAGCTCGAACTTATAGGCGGAGAGTTTCTTGTACTGGAACGGGGTGCCCCAGGCGTCGTTGAGCGCCTTGGCCTCGATCAGGGGAGGACGGCCGTCGGGCTGGTCCTTGGTGAGGACGTCGAGGGAGGAGGGCAGGCCGCTGTTCATCTCGTAGGTCTTCAGGGCGGTCCCGATGGAGCTGATGCTGGACCGTGTGGCCTGGATGCGGGCGTTGTCGGTCTGGCCGCCGACGTTGACGACGACGACGCCGGCGAGGATGCCGAGAATGGCGACGACGAGCAGGAGCTCGACGAGGGTGAAGGCGCTGCGGGACGCGGAACGGAGAAGAAGTTTGTTCATGAGATGCTCCTCTTTCAAAATGTGTGAGAAGAGTATACCGGAAACCAGTGGAAAATGAAAGGGGAAGGGAGATTGGGCATTCCTCATTTTTCCCGGAAGCGAAGCGCCCCCCCCTCAGTCGGATTCGCCCGAAAGCGGCGCTGTACCTTTGCTGCGCGCGGTGTACTCTCTGAAGTGCCGCAGCCCGCCGCAGGCGCCTCCCTTCGAGGGAGGTGGCGCGAAGCGCCGGAGGGTGTTGCCTCCGCCCCCGGGAAACACCCCCAGTCGCTAGCGCGACAGCCCCCTCGAAGGGGGCCGGGCTTCGCCCGAAAGCGGCGCTGTACCTTTGCTGCGCGCGGTGTATTCTCTGAAGTGCCGCAGCCCGCCGCAGGCGCCTCCCTTCGAGGGAGGTGGCGCGAAGCGCCGGAGGGTGTTGCCTCCGCCCCCGGGAAACACCC
>JAZUKQ010000297.1:0-12343 GCA_045643325.1 Kiritimatiellia bacterium | reverse complement strand
GCCGCGCTCGCGCCGGAGGACCGGTTCAACATCGTCGTTTTCAGCGGCGAGACGTCGGTCTGCTTCCCCGGCGCCTGGGCGGCGCCGGACGCCGCGAACCAGGCCCGGGCGGCCGAGTTCCTCAAGGGATTCGCCTCAGAGGGGCAGACGGACCTCTTCCGGTCGATGAGCGACGTCCTCTCGCTCCCGCGGGACCCGAACCGCGCGCAAATCGCCGTCGTCCTCACCGACGGGCGTGTCACGGCCGGCGAGATGGAGACGGATTCCGACATCATCGGCGCGTTCTCGAAGGCGAACGACGGCGCGGTCTCCGTGTTCACGGTCGGCGTCAACAAGGCCGCCAACGGCTTCCTTCTGGACATGCTCTCCTTCTGCGCCCGCGGCGGAAACACCGCGATCACGCCGAGCAACTACGACATCGTGAAGACGGTCCACGGGGTCTCCGGGAGCATCGGGCGGCCGATCCTGACGAATGTCCGCTTCAACACGGATGTCGCCTCGGGGGCGGAGGTCTATCCCCGGCTGACATCCAACCTGTACCGCGGCCGCCCCCTGAGCCTGTACGGACGGATCCGGACGGACGACCCGGTCTTCGCGTTTCAGGCGCGCGGCGACGCCAACGGAAGCGGCTACGACATGCTGTTCGAGGTGGACCTCCGCGACAAGGAGACGATTCACGGCGGCGAGGGACTGGTGCGCGCCTGGGCCGTGCAGAAGATGTACGCGCTCGTCTCGGACTATGCCGTGACCCCTGATCAGAAACTGCTCGAGGAGATGCGGAACGTTTCCGTGATGTACGATGTCCCGATCCCCTACGCGAGGCGGATGGGAATGGAGCCGTGATCGACGGTCCGATATCTTCTGAATCTTGTTCCAAACCCCTGTAATCCGAAGTAGAAAACCCGAACGTGGAGCTTCCGCTCCTTCCCCAAAACCTCCAGGAGACGTCTCATGACGATGAATCGTAGTTCCGCGCTTTTTCTCTCCCTTGTCTCCGTCATCGTTCTCGCCCGACCCTCTGTCCGCGCGGAGACGGTGACGCTCCGCGCAGCGGGGGCGGAGGCGGTTGTCCGCACAGAGTGGGCGGGCCGTATCATGTCCTATAAGGCGGGCGGCCCGGACATGTGTTGGACCAACCGCTCCGACACACTGGATGTGAGCGGTTGGCTCAATTACGGAGGGGAGAAGACATGGATCGGACCGCAGAAGTTCTGGCCGAATCATTGGCCGCCGTTCAAGGAGTTCGATCCCGGCGAGTACAAAATAGTCCGGCAGGCCGGGAACGAGGTCGTCGTCGAGTCCGGCGTCGTTCCGCCGTGGGGCGGACGCCTTCTTCGGACCATCACGTTGGACGGGGACGGATTGCGAGTCCGGACGGAATGGAAAGACCTCGGGACATATTCCGGGGATGTCTCGGCCCCGATCCTCTGGTCGGTCGCCCAGGTGCCGTTCTCGGATCGGGTCTGGCTGCGTGCCGAGGGGAAGAAAAGGCATGAGTCCGGGTTCGAGGGCACCGTGTCGCTTCCCGCTCCTTCCATGGTGGAGGGGACGGACGGCCGCACATATTGGGCGTTCTTGTTCGGCGACGAGGATTTCACAGGGAAGGACGGGTTCGATTCCGATCTGATTGCCGTCCGTGCCGAAGGCGGCGTCTGGGTCGTGCGGCAGACGGTCGGTAGTCCTTCCGCGGAGCGTTCCCATCCCGATCGCGCCCAGTTCTTTGTTTCGCTAAAGGCTCCCACACCCGAGGATATGCCCCGTTACATGGAGCTCGAGTTTTCGACCGAGGCGGGCGAGCCCGTCATGGAGACGCTCTATCGTTTCGTCCCCTGTGCCGAGGGGGAGGAACTGAAGGCGCTGAGCGGTCTCTAGCCCGACGTTCCTCCGCGCGCCTTCGATGGGGGCGGAGGGCCGCGTTCATGCGCTTCCGCCATCCGGGAGCGCCGCGGCCACGGCCTCGTATACCTCCGGCGTCTGGCGCCCCGCGTCACCGCGTCCGCCCCGTCCACGTCTGCAACGCGGTCTGCACGTCTCCGGACACGGCGGCGGTGAAGGCCGGCAGGGGCATTACGGGGCGGCGACTCCCTCGCGACTGGCGAGTTCGGCCTCGATGGCGCGGGCAAGCTGGTCGGGGCAGGACGTGCCCTTGCCGCGGCAGTCCGTCCCTTTGAGCAGGGCGACGACATCGCGGGCTTGGCGGCCTTCGGAAAGAACGGATACGCCGAACGTGTTGCCCGGGCAGCCGCCGATGATTTTCGCATTGTGGAGGACGCCTTCGGCGTCGATGTCGAATTCGGCGCCGCGCGAGCAGACGCCCTGGAAGGGATAGAAGGGCATGGGGATACCTTTCGACGGGGGGAGGTGTCCCATACAATAGAGGAAAACCACGAAATCGGCAACCGGATTGTCCCGAAAGGGTGTGGCCGGGCGCTACCCGAGAATGCCCTTCGCCGCCTCGTCCTCGTACTGGCGGGTGTAAAGGCGGCGGTAGGGACCGTCGGCGGCCATCAGTTCCGCGTGGGTCCCGCGCTCGACAATCCGGCCGTCCTTCACGACCAGAATGATGTCGGCGTCGCGGATGGTCGAGAGGCGGTGCGCGATGACAAGCGAGGTGCGGCCCTTGAGAACCGCCGCCATCGCGGATTGGATTTTCCGCTCCGTCAGGCTGTCCACGGAGGCCGTCGCCTCGTCGAGGACCAGAATCCTCGGGTCCGCCAGAAGCGCGCGGGCGAAGGAAAGCAGCTGCTTCTCGCCCGTGGAAAGGAAATCGCCGCCCTCGCCGACGTCGCTGTCGAGGCCCTTCTCCAGTTTCGCGATCACGCCCTCCGCCGAAACGGTCCGGAGCGCTTCTTGGATCTCCTCGTCGGTCGCGTCCGGATTGCCGTAGCGCAGGTTCTCCCGGACCGTGCCGGAGAACAGGTGCGGCGTCTGGAGGACGTAGCCGATGGACGAGTGGAGCCACAGCTGGGAGCGTTCCCGGGCGTCGCGTCCGTCGACCAGCACGCGCCCGCGCGTCGGCTCGAAGAACCGGCAGACGAGGTTCGCGAGCGTGGACTTTCCGGCGCCCGTCTCGCCGACGATGGCGACGTTGGTCCCGGCCGGAATCCGCAGGTTGAAGCCGTGGAGAACCACCCCCTTGCCGTCCGGGTAGGTGAAGTCGACGTCCTGGAACTCGAGGTCGCCCCGGAGGGGTTCCCAGTTCTCCCGCTTCGGGTCGAAGGCGTCGCCGTAGCGCGCGACGACCTCCGGCGAATCCACGACGTCGGGCTCCGTTTCGAGCAGCGTGTCGAACCGCTCGATGTTGACCTGCGTCGTCACGATGTCGGAGACGGAGTCGACCAGCCAGCGGACGGGCTCCATCATGCCCTGCGCGTAGGCCATGAAGAGGGAGAACGTCCCCACCTCGCTCTCCGCGATGTAGCCGCCCTTCCAGAGAACGATGGCGAGCGCGGTGGAGGAGGCGAGGTTCGTCACGGCGGAGAAGAGTCCGTGGATGCGCGAGGCGCGCACCGACTTGCGGCGCATCGACGCGGTGTCGGACGTGAACTTCCCGGCCATCGTCTCCTCGACGACGAGCGTCTTCACGGTCTTCGCGCCCGTGATGCCCTCGTTGAAGCCTCCGGTGATGGCGGAGTTGAGTTCGCGGATTTCTCGGTCGACTCTCAGGAGTTTCCTCTGGAACACGGTGAAGAGCGCGACGGCGGCGGGGAGGACGGCGAGCGCCCAGAGGGCGAGGCGCGCGTTGACGCGGAGCATGACCGCGACGATGCCGACGAAGTAGGTGACGTGCCAGACGGCGTCCATCATCGTCCAGGAGACGAGGGAGCCGATGCGCGAGGCGTCGCTCATCACCCGCGCGTGGATGTACCCGACCGCGTTGCGGTTGAAGTACGAGAAGGAGAGTGTTTGGAGGTGCCCGAACGCCGCGTCGCGGAGGTCGCGGTTGAAGCTCACCTCAAGCTCGAGGATCAACGAACACGTGATGTACGAGAAGAAGCCCGTGAGGACGACGGCGGCGAAGTACCCGCCGGCGAACAGGCCGATGGTGTCGAGGGTGCGGCCCGCGACGTAGTGGTCGAGGGCGTAGCGCTGGAAGAGGGGGAGCGCGATGTCCATGACGCTTCCCGCGAGACTGAAGACGAGCATCCGCGCGATGTGGCCGCGGTACGGGCGGAGGAACGGGACGAGCTTCCCGAGTCCGAGAAACGGCAGCGGCCTGCGGGGGGAGGGGGAGCCGCTCATGACGCCGCCTCCAGGTGCTGGGCCTCGTAGACCTTCTGGTACAGGCCGCCGGAATGCCTCAGGTCCTCCGGCGCGCCCTGCTCGGCGACGCGCCCCTTGTCGAGCACGAGGATCCAGTCCGCCTTCGCGAGGGTGGACACGCGGTGGGAGATGAGGAGGATGCTCGCCTGTCCGAAGCGCTTTTCAAGCTCGCCGCGGATGGCGGCGTCGGTCTCCGTGTCGACCGCCGAGAGCGAGTCGTCAAATACCATCACAGGCGTTTTCCGGATGAGGGCGCGGGCGATGGCGACGCGCTGCTTCTGCCCGCCGGAGAGGGTGACGCCGCGCTCACCGACCTGCGTCGCGAGGCCGTCGGGGAACTCGGCGACGGTTTTCTCGAGGCTGGCGGCGCGGACGGCCTCGCGGAGTTCCGCCTCCGGGGCGTCCGGCGCGGCGATGGCGATGTTTTCGGAAAGCGTCCGTGAGAAGAGGTAGGGCTCCTGGAGGACGAAGCCGGTGTTCCGGCGGAGATGGCCGGCGCGGATGCGGCGGAGGTCCGTCCCGCCGACGGAGATGCGGCCGCGGCTTCCGTCGGCGGGAAGGTCGTAGAGCCGGTCCAGCAGCTGGACGAGCGTGGACTTTCCGCTTCCCGTTCCGCCGAGAATCCCGAGCGTCGAACCGCCCTTCATGCGGAAGCTGACATCGTGCAGCGCGTCAGGGCCGTCTCCGTAGGCGAAACTTACATGCTCGAAGGCGATGTCGCCGGAGAGGTCGGGCTCGGCGGCGTCGGGCTCGTCGCGCTCTTCGGCGGCGTCGGTGATTTCGAGGATGCGGCCGACGGCCACGTCCGCGCGGCTCATCTCGGCGATCATCCGCCCGAGCTGCCGGACCGGCCAGACCAGCATGGTGTTGTAGGAGACGAACGCGATGTATTCGCCCGCGTCGAGGCCGCCCCGGACGCAGAACACCGCGCCGAAGACGATGACGAGGAGGATCTGGACGCCGGAGAGCGCGTCGGACGAGCACCAGAACGCGGAGAGAATCTTCCCGAGACGCACCCACTGGTTTGTGTATTCCGCGTTGAACGCCTCGAAGCGGTCCTTCTCGTATCGTTCGCGGCCGAACGAGCGGACGACGCGGACGCCGGTCAGGTTCTCCTGAACCATCGCGGAGAGCTTCCCTTCGCTGTTTTCGCATTTCTCGAACGCGGCTCCGATCCGCCGGTGGAAGATGAACGAGTAGGCGACGACGATCGGGACCGGGGCGAGGGCGACGAGCGAGAGCCGGGTGTCCATCGAGAACATGAAGACCACCGACAGCGAGACCATGAGGACGATACGGAAGACCGAGACGAGCTGTTCGGAGACGAAATGCTTGACGGTCTCGACGTCCGACGTGCAGCGCTGGATGAGGTCGCCGGTTTTGTGGGCCGTGTGCCACGAGAACGGGAGGCGGGCGAGATGCGTGTAGAGTGTGTCCCGGATCGCCTTCACGAGCGTCTCCGCGCCGAGCGTGTTCGACACGCGGTTGGCGTACTGCGCGAGGACCTTGGCGAACGCGGTCGCGAGAACCACCGCCGCGAGAATCCAGAGGTGGTTGCGTAGATAGGCGAAACCGTAGGTGCCGCCGCTTCCGAGCCTGTCGACGGCGCGGAGGATCCAGCTGGGAAACTCCGGCGCTTTGCCGCCGAGCACGTTGTCGACCGCGGCGCGGACAATCTGCGGGATGACCATGTCGGCGAGCGCGGCGACGCCCGCCGAGAGGATGGAGAGCAGAAACCACGTCCGGCTTCCCCGGAGGAAGCGCCAGACCTGCCTTGCCTTGTGGAACTGGCGTGGGGAGGTCATTCGTGCGGCTCCTGTTTTCTTGTGGATGCGGGTTCAGATGGCATGTGGACGAATACTCCGATCTGTGATGTGGGTGCGGAATTTCCGGCGGGCGGTCAGGATTTCTCCGGCGGACGTTTCCGGAGCGATGTCGGTGAGCCCGAGAAGAAACCGGAGGAGATTCTCAAGACGAGTGAGCGAGTTGGAGGATTCGGCAAGGAGATTGGCGGAGAGAAGCCGAGACCGGTAATACCGGATGCGCACTTTCTCCGCATTGCCGGTCGTTTTATGGCGGTGGTATATCCATCGGGAGGGGCTGTGGGGCGTCTTGTGGCGATAGGCGAAGGGGAGGCGGCGGTGGATGGTGGCGGCGGCTTGGACGGTGGACGTGCCGGGGTGGGGAAGCAGCCAGTCCGGGGGACAGGGATCGGTTATTTCGGAGGCGTCGCGGAGATGTTGTGCGATCCGTTTCAACCGCAGTGCGACGTCATAGTGCGCGGCGACGTCCGGGCAGTTTTCCCGGAGCCATCCTTTGAGACCGGGGCGGCGTCCGCGCCAACAATTGGGGCCGGTGGAAATGGAGCGGTTGTCGATGGTCGCCTCGAGGTCGTTGAGGGCGGAACCAAACGCGAGCGCGGTTTCTCGGGAGTCTTTGCGGTGAATCCAGAGCTCGAGAAGTGCCTCGGGGGAGGGAGGCGGGTTGAATGACTCGAATTTCTTGTGTTTATAGGGGTTTTCGGTCGGGGTTCTTCGGAGTTCGGAGCGGGCATGGTCGAGCGCTCGTCGATGGGCGGCGAGGATGAGCGGGCGGAAAATCTCGAGAAGGATGCCGCCGGTCGCCGCGACGAGGCAGAGAAAGAGGACAGGGAGGAAGAGAAGTCCGCGCGGGTCATAGATCGAGCCGGTTCCGAGGAGAATCCGGACCATTTCGTCGGCTTTTTCGTCGTCGTTTTTCCAAGACACCCGGGATATTGTCTTCCGGGAATGTCGGGGTTTTGTCCATTGAGGTACATATCCCGACCGTGAATATGCTCGGGAGGCCGCGGACTGCCCGTATCCATGTCCGTAGGATGGAAGCGAGTCGAAGGGGGGGAGGAGCATGATTTGTAAAGGAGTGGGAAGGTGTGGAAGGCGGGAGAATCTCGTCCGAATCCGGCGAGTGAGAAAGATAATATCAAAACGTCTTATGTTTGTAAATATAAAAAATGCAAATAAATTTGATTGTTTTTTTGTTGCAACTTGAAACGATTTTCTTTGGGATGAGTTGACTTTGTGTGGCGTTTTTTTGAAGTTTTGCGAAGTGAGGTGTTTTTTGAAGTTTTGCGAACGTCGCGGAGGTGCGAAGTCGAACGCCTCCACGTCCTTCTGGCCGGCGATCTGTCTGAAGACTTGGCCGGTGGTTTGGCCGGCGATCGAGGTGGTAGGGATAGGTGAAGCCTCGAAGGCCTTCGCCGTGAAGTCGGTGGTCCCGTGCGGCCAAGTGAAGGTCTTTCGCAAGGCAATGGAACGACTCTGCATGGCGGGGTCCATTTCGGCGAAGCCTTGGGATGAGCTGGCTTTGTATGGTGCTGTTTTGAAGTTTTGCGAACGTCGCGGAGGTGCGAAGTCGAACGCCTTCACGTCCTTCTGGCCTGCGATCTGTCTGATGACTTGGCCGACGACTTGGCCGGCGACTTGGCCGGTGGTTTGGCCGGTGGTTTGGCCGGCGATCGAGGTGGTAGGGATAGGTGATGCCTCGAAGGCCTTCGCCGTGAAGTCGATGGTCCCGTTCGGCCAAGTGAAGGTCTTTCGCAAGGCAATGGAACGACTCTGCATGGCGGAGTCCGTCCCGGCGACGCCCTGCAAGGAGCGCGACTTCGCGAAGGCGATGCCGAGGGCCGTCCGGGACAACGTTTTACCGTGCTCCGGATTTATTTTGTGATTGACCTCAATTGTGAATGGGGTGTTGTTGCGGCATCCTTCGGGTGCACCGTCTTGGGCGTATGCTGCGGCAGCCTTGGCGGAAGAATAGCACATCCGGTGGATTTTCTTGTATCCAGACCGCGACGAAACGGAGCTTTCGACGTCCGGAATCCGGATAGATCCTTGTGCCCGACATGACCAAGGCCTCCCCGGTTCAGACTTACGGCGGCTTCCGCCGGGCCGCCATCGGCGTAAAACAGAGGCCGTCCGCGCGGATGTCCGACAACCCAAAAGTTCGTTCCGCGCGCGGAATCGGCGAGGTGTTTTTCCCAGGATGGCGAAGCGGGGTGTTCTTTGATATAATCAAAACGTTTGTCTGAAATTCCGTTTCACTTTTCGGGCAAAATCCATGATTCCTCTCTTATCCACGATTTCCGTCCAAGCTCCGGTCCCGTTCCTATGCCAGTCTTGACACTTTGCGTATTTCTTCTCGCGTATGTCGGTTTTGCCGTATTCTCCAACCGTCGTTCGTGGACCGCGTTGACGGGGGCCGCGGTGCTCATCCTCTCGGGCTCGCTCGCGGCATCGCAAAACTCCTCCATCGGTATGAAAATCGCGGAGGGGGCGCGGACCGCGTTTCTGGGAGGGGCGGGGGACGGTCCGTTGGTGAGTTGGAATGTGCTCGGTCTCTTCTTCGGCATGCTCATTCTCGCGGAACTCTTCCTCGAGTCCAAAGTGCCGGCGGTCATCGCCGAGGCGATGCTCAGCCGGCTCTCGTCCGCCCGCGCGGCGATTCTTCTCTTCTGCGCGTTCGCCGGCGTTCTCTCCATCGCGGTCGAAAATGTCGCCGTCGTGCTCCTGCTCGCCCCGATCGCGATCGCGCTCGCGGAGAAGCTCGGGATGCGCGTCGCGCCGATTCTCATCGGGGTCGCGGTCTGCAGCAATGTCCAAGGAACCGCGACGATGATCGGCGATCCGCCGAGCATGATTCTCGCCGGGGCGATGAAGATGGGATTCTTCGACTTCTTCGTCTATCACGGGAAACTCGGCATCTTCTTCGCGGTGCAGGCCGGGGCGATCGCGTCGCTTCTCGTGCTCGGCGTGATGTTCCGGAAGCACGCGGGCGCGTTTCGTCTCGAGCACACGGAGAGGGCGCGCTCATGGGTGCCGGCGGTCTTGCTGGCGTTGCTCATCGCCGGGCTTTCCCTCTCGTCCGTCGTCGACCCGGGCTTTTCGTGGTACGCCGGAACTCTCACGGTCGGAATGGGAGCGGTCGCCTTCCTCTGGAACGCGTTCAAGGCGCGGTGGATTCCCCCTGTGAAGCTTCTGAAGTCGCTGGACTGGGATACGACGTTTTTCTTGGTCGGCGTGTTCATCCTGGTCGGCGGGCTCTCGAATTCCGGCTGGCTGGAACGGCTCTCCACGGGAATCTCCTCGGTTGTCGGCGGGTCGCTTCTTCTGGCGTTCGTCGTTTTCGTCGCGCTGGCGACGGTCATCTCCGGATTCGTCGACAATGTGCCGTTCCTGCTCGCGATGATTCCCGTGGTGCGCCGTGTCGCGGAACTCCTGCCCGAGGGAGCCGGCGCGCATCCGGAGGAGATGCTGCTTTTCGGTCTTCTCGTGGGCGCGTGCATGGGAGGCAACCTCACGCCGATCGGCGCGTCCGCGAACGTGACGACGCTCGGTATCCTGCGGAAACGGGGGGAGACGGTCGGGTTCCGCGAGTTCTCCTCGATCAGTCTGCCGTTCACCGCGGCCGCCGTCGCGGCGTCGGCCCTGTTCGTGTGGCTGGTGTGGCGGTAGCCGCCCGCCCGGAGATGCTCGGATGAAACACGTTTTTCTCTCGTCCGCCCTTTTCCTCTCGTTCCAGGTCTTTTCCCCCCTGGACGCGGCCTCTGTCGAGTTGCCGGCGTTTTCCGCCGCGTCCGGAACCAACGCGTACGACTACGTGGCGGGTCTGGTCGGGATATCGCCGCGCGACGCGGGCACGGCCGGGGCCGCGTACGCCTCGCAGTGGATCGCCCAGCGGCTCCGCGACGCGGGTCTGACGCCGCATGCCGACGTGTGGCGCGAGGCGCGCGCCGGAAACCCGAGCGTCCAGTTCTGCAATGTGTGGGCCGAGATTCCCGGGACCTCCGGGAAAACGGTCGTTTTCGGGAGCCATTTCGACACGAAGTCCGGCATCGAGAACTTCAAGGGCGCGAACGACGGGGGGTCGTCGACCGGCATCCTTCTGGAGATGGCGCGCCTTCTCAAGGCCTCCGGACGGACTTTCCGCCATACGATCCGCTTCGCGTTTTTCGACGGCGAGGAGTGCGAGAAAAGCTACGATATCTCCGACGGGCTGCACGGCTCCCGGAAAATGGCCGAGGACCTGCTCAAGAATCCGGGAAAGGGGAACGTCGCGGCCGTGGTCGTCCTGGACATGGTCGGAGACAGACACCTCAACGTCCAGCTTCCGAGGAATGTCACGCCGTGGCTCGCGACGCTCGTGCTGGACGCGTCGTTCGCGGTGGACCAGCGTCTGGGCGGAAACAGCGGGGCCTTGACCCGCATCGCGGAGACGTACATCGTCGACGACCATTGGCCGTTCGTCGAGCGCGGATTCTCCGCCGTCGACCTCATCGATTTCGACTACGGGTCGAAGCCGGGGCTCCACGACTATTGGCATACCTCCGAGGACACACTGGACAAACTGTCCCCCGCCTCGCTCACGAAGATGGGGCAGCTCGCGATGGAGATTCTCCGCCGGCTCGAGGAGTCGAAGGACCGTTGACGCCCGCCCGGTCAGGGGACAGGGAGAAGCAGCGAGAAGAAACGCTCCGGGGAGTATCCGAGGATTTCCGGGTAGGGGTGGGCGTCCTCGACCGAATAGCCGCCGGAGGAGAGCCTGCGGAGGCAGGCGAGATGTCCGTGGCAGCCGAGCCGCTCGCCCGCGTCGTGGCAGAGCGTGCGCACGTAGGTGCCTTTCGAGCAATGGACCCGGAACGGAATCTCCAGCAGTTCCGGCGCTACGGGGGCGCGGGAAGCCTGCGGCCCGTCGCCGGGCGGCGGGGTTTCCGCGGGGGCGCAGGGGCGCAGGGAACCTTCCACGTCGAACGAGCGGATGACGACCGGCCGGGGAGGGCGTTCGACGACGCGTCCCTGGCGGGCGAGGCGGTAAAGCGGCTTTCCGTGGAATTTGAGCGCGGAGACCATCGGCGGGATTTGCGACTGCGGCCCGGTCATGGCCGCGAGGACGGCGCGGACATCGTCCACGGAGACTCCGGACGGGTCGGCCGTGTCGAGGAAGGCTCCGTCGGCGTCCTGTGTGGTGGTCGCGGCGCCGAGCCGGAGGAGTCCCGTGTAGACCTTGTCGTGGCTTTGAAGGAGCCCGGCGGCGCGGGTGGCTCTGCGCCCGACCAGAATGATGAGAAGCCCCGTCGCGGAGGGGTCGAGCGTCCCCGCATGGCCGATTTTCGGGAGCGAGAACGCGGCGCGGAGGCGGTTGACGACCGTGTGGGAGGTGAGGCCGGCGGGCTTGTCCACAAGGAGGAGACCGCTCGGAAGTTCCGCGGGCGAGTTCATTTATTTCGGAAGGTGCGCCACCGCGTCGTTGAGGTTCGCGAGGGCGAGGAGAAGCCGCTCGCGGACCGGCGTGGAGGCGGGGTCGCCGGCGGGGTGGTAGGTGTCGGCGTTCTGGAGGGCGTGGGAGAGCTCCGCGCCGAAGAGGACGATCTCCCAAGTGACATAGACCCAGCCGAGGAGGAGCGGGACAATCGCGAACGAGCCGAAAAGCGTGCTGTATTTCGCGAGGCCGATCTGGAACATCAGGCAGACGCGGAGCCAACCGGTCGTGGCGACGGCCGTGACCGCGCCCGCCGCGAGCGCCGGAACGAGCCGGACCTTGGTGTTTGGCATGAAGCGGAGGAAGAACGCGAAGGAGGCCGACATCGCGACGAAGCCGAGAAGCCCCCGGACAACGCGCATGAGGAGCGAGATCTGGACGGGGACGTCCGCGGTGAGGTTCGTGATCGCGGAATAGACGGGAATCGACGAGGCGACGGTGATGAGCAGCGGGACGACGACCACGACGCTCAGATAGTCGGTGAATTTCCGGTAGATCGGGCGTTTCCGGGTAATGCCCCAGACGCGGTTGAAGGCGTTCTCGATCTGCCCGAGGACGCTGATGACGGTCCAGACGAGAAACGCGACTCCGATGCCGCCGAGCGCGCTGAAGTTGAGCCGGTCGATGCGGTCGAACAGGGTGTCGATCAGCTCCTCGATGCGGGTGAGATCGATGGGGGCGGGCGCGGCCGGAGGCTCGGCGCGGCGGTCTTCCGGAGTTGCCGCGGGTTCTTGCGGCGTGGCGGCGTCCGCCGGATTCTCCTGCGGGACCTCGATGTCCGCGGCGG
>JAZUKQ010000296.1:0-2199 GCA_045643325.1 Kiritimatiellia bacterium | reverse complement strand
GCTCGACCTCGGGAAGCGTGGCCATGGACGTGTCGCCGGGGGTGGTCATGGCGAGGGCTCCGTGGGCCGCGCCGTACTCGACGGCCTTTCCGGCGTCGTTGAACGTGAGGAATCCGTAGATGAGGCCCGAGGCGAAAGAGTCGCCGCCGCCCACGCGGTCGTAGATGGCGAGGTCCTTGCGCTCGGCGGCCCGGTGGAACTCGCCGCCGCACCAACAGACCGCGCTCCAGTCGTTGACGGAGGCGGTCTTGACGGCGCGGAGGGTCGTCGCGCAGGCCTGGAAGTTTGGAAACTCGGCGACCGCGCGCTCGATCATGCGGCGGAACGCGGTGGGGTCGAGCTTGTCGAGCTTCTCCCCGACGCCCTCGACCTCGAAGCCGAGGGCCGCGGTGAAGTCCTCCTCGTTGCCGATCATGACGTCGACGTATCGCGCGAGACGGCGGTTGACCTCCTGGCAGCGGGCTTTCCCGCCGAAGGACTTCCACAGCGAGGCGCGGTAGTTGAGGTCGTAGGAGATGACGGTGCCGTGGCGGCGGGCGCACGCCATCGCCTCCTCGATGACGTCCGGCGCCGATTCCGAGAGGCCCGCGTAGATGCCGCCCGTGTGGAACCAGCGGACGCCGAGTTCCCCGAAGATCCGCTCCCAGTCGATCTCGCCGGGCTTGAGCTGCGAGATGGCGGTGTTGCCGCGGTCGGAGACGCTGAGGGCGCCGCGGATCCCGAACCCGCGCTCGACGAAGTTGAGGCCGACGCGGGAGGAGCGGCCGAGCCCGTCGAACGGGACCCAGCGGACGAGCGAGGCGTCCACGCCGCCCTGAAGGATGAAGTCCTCGACGAGGTGGCCGACGTCGTTGTCGGGAAACGCCGTGACGACGGCGGTGCGGAGCCCGAAGCATTTGCGGAGGCCGCGCACGACATTGTACTCGCCGCCGCCTTCCCAGACTTTGAATTCGCGGGCGCAGCGGATGCGGCCGTCGCCGGGATCGAAACGGAGCATGATCTCGCCCAGGGAGAGGGCGTCGTAGCGGCAGGAGGAGGCGGGTTTGATTTTCATGAAAAGGAGACCTTGCGGGGGACGCGCGGAACGTGGGGAAAGAATCATCCGGCCCGGGGCGGCGCGGGGCGCGGGGGCGGAGGGAGGGCAGGGAGAGTATACCGCATTCCCGTGGTTTCGGGGACAACAGTTTTTCTCTTTCATCCCGCGCGCGATTCTGCTATACTGCTGCTTCCTTTTTTCCGGGAGGCGCGGCGTGGTTTGCCGTGCCGGATCCGGCATACCAACCAGGAGATTACGCATCATGGCCAAGACCCCGAAGTTCGATAACGCGAAGGTTTTCGCGTGGGTTGACAAGTGGAACAAGATCTGCAAGCCGGACGAGATCGTCATCGTCGACGGCTCCAAGAAGCAGCACGAAGAAATCTGCGAGATGATGGTCGCGAAGGGCCAGTTCGTCAAGCTCAACCAGAAGAAGCGCCCGGGCTGCTATCTCGCCCGTTCCCACGAGTCCGACGTCGCGCGCGTCGAGGGCCGCACGTTCATCTGCTCGAAGAAAGAGATCGACGCGGGTCCCACCAACCACTGGATGGACCCGGACAAGATGCGCGCCCTGATGACGAAGAGCTACACGGGCTGCATGAAGGGCCGCACGATGTACGTCATCCCGTACGCGATGGGTCCGGTCGGCAACCCCATCACCCAGTACGGCATCGAGGTCACGGACTCCCCCTACGTCGTCGTGAACATGAACATCATGACCCGCACGGGCGACGCCGTGATGAAGTACATCGACAAGATCGGCGACGGTTTCATCCCCTGCATCCACTCCGTCGGCGCCCCGCTCAAGAAGGGCCAGAAGGACGTCGCGTGGCCCTGCGCGAAGAAGATCGAGGACAAGTTCATCACGCAGTTCCCCGAGGACGGCGAGATCTGGTCGTTCGGTTCGGGCTACGGCGGAAACGCCCTCCTCGGCAAGAAGTGCTTCGCGCTCCGCATCGCCTCCAAGCTCGCGAAGGACCAGGGCTGGATGGCCGAGCACATGCTCATCCTCACGCTCACCTCGCCCGAGAAGAAGCAGTACCACGTCACGGCGGCGTTCCCGTCCGCCTGCGGCAAGACGAACCTCGCCATGATGCTGCCGAAGCTCCCGGGCTGGAAGCTCCAGACGATCGGCGACGACATCGCGTGGCTCAAGCCGGGCG
>JAZUKQ010000295.1:0-12147 GCA_045643325.1 Kiritimatiellia bacterium | reverse complement strand
ACGGCCTGTTACCTGCTGGAGATCGAGGACGATGTGGCATGACGGGCGGGACTACAGGCCCGGGGCGGCGGCGGGACAACGCCGGGAGACGCGGAAGTTCGCACATCGCGGCGAATCAAGGCTTATATGGGCAGACACTATGTAGACTGGCTCTTTGTGCGCGGGTGCAATCTGCTCGTGCCCCATGCGTTCTACTACTCCATCCGGGGAAACCGGCGCGACGAGCGTCCGCCCGATGTGGGGCCGCACGCCTCGTTCTGGGCGGAGTACCGCGAGATGGCGGACTACTGCAAGCGGTGCTGCGCCGTAAACACCGACTCGGTGAATGTCACGGACGTGGCGATACTATGCACGGAGGATGAGCTCCCGTGGCGTCCGGCGAAACCGCTCTACCGGACGCAGGTCGAGTTCAACTATCTGGAGCGCCGTCTCCTGCCCGCCTGCGAGTGGCGGGGCGGCGTGTGCGCGTTGCGGAGCCAAGCATACCGCGTGCTGATCGCGGACCGGGTCTTCGATCCGGAAACGGAGCGTTTCCTGTCGGCGTTCCAGGGCGCGGGAGGCATCGTGCTGCGGCACGGCCCGGACACGGACGACGGAGCTTTCGCGGCAACGGTCCGCGCCGCAAGCCGCACCTGCGTCGACCTGGATCCGCATCCGGACCTGCGCCTTACGCATGTGCGCAAAGGAGGCCGAGACATCCTCTTCTTCGCGAACGAAGGCGAAGGGACGATCGAAACCGTTGTCCGCGCTCCCGTCGCCGAAGTCTGGGACGCGGAGGCCGGAACCGCCGCACCGTGGCAGGACGAGACCTACCCTCTGCGCCTTGCCCGCCGGAAGAGCCTGCACTTGGTGCTACGGATTCCGTAGACTCCAGGATGGGATAAACACAAAAACAAGAAAGGAGAGTTTCGGAGTTCAGGAAACCGACCGGCAGACCGGTTGACCGTCTCCGGCCCCTTTCGGGGGAGGCTGTCGCCGCAGGCGACTGAAGGTGTTTGAATCACCTCCCCCCTCTCCGCTGTGGCACTTCCGACCATCGCTTCCCTTTGAAAAACGAAGAACTTCCCAAGCCCCCCCCCAGAAGACCCAAGATGTCCAGGGTATCCCTGCCGCGCGCAGAGGGTGCCGTCCCATTCGCGTCGTTGGAAATAACGGGAAATGTCCGGAAAACTCCGGTCTGGACAGGAAACAAATCATTCGGGTAAAATGAAGTTCCCGGAACACATTCTCTTCCGAAAACCATCATCGCGCTCCATATGAACCCCGACATCGACACCTTCTCCACCGTCGCCCCCGCGACCACGATTTCATCCCGCGGCGTACCGCTCCGCCTCGTCTGGAACGACGAGTTCGGGCACGACGGACTCCCCGACCCCGCCTCCTGGAACTACGAGGAGGGGTTCGTCCGCAACAACGAGCACCAGTACTACACGCGGGCGCGCCTCGAAAACGCGCGCGTCGAGAACCGACGCCTCGTTCTGGAGGCCCGCCGCGAGGATTTCCAGACCCCGTCCGGCATCGTCCCCTGCACGTCCGGCTCCATCACGACGGCCGGAAAGCGAAGCTGGACCTACGGACGTTTCGAGATCCGCGCCAAAGTCCCGCGCGGACGCGGCACATGGCCCGCCATCTGGATGCTCGGGGACAATATCCGGGACATCGGCTGGCCCCGCTGCGGCGAGATCGACATCATGGAATACGTCGGCTTCCTCCCGCAGAGGTTCCACTTCACCCTGCACGGACCCGACGCGAACGGCGCCCATATCGGCACCGCGCCGTGCAACTGCCTTCTCCCCGAGGCCGAGGACTTCGCGGTCTACATCCTCGAGTGGGAGGAGGACGGCTTCCGCTACTTCGTCAACGGCCATCAGGTCGCGGAGTTTCTCCGCCCGGACCTTCCGTTCGGCGTCTGGCCCTTCGACAAGCCGCACTTTCTCATCCTGAACCTCGCCATCGGCGGCGGTTGGGGCGGGCAGCAGGGGATCGACGAGAGCATCTTCCCCGCCCGCTTCGAAGTGGACTACGTCCGCGTCTATCAGAAATAGCGTCCCCTCCTCCCGGACCACGTCCCGCGACGGGACGGACGAGAAAGAAGGGAGCGCGTCCCGGCGGCACGCGGCATGGTCCGGAAGCCCGGCGTGGAAGCGGGCATCGCGTTCTTCCCCGGCGAGCCGAAGGCGGATGTTTCCTCGAACTAGCGCAGACGCATGAACAGCCCGACGGGAGAATGCCGCAGATAGACGACGGTGTCCGTCCCCTCCGTCACCGTCAGCAGCGAGTACACGCCCGTGCGCTCGCTCTCGGCGACCTGCCGTTCGACGTTCTCGTCAAACGCCCCGGAGAACGCGCCCGTCGCCCGCAGAATCTCCTGCCGCCCGAACTTCGGCACAACGGGCCCCGTGATCCGGACGCGCGGCGCGGCCGCGTCCGCGGCGCCGTCGGGAACCGTCTGCAGCGACACGCCGCCGTGCACCATCAGCCTCGGGAGCGTTCCGTCCGCGTCCGCGCCGACGCTCAGAACGCTGTTCGTCATGAACGCCACGCTCGCGGTCGCCCCCTCCTCGCCCACGGTCAACGTTCCCGACCGCCGCGCCGGCGATCCGGGCGCGACCGTGCCGTAGACCGTGACGGGCACGTCGGCCGCGTTCGTGCGCGCCTTGCCGTGCCCGCCCAGCACGCCGAAGGGCGCCTGGACCTCGAAGACCGCGGGCTTCCCGAGCGCGCCGTTTCCGTCCGAGGCGTTCGCGTAGACCGTCGCGTTGATGTAGACTTTCGCGTAAGTCCCCGCGAGGGACGTCGGCGCGTTGAGCGAGACCGCCCCGACCGAGAAGACGCCGTCGCACGTCCGCCCCTGGAAATTCGCGGTTGAGCCGTAGTTGCCCGTATCGTTGTCGAAAAGCGGGCCGTCGAAGACGAGCTCCTCGTCCAGCCCCGGAATGTCCGCGACCTTGAAATACTCGTTCGCGCCGTGCCAGTTGTGGGGCCCTTTGAGCCCTCCGTCGAAGACCACCCGCGCGGACGTCGGGTTGACCACGAGGCTCCGGTCCCTCGGAAGCTGCACGTTGGCCGTGTTGGTGATCGAACCCGTCCAGACGGCGCCGACGCCCGAATCCGAATACTTCGCGCCGAACACGAGGTCGCCGGCGTAGCTGCCGCACGCGTGCCCTCCGAAATCGACGACGGAATCCCCGCTGAGGTAGAGCGTGGCGGGGCTTTTCGAATTGCGGAACTGCCCGTCGGCCAGCATCTCCACGCGCCCGCCCCGGACGTCGAATCCGCCGTTGTTGACACACACAGCGGCGACATTCGGATCCTTCGCGAGGACCAGCCGGCCGGCCGTCATCTCAAAGCTCCGGGAGACCGCGGTGTTGCCGTCGGTCCCGGAAAGGACGAGCGTCCCCTCGCCGAAGAACCCCATCCGCACGCTCTGGGACCCAAGCCCGGTGCCGGTCGAGTTGAGGTCCAGCTTTCCGTCGAGCCGGAGGACGGCGCCCGCCGCGACGTCCACCTTGAGCCCGCCCGGCTGGTAGAGCGGCGCCGCGATGGTGTTCGTGCCGCCGTCCGCCGCGGAGGCTTCGTCCAGAATGCCGATTTCATCGCCATGACCGCCGTAGACGCCGGACCCGCCCCAGCCCCCGTACCCCTTGGCGACCTGCAGTGTGCAGAACGCCGACGTATCGTCCAGCGGATCGGACCGCGCCGCGTCGATTGTCCAGCCGGAGGAGAGGAAATGAATCTGGTGGACGATGTGGTTGACGGTCAGAAGCGGCATGTTCGGGCACTGCGACGCGTCGCCGGCGAAGTAAATGTCGGCCTCCCCGTAGGCGTTGGCCGGCGCCGACGCGGCCGCGGTCCACGCGCCCCCCGTCTTCACGGCCCAGTTCCCGGGATTCTCGAAATCGCGGTCGGTCCGGCCGGTCCAGAGGTACGCGCCGTCGGGAGCCGACGCCGCGATGTCCTCCGGCTCCTCCGGCTCCACGGACGGATCCGGCTCCGCTGGCGGATCCGTGAGGTAGCCCGGCGAGACGTAGCCGATGCCGCAACTTTCCGCCGGCACGAAGTCGCCGTCTGGGGGAAGTCCCTCGAGAACCGGATTCCACACCGGGTCGTTCTTCGGCCAGAGGTACTGCGGACGGTTGCCGAGGTTCTGGGTCCGGGGGCGCGCCCACACGTTCGTCAGCGCGATCGGCGGCTGCGTGTCGCCCGACTGCGTCCAAAGCAGGTAGGCCGACGCTGTCTCGTCGCCGACGAGGTTGATGTTGCGGAAATCCCACTCGGACGGCACAAATCCCCCGTCCTCCAAGGTGAAATGCTGGTTCGGGAGGAGGAAGAACCCCTGATACTGCGTGAAGCCGGTGAGCCCGTCGATGCGCAGGACGTCCGGTCCCGCCCAGGTCTGGATCACGTCCGCGTGGTTGTCCGAATACGAGCCGCGCAGATACTCGACGCGGATGTTCTGGAGCTGGACAACGCAGCCGGGCTCGCGCTCGTCGAGGTTGAACCCCTCGTGCAGCCCGTCGCCCGTGATGTGCAGGCCCTCGATATGGATCGTCCCCGTCTGCTCTTTCAGGTAGACGGCGCGTTTGCTGCCCGTGTAGCCCTGCTCATCCGTCGGGATGCGCACGGTCCCGCCGATGACGACGACGTTGTGGCCGCCGTAGATGTTGAGCTCGCCGACGTAGGGCTCGTTCTCGGGAAGCTTGAGGATGTAGTCCTTCGCCTTGTCGAGCTTGAGGTTCGAGCGCTGCGGTCCGATCGACTTGACGACCGGGTCGACGAGCGCCGGAGGCGCCCAAGACAGCTTGCGCGGCGCGTCCGCAAGGTCGGCGAGGGCCGGCGCGGCGGCGAGGACGAACCATCCAAGAAGTGAGACACATGTCGACGCTTTGCCTGTTCCGCTCTTCATGCAGTCCTCCAAAAAAGGGCAGTCCGCTTACAGGGAAGGCGTCCTCGCCCGCCCTCCGTACCCCTCCGGCTCCGCCCGTCCGGAGGGACGCTTCGTCGGAAATCTGTCCCGCGGCGGTCTTCGGGAGCCCGGAATCCGGCCCGGCAGGCCTCTACGGCTCCACGTATCCCGGCGAGACGTAGCCGAGACCGACCGAGCCCTCGGGGACGAACTCGCCCTCGGGAGGCATGCCCTCCTGGACCTTCTCCCAGGTCGTGTCGCCCTTGGCCTTGGGCTTCGGCCAGAGGAACGCGTCGCGGTCGCCGGCCTTCTTGGTGGCGGGCTTCACCCAGACGTCCTCGATTTCGATCGGATAGCCGTGATTGTCCGGACACCAGAGCAGGTAGGCCGAGGAATCCGTCCCGATGAGATTGATGTGGCGGAAGTCCCACTTGGTCGGGAGGAAGCCGCCCTTGTCCAGCGCGAAGTGCTGGTTCGGGAGGAGGAAGAAGCCCTGATAGGTCGTGAAGCCGGTCAGTCGGTCGATGCGCAGCTCCGCCGGTCCGGCCCAGGACTGGACGACGTCGGCGTGGTTGGCCGAGAACGAGCCGTGGAGCGTCTCGCAACGGATGTTCTGGAGCTGGACGACGCAGCCCGGCTCGCGCTCGGCGACGTTGAAGCCCTCGTGCAGGCCCTTGCCGGAGATGAGGAGCCCCTCGATGTGGACGGTGCCCGTGGTTCCCTGGAGGTACACGGCGCGGCGGGAGCGCTTCTGCTTTCCGTCCTCGCCCTTGCCGAACGACGGGTCCTCCTCCGGGGAGGGGATGTGGACCTCGCCGCCGATGAGGACGACGTTGTGCCCGCCGTAGATGTTGAGTTCGCCGATCCAGGGGCGGTCCTTCGGCATCTGGAGGATGTAGTCCCGGTCCTGCTTGAGTTTGAAGTTGCGCCACTTCGTTTCCTTGGCGAGGTCGATGGTGACGGGATTTTCCAGTTTCGGCGGCGCCCAGGAGAGTTTGGGGCGTTCGACGGGAGCCGCCGGCTCGGCGAAGAGGGTCGCGGAGGAGAGCAAAAGCGCGGGGAGAATTCGTTTCATGGGTGGATTGGTTTGATCGCGTCTATTTGGTGAGGAAGATCGTCCCGATTTTCGAGACGCGCAGGTCGATGGTGTTCGTCCCGTAGCGCACCTGGATGTTGTAGCCGTTGGCGTCCGGGAAGTCCACGACGACGTTGTCGAAGGTGCCGGCCAGCGTCCCGTTCGAGGTGAGGAGGCGGTGGGTGACGCCCTCGGCGGGCGGAACATCGCCGGAGATGAGAAGCGTGGCGCCGGGCGCGGCGGGGGAGACCTCGACGTCCTCTTCCATGACGGCGGCGACGGGGCCGTCGATCTGGAAGGTGCCGACGGCCTGCACGACCTGCGGGCAGGAGCCGTCCGGGGCGACCATGATCTGGAACACGGAGTTCGTGTGCAGGATGGTGGCGATGGTGTAGTTCGTGTCGCTGCGGTCGAGCGTCAGCGTCCCGGCGGGCTGCTCGACGGAGCCCGGGGCCAGCGTCCCGTAGATGTCGATGGTGCGGTTGGACTGCTTGTTCGCGGTGCTCATCATGACGCGGCCATGGCCGCGCAGCGCGCCGTGGGGGGCCTCTACGTTGAGAACGCCGCCGACGGGAAGAGATGTTCCGGTCGCGGCGTCGCCGTTCACGAAAAGCGTGGTGCGGACGTAGGTGGAGAAATACTGGCTTTTCGCGGTCGTATTCGCGTTGAGGGCGATGGCGCCGTAGGTCGTCTCGTCGGTGTCCGTCTCGTCGTAGTGCGTCGAGTTGCCCTCGAAGTAGATGTTATGGCCGTCGTTGCCGCCGGTGCGGCCGTCGGCGAAGGGACCGTCGAGGATGAGTTCGACGGGCTCGCCGGGTATGTCGGAGACGCGGAAGTTGGTCTTGCCGGACCACCGTCCGCAGGCGTCCTTGAGGCCGCCGTCCAGATGGACGGGCGCGGCCACCGTCGGATGCACGATGAGTTCGACGTCCATGTTGGCTCCGTCGCCGAAATGGAGGTTCTCCGTGTGGAGGACGCTTCCCGTCCACGCGACGCCCGTGCCTTTGGATCCCGGCTTGGCGCCAAGGGCGAGGGTGCGGAACTTCTGGGTCGTATGGTTGATGTCCACCACCGTATTTCCGCTGAGATACCATGGACCGCCGTTGGATTTTCCGTAGGTGCCCGGAATCTGGTTGTCCGCGTCCATGATGACGAGGCCGGACGAAAGGACGGGATGGCTGACGGCGAAACCGGACGTCTTGGCGAGCCGCAATGTGCCGCCCTCCATGATGAAGCGCTGAAAGCTTCCATCGCCGTTGACGAAGTTCGTGACATCGCCGCCGAGGATGAGCGTCCCCTCCCCGAAGAAGCCGAACTGCTGCTGGGCGCTTCCGTAGCTGCCGCGGCTCGTCGTGAGGACGGCGTCCACGCGGAGAATGCCGCCTTCGTCCACCTTCATCTTCAGGCCGGGAACGGTCTTGATGGTGCCGTAGATGGTGTTCTGGACGCCGCTTCCGCTGGAGTCCTCGATGCCGAACTCGTCATAGAGCGTACCGAGACCCGTCACGGGGCGCGTTCCGCCGTAGCCGTGGGAGACTTCCAACGTGTAGTCCCCCGTGTCCAGCGTCCATCCGCCGCTGCGGAAGAACACGCGCCGCACGGTGTAGTCCGAGCCCAGCACGGGCATGTTGGAGCCGGGTTCGCCGTCGAACACGATATCGTCGAGGCCGTACCCGTTGCGGGGAGGCGTCGCCGTCGCGATCCAGACATCGCCGGACTTCACAAGCCAGTTTCCGGGGTTTTCAAAATCGCTGCCGACGGCACCGGTCCATTGATACTCATCGGCGACGGACGCGAGAACGGGCAAACCGAGGACTGCCGCAAAAAACAAATTCTTCATCGTGCGCTCCTTGACACAAACATGAGGTTCCTCAACAAGTTAAGCAAGATTATCATGCACGAATAACTTCGTCAAGCGATAAATGAAACGCGCATTGCGTCCGCATCGCGTCAGAATAAAGGACACCAAGCGGGCCCGGGGCGAAAAACAGGCTTTGTCCTCCCGCCCATCACGGAACCGGGGTCGTCCCCGAGCCCCCGGAACTTACGGCGCGCCGGGACTCCGCATTTTCAGAGGCGCTCTTCGCCGAACCGCGCACGCTCCCGTGGAGGACGGTCGGCTGAAACGGCGAATCGGTTTCCCGCCGTACAAATTCAAAAAGAAAATTCCTCTTTTTTCTTGATTTTTTTGGCTTTTGAAGAAAATATGTCAATATAGGATTTTTGTTCTATTTCAAAAAAAACGGCTTTCACGCGAGGGCAATGGCAGGGAATGGCGGCGACGACACGGGCGGACGGGAAAACGAGACGAGGCGCGCCCGTCAGCGGAGCGGGCGCCCGGATTCCGCCCCGGTCGTCTCGTCATGAAATTCGACGACGGAAGAGCGCACCGGGCGGCCGGCCTCCCCCACGAAACGGCAGACGGCGTAGGGCTTCGAGCGTTCCTTGTATTCCTCGGCCCACCGGGCGGCCTCGCGGCGCGACGTCTCATCCTCGTAAGGGAAGCGGATGTCCTTCGGAAGAACGTTGAAACTCCGCGGGAGTCGGTACGGTTTGGGCGTCAGACGCGCCCGGAAGCACCGCTGGATGTCACACAGGCGGGCATACCGGGAATCCGCGCCGAGCTCCGCGAACAACGCGTGGACGCGGCCGGAACCCGGTTCAAGGCCGGGGCCGTCGGCGATGACGCGACATCCCGCCGCCGTCTCGTAGACGCGGAAGCCGAGGTCCCGGTTCTCGGGACGGGCCGCGAGCCTCCGGACTCGGGCGAGGCAGCGCGTCCCGGGCGACGGAAAGGAGAAAATCGAGACGAGGATTTCCGTGAAACGCCATGGGACGGAATCCACGTCGATGAAGCAGGTGTCCTCGCTGTTGAGAACCTCGGCGCCGTACCCGTTCCGCGTGACGATGTTGGCGGAGTCCAGCGTCCGGAGGATCTCCTCGCAGATCGGCCGTTGATACGCTCCGTCGTCCTCCGCCCCCGCCCAGACGCGGAGAGACTCCCGGAACTCCCGGACATCCTCCGGGGCCGGCGCGGGGAGGTCGCGGAAATCACGGACGAGTTGAAAGCCACGCTCCAACCGGTCGCGGGCGTCGGCCTCGGAACGGTCGGACCCGGCGCGGAGCGAGACGGAGACGCCACCGACGGCGCGCGTGTCGGAAACCCAATACGGATAGAGCTTCATCGCCGCCCTTCCCGCGCCCTACGCCCCGCGCCCCAGACGGCGCGCCCGCGCGACGGCGGGCTTCCCCGCGATGTCGCCGGCACCGTCGGCTCCCGTGCCCCGGACCACACCGGCGAGACGCGCTCCGTCGAAACAGGCGATCCAGCCCTTCAGCCCCTTCTGGACGGCGTCCATGGCGCGTGGACTGGTGTCCTGACTGGTCGCAAGGAGATAGATGTCGCGGAAAGCGTATTTCGCGCCGTACAGCGGAACCGTCCGGTCGAGCAGTGTCTTCATCTGTCCGCACATCTCATAAAAGTAGACCGGGGTGGCGAACGCGACGGCGTCGGCCGCGGCCATCTTCCGGAGAATGCCCGCCATGTCGTCCTTCAGGACGCAGCGATGCGTCTTCCCGCAGGTCTGGCATCCGTTGCAGTATCCGACCGATTTCTCGCGAAGGTCGAGAAAGTCGACCTTGTGGCCGGCCTCGCGCGCGCCCTCGGCGAACGCTTGGGCGAGGAGGTACGAATTGCCGTTCCGGCGCGGCGTGGTGGAGATGACGAGAATCTTTTTGGACATTGTGCGGCCTCCTTCTGCGCGGATGATAGCAAAAACGCCCGGAAATGGAAACCCGTTTTGAGAAGCGGAGGCGCGCCTCTTCGCGACCGCAGCCCGCCGCAGGCGCCTCCCTTGAGGGAGGTGGCGCGAAGCGCCGGAGGGTGTCTCGCTCTCATCGGTCGGGCGGAGCCCGCCCCCGCCGCGCGGGGGGTGGCGGCACGCCGCCGGGGGGTGTACACCGTGCGGCGGCCAAGCCTTCTCGCGCACTCGCGCACCCCTTGCAGCGGTGCAGCCTATTTCCTTCGCCCGAGTCGCCGCGCCGTACCTTTACAGCGCACGGTGTACTCCCCCAGCCGCAAGCGGCAGCCCCCTCGCGGAGGGGGCCGGGCTCGCCCGAAAGCAGGTGCCTCCAGGGGGCCGGAGCAAACTCCGAGCCATCGCCCCGCGCCCCCTTTCGCCGCTGTGAAAAATGGAAAGGTCCAGAGGAACCGCTTTCTTGACGGCTTCGGCAAGTTTTGAGATGATATAATGCGAATTTATCTTTCGACGCCGCCAACGGTTTGGAATGTTGGCGGACCTTCGAACGCGCCATCGTCATTTAATCCAGGAATTCAATCATGCCTGTTTCCAACAATCAAGAAAAGGAACCCAAGCCCCCCCGGAAATCAATTGCCAAGGAGCTTCCCGCCGAGGTGAACGGAGTCCGCATCCTTTCCATCGACGCGGTCGCCAAGCGAATCAAAAAGCCGAAAGCGTGGGTCTATATGAACATCACCGCGACGCGGGCCGTCAAGATGATGACGGCCGGCCGGTATACCGGAATCTTCGAGGACAGCCTCGAGGCCTGGCTCGCGACGCATCCGATTCCTCCCAAACGCGGACGCGGGCGTCCCCGTATCATCGACACCCCCGCTCCCACCAACCGGAAGAAGCGCTCCAATCCGTAGGCCCGCCCGCTCCCGGACGCGCCCCGCGCTCCGCGACGCCGCCGCCCGCGATATTTTCACGCTCCGGGACATTCCGCCGAAGAAAATAGAAAAAACGAAAATAGGGGGTTGACTCCAGGCCCGGGAAAGCGTACACTACGCCCATCCTTCACGGGGGATTAGCTCAGTTGGTTAGAGCGTTTGCTTGACATGCAAAAGGCCACTGGTCCGAGTCCAGTATCTCCCACCATCCTCTTCAAACCCTCCTTTCCTCGCGAAACGGAGGGTTTTTTCATACCATGACCACCGAATTCCGAGAACTCACCACCCCGGAGTCCCTCCAAACCGTCCGGGACATCGCCGACGACATCTGGCCGAAGACCTACGCCCCCATTCTCGCGCCGGAGCAGATCGCGTATATGATGGACATGATGTACGCCCCCGCCGTCATGGAGCGCGAACTCGCCGAGGGGACCCGCTTCGAGGCGCTTTACGTCGACGGAAGCCCCGCCGGATTCATCTCCTTCTCGGACTCGCACGACGTTCCCGGAGAGGCGAAACTCCACAAACTCTACCTCCTCGGGGAGTTCCACGGGAAAGGGATCGGCTCCCTCATGCTCCGCCACGCCGCCGAACGGTGCGCCGCGCTCGGCTACCGCTCGCTCCGCCTCAACGTCAACAAATACAACGACCGCGCCCTCCGCGCCTACGAGCGCAACGGCTTCGTCCGCGCCGACTCCGTCCGCAACGACATCGGCAACGGCTTCGTCATGGACGACTATGTGATGCGCAAGGCGCTGGACGCGCTTCCCCGCTCCTAGTCCGCCCGGCCCCGCATCCCATGTCCCTCCTCTCCGCCGCCATCCAAGAACTCCCCGTCGGACGCGTCCTCCCGGACGTGGTCGCGTGCTTCCGCGCCGGAAAGGACTGCATCCTCACCTCCGCCCCCGGCTCCGGCAAGACGAGCCTCGTCCCGCCCGCCCTGCTCCAAGGGCTCGGCGACCTCCTCGGAGACCGGAAGATCGTCCTCCTCGAACCGCGCCGCATGGCCGCGCGCGCCGCCGCGTGGCGCATGGCCGAACTGCTCGGCGAGGAGGTCGGCGAGACCGTGGGCTACCACATCAGCCTCGAGCGCAGGGAGTCCGCCCGCACCCGCGTCCTCGTCCTCACCGAGGGCATGCTCACCCGCCGCGTCGTCTCCGACCCGCTCCTCTCCGACGTCGGCCTCGTCCTCTTCGACGAGTTTCACGAGCGCAGCGTCCACGCCGACATCGCGCTCGCCCTCTGCCGCGACGTCCGCGAAGAGGTCCGCCCCGACCTCCGCCTGGGCTTCCTCTCCGCCACCATCGACGCGCCCGCGCTCGCCCGCCTCCTCGACCCGCCCGTCGAGATTCTCTCCGCCGAGGGCCGCGAATATCCCGTCGAGACCCGCTATCTTCCCGCGACCTCCCTCGAGCCCGTCGCCGACGCCGTCGCGCGCGGCGTCCGCGCGGCGCTCTCCGACGGCGCCCGCGGCGT
>JAZUKQ010000294.1:0-16115 GCA_045643325.1 Kiritimatiellia bacterium | reverse complement strand
GACACGATGATCGGGCTGATCATGCTGTTCTGTTCGTCGATAGAGATTCCATGGCCCGGGCGAGGCAAGAAGACGCCCGTAAAATAAGGATCAAACGAACTTATGCGGCAACTTTCCACCCACGCTTATGCCCGAAGAGCCGAGAAAAAACTATGTCCGAACATACCAACCGCCTGTTCGCATGGAACCGCGATACTCGATTTTCCCAGCTCCCACTAGCCTTTGAAGTGTTCTTGCCACAGTCCGCAACGAGGTTTGACCCTCCAGGAAAATTCCCTCTCGCTTGATTTCTGGATTGTTTTCAATCCCCTGATGCCCCTGAAGTTCCTGTGTTTTCGTATTGTACGCGATAGGCTTCGTGTCGTTTATCGTGCCACTTCCCCGCCGTGCCAACAGGGTTGCACGAAATTCTGTTTTCTTGTTTACATCAAATTACGCGGGATGGTTTCGTGCATTTCGTGTGTGGAACGCCAAAATGCGAGAGGTCCGCAAAGCTGTGCGGCAACACCTCAGGTTTCTTTGGCCGAGCATGAGCGAAGGCATCGGAAGAATCGGAGTTTTTACGCGGGTGCAGCGGAGCGGCCACCCTATTCCCGTCGGAGTTTGGGGAGTGTTGCGAATGTGACAGTGTTGACGGTACGACAGTGGGCGAGGAATGAAAGTGCGATGAGAAAAGGGCGTCCCGCAAGCGCGGGGCGACTCTGTTTTTCCGCGCGGCATTCGCTGAGGTCTGTCGCGAACTTCGTGAGGTTCGTGTCGGTCCTCTTCGGCACCCGTAGATGAAACTGCGGAAACATGCTATGCTTGTGCGCATGAAAACATGTATGCCCCTTCTTCTCGTCCTTCCTGTTCTGGCCCTCGCCCAAGGGGAGGAAAACCGCGCCCTGCGCAACCTTCCGCCCGCGCCGAAGGGTGGCCGCTTCGCCGCCCTGACCGATTTCGTCTGGCCCGAGAAGCCCGGCGACGCCGACATCTGCCTCTGGAAAGACGACAAGTTCGCCGCCTGCTCGATCACCATCGACGACAACTGCGCGCCGGATCATGACTGGTGGCTCGAACAGGCCGAGAAGCACGGCTTCAAGCTCACGTGGTTCGTCATCACCGACCGCGTCGACGGTCCCAATGGCTTCAACGGGACGTGGGCCGGTTGGCAACGTCTGGCCGACGCGGGCCACTCCATCCAGAGCCACACGACGAACCACAAGCATGGCAAGAAAAACGAGACGCCCCTCACCGAGGAGCAGCTCCGCGCCATGTACAAGGACTCCCTGGACGACATCAACGCCCATGTCACGAACAACGTCGCCTGCTGCATCGCCTACCCGAGCGGCGACGCCCATGCCGACATCGCGAAGGACTACGCCATCGCCTGCCGCGGCGTCGGCGGCGCGCCCTCCACCGCGAACGGCGTGAACTACCTCAACACCGACATCGGCGGGTTCGGACAGGGATGCGCCGACGTGCTTCTCACCGGCCACACGGACGCCGGTCCCGCCTGGCTCAACAAGGCGGACCGCCGCTATCTCCGCGGATGGATCATTCCGCTCTCGCATCTCGTCCACTGGGGCAAGACCCCCGACGCGCAGGCCGAATCCGCGGAGAAGATGGCCAGGCAGCTGGAGTATCTCGGAAAGAACGGGGACCGGTTCTGGTTCGGCACGTTCGACACCGTCGCCAAATACGGGCAGGAGCGCGACACGGCCGAGCTCAAGACCGTCTCAGTGGCGGCCGAAGGCATTGAGCTTTCTCTCGTCGACCGCATGGACGACGCGCTCTTCGACACTCCTCTCACCGTGAAGGTGCGTCTGCCGGACGACTGGAAGAGCGCGTCCGCCCGTCAGGGGGACGCCGAGGCGCCCTGCCGCGTCATCGAGCACGACGGTGCCCGCTTCGCGCTGGTCGACGTCGTGCCGGACCGCGGAGCCGTTGTCGTGAAACGAAAGTAGACGTGCGGGATGCCACATAGACGGCATCGGCGAGTCTGGAACATAATTTCCGCAACTTGAGTTGCTTTTTTTTGATGAAAAAGAGAAACTTGAGTTGCGAAATGAGTTCTAAAATAACAGCTGAAGATGTTGATGAATAGACGGAGACTTCCAATCGTCAGATTCGGGAAGAAACGTCAACCTTTCATCGGTATCTGATGGACGACGTCGACTGGCCGGATCGGGTGATTGGCGTCAAGGGGGGGGCGCGGCACGGGGCGGGAAGGAATCGGACGGGACGGTCTACAGCGGAAGCGACTCGCTCGGCGAAGTCGCGTGGTTCTACGAGAATAGCGGCGGCCGTTCTCTGGCGGGAGCGGAGAGGAACGGCGACAGCGTGGTGTCGAATCATTGCAAGCCACATCCCGTCGGCACGAAGACGCCGAACGGACTGGGGTTGTACGACATGCTCGGCAACGTGTGGAAGTTGTGTCAGGACTGGTACGGAGCCCACTTGTCCGGTTCCGTCACCGATCCGACAGGTCCCGCCTCGGGCGAGCTCCGCGTCCGCCGCGGTGGCGGCTGGAGCAGGGGCACCGGACGATCTCGTCCGCGCCGACGATGGCGCATGCCCCGTTCGCCATGGCTACGGCCCCCACCTTTCCACCAGATCGTCCGTATACTCCGGAAGGGGAGGCAGCTTCCCTCCCGCCTCGGCCATGCGGACCTTCCAGAGGTTCTCGAGACCCGGACGATGGGGGTATGAGTTGAAATAGAACAGCTCCACCGTCTCCTCCACGTCGCGGGGAGGGCAGCGCCACTCCGAGCGCTCCACCGGCATCTGGCCTCCGTTACGGACGAATCTGTCGAGCGCGAAGTAGCGCAGGCGGACCTCACGCTGGTACGGCGTCATCGCAAGCGGGAGCCGCCACATGTACTGGCGGATGAGCAGTTCGTCGGCTTCCTCCCAGGCTTCCTTCCTTGTCATGGCCTCAGGCCCTCCATTCCGTTTTCACGGGTGTAGTGTGTCCAGGGCTGTTTTGTCATCCAGTTCTCCCATTCGTGTTGCGTCGCATCGCCAGCGGAGAGGCGGCGCAGCCACTCCTCCAGTTCGCGGCGGCGGGAGGCGGCGCGCGTGAACCGCTCCTCCGGGCCGATGGAGAAGCTCGCCGTGTCCTGGTCGCACACGAGCGCCTGTTCTCGCGTCAGCCGCGCGACTTCCCTGTTCGGTCTCTGCGCAAAGGCTATCAACATTTCATCGTCCTTTCTTCGGGAGCCATTATAGCACTTGCGCGCGGCGATTCCTACTGCGGGATGCGCGCGGCCGCCCTGGCGCGCGCGTCGGAGAAGGTCGCCCGCTCATACGCGGCGAGGACCTCGCCGCCGCGCTTCCTGTAGTCCGGGTCCGCCAGACAGCGCCAGAGGTGGTCGCGCCAATTGTCGAGGTCCAGGCGCGCGCCCGGATCAAGGCGCGGGTCGGCGTGGCACCGTAGTCGCGGATGCCGTGCATGACGGGGATGGGAGGACTATTGGTCGTCGCGCTTCGGGGCGGCCTGGTCGCCGCCGATGTCGGCCGAGCGGAGCGCGCGGTCGGGGAAGGGCTCCGCCGACGCCGGGACGGCCGGGGTCTGGTACCAGTACGCGACGCTGGAGTAGTCGTCGCGGCGCGGGAAGTAGCTCGTGGGGTTGCCCGGGACATCGCCCGCGACGTCCCAGTGGCGGAAGTCGTCGCCGTAGAACGCCTTCGCCTTGGCCGTCTCGCCGTAGCCGATCTGCTGGATGGTCACGCGAAGGCGGTCCTGGAAGTAGATGGGGTCCCTGCCGTGGAAGCGGTAGAGCGAGAAGAGCGCGGCCTCCTTGTCGACGAGCGGGGCGCCCTGCTGCGGCGTGGAGACCTCGACGAGACCCCAGGCCGAGCCCATATAGTCCTCCGTCCCTGTGCCGCAGATCGTCGGGTGGGTCGTGTCGGAATCGACGTAGAACTTCATCTCTCCCTCGCCCCACCATGCCTCGGTGAAGAGCGAGCGGACGCCGAGCACTGTGCCGAGGTACACGCCGCGTCCCGCCGTGGAGAGGAGTTCGTAGTCCGTCCCGATCGGGCACGGGTTCTCGCGCCGGAATCGCGCGTGGAAGTATCCGGTGTCGGGCGTGAACTCGTCGCCGAGCGTGAAGTCGACCTGATAGAAGAAGAGGCGGACGTCCTCGCCGCTGTCGTTTTCGACGGTGATGCGGGCGTGGCGGGCGAACGGCATCGGAATCCAGCAGTTGAGGCCCTTGCCGGACTGCATGGCCACATAGTCGCTCGTGAACGGGCGCTGGCGGCCGTGCGCGACGCCGAAGAAGTCGCCCACCGGTGCCTCGACGCTCGGGAACTCGGCGCCGTCCCAGTACATGCGCAGAATGAGGTTGCGCAGATGCGTCGGGCGGCCCGGCGGGAACGTCATCCAGATGTGGCGGACGCGGCCGGGGCCGTCTACATCCAGGAGCGTGTATGTTTTGCCGGCGGAGAGCGGCCAGATGCAGGGCGCGCCCTTGTGGCCGTCGTTGGCGGTGCCGCCGGCGCCGGGAAGGGCGTCGGGATTTTCCGCGCTCGCGGCGCGGGACCGGAGGTTGCGAAGGGTGAAGAGGTCCATGGTATGCATTGCGCTCATGCCGTGTCGATCTATAGCGAGGCCCAGAAATCGTAGACGGCGGCCGGGTCGGGGCGTTTGCCGTCCTCGGTCAGGGTGCCGAGGCCGACCTGCGGGAGCAGGAGGCCCGGACGCGCCCAGCGGGGCAGGCGGGGGAGGTGGTCCTTGGGGCTCTCGCCGGGCTTGCGGGGCAGGCCGCCGTAGTAGCGTCCGCCGGCGGCGGCGAATCTCTCGAACTCCGCGTCGGAATCGTGGTCGAACTCGTGCCCGTGGATGGGGCCGAAGTTGAGCGCGCGCAGTTCGGGGAGCGCGAGGGCGTTCGCCGTGAGCGCCTCGTTCTTGCCGCAGTAGTGGTAGAAGGCGCCGCCGAACGTGCGCGCGAGACGCGCCGCGTAGGGCATGGAGAACTCGGCGGACATCTCGCCGCCGATGACGCACGAGACGTCGTCGCAGACGCGGATGCCGACCGTGTCGGAGACGAGCGCGTTCGAGTGGTGGAACTCGCGCTCGCCCTCGCCCGTGATCTCCTTGTGCCAGCGCGTCGCGCGGATGGCGAGCTCCGTGCAGAGTCCGCAGAGCCGGTGGACGCCCTCCGGCTCGTCGGCCATCGCGTAGAAGAGTTCTTCGCCGAGCATCCCGTGCACGAGGCCGAGCGGTCCCTGTGTGTCATAGACGTAGATAGGCACGACGTCTCGCAACGCGTCCTTAAACTCGCGCACCGTGTCGAGCGCGCGGTCGAGACTGCCCTTCGGCGCGATGTCGTCCTCCGTGAACCGCGACGCCTCCTCCAGCGAGAGGTGGCGGAGGAGCCACGGCATCTTGTCCGGATAGACGGTCTGCTCGAGGCCGAAGGCGGCGAGCGTGATGGCGGTGCCGTAGTTGGCGCGTACGGACGGGACGGCGTCGGAGCGCGCGTTGGCGGTGGCCGCGGCGCCGCGCAACTCGTTGCAGAGCATCCGGCGCGGGTCGTTCCACTGTTCTTCGTAGTTGGCGTTCGGAAACGCCTTCTCCTGTTCGGGCGTCAGCGGACAGCCCGTGAGAAGAAGGGGCGGGATGTCGTTCTTCTCGCCGCGCCAGAAGCGGCATTGCCGCTCCTTGGCCAAGGCGATGCGGTCAAGGTCGAGATGCAGGGAGGAAAGGTCGATATGAGTCATGGGGATAACGTCGTCCTTTATGTGGCGAAACTGTTGCGCTCATTGTTTCATAACGCATGTTTTCTGTCAAATGCGCAATACGATTCCGCGTTGCACCGTCCAGACCGCCGACGGTTCGGCCAGTCAGGATGCCGTACCGAAGAGGCGCGTGCCGTGCATGCAGCCATGAGGGTGAGGCATCCGTGAAGCTGGACTCCGAAGAAGGCAATATGTCGCATATCGACCAATAATAGACGCAAATCGCGGATTCCGCAAGGGCTTCGGACGTGGTAGACTTATGGCATGAATACCAAACATGCCCTTTCCCTTGTCGCACTCGCCGGGACGCTGGCCCTTCCGCTTCGCGCGGACACGCTTTCTGACCGCCTGGCCCTCTTGTCGAATCATCCGTATGCCGCGCGCGAGGCATTGTTCACCGTCGCGAAGGAGACCTTCCCCTTCGCGAACGACGGCAAGTCGCAGGAGTTCTGGTGCATCAAGGACGGCGGCAAATACATCGCCACGCTCCACGAGGGCATGGCGCAGCTCGACATGATCACGTTCGAGCCCGGCAAGGGAGTGGACACCCCGCCGTTCCAGCCGTACTACTCCTGGGGCACGCTCCTCGGCACCCGCATCCTCACCACGGCGTGGGTGGGCGACATGCGCCCGACCGGCAGGGTCGAGTACTCGTTTTCCGAAGGCGGCGAGACGCTGACGCTCAAGACCGTCCAGACCTGGCCCGACCGCAAGGGGTCCTGCCGCTACGAGATGACCCTCCGCATCGACCCGGTGGTCGGCTACGTCTGGGACTGCCATACGGAGTTCGACACCGACAAGCCGCCGATGCGCAAGGTCAAGCGCGACGGCGCCGAAGTCGAGGAGCCCGACCGCGTCGAGTTCTTCAACTGGCAGGTCCGCGTGACCGGCTGGACCAAGCGCCACAACAACCCGCGCTGGCCCGCGTCCTGGACGCACGAGCGCACGGTCTTCCAGCGCAAGGACGGGGCCTTCGTCGGCTTCTACAACAACCCCGACGCCGTCGACCGCAGCCGCTTCAAGCGCACCGACGTCATGGAGGGCGGCTTCGTCGCCATGGGGCCCGACGCCGACGGCCGCGCCATCGCTCTCGCGCACCTGAAGAAGGGACCCTACGCGATCAACAACAACACCTGCAACATGTGGGCCGACTCCCACAACTACCTCGTCTTCCCCGCCCGGCCCGATGCAGACGGCCTCTACCGCGTCGCGGCCGACTGGCGCTTCCTGGAAATCCCCGCCAACGTATTCTCCGGAATCCTCGAGAAGACCGAGATGGACAACATGGGGCACGAATAGACCATGTCCACTTCTCCCTCTGAAACCTATCGAGTTCTCCAGGACTCCCTGGCGCGCGGCTGGAACACCTGGAACACCCGGAGCGTCCTCTCCCATGTCCTCCTTCCCGAGGGCATCGCCGTTAATTTCGGCATCAAGGAGTACGGTGCCGGACAGTTTCTCCGCGAGGCGCTTGTCGGGCGCTTCGGGAAGGAGGACGAAGTCATCCATCCCGGCCTCCGCTCCTACGACGGAAGCTACACCGAGCTGACGCTCCGCTGGCGCGGGATGGAGTTCTCCGTCCAGAGCGCCACGGAGGGGGACGACCTCGTCGTGCGCGTCACGCCCCGCGCGATGCAGCCGAAGCCCGCGACACTCGTCGTCGCCTCCGGATTGCTGTGGAACCGCCCCGGCACCCTACGCAGAGAAGAGGGGCTGGGGACGGGCGCCCGCCTCGTCTACGAGACACCTGCGCGCACCGTCGCGGTCTATGCCGCGGGCGTGCCGATGGACGACGCCCAGGTCGACACGGTGACACCGTATCTCGCGGTGTCGCTCGCGACGCCCGTCGTCGTCTCCACCGGCCGTTCCCGGACGCCCGCGGAGGTGGAGGGCATCCTCCTCGCCGCGCGCGAACGCCTCCAGCGCGGGGACGCCCGCTTCGGCGCGCATGCGGAGGCATACCGCGCGATGCGCACCTGCCTTGCCTGGGACACCATCTACGAACCGCGCAAGGGCCGCGTCGTCTCGACGGTCAGCCGCCTTTGGAACATCGGCTACGGCGGCTACGTCCTCTTCTGCTGGGACACGTACTTCGCCGCCGCGATGGCCTCCGTCGGCAACCCCGCGCTGGCCTATGCCAACGCTGTCGAAATCACTCGCGAGAGGCTGCCCGAGGGATTTGTCCCGAACTACGGCTCCGGACGCGGCAAGTCGACCCGCGACCGCTCGCAGCCGCCCGTCGGGGCGGCCATGGTGCTGGAACTCTACCGGTGCCACCGCGAGGCGTGGCTCGTGAAACTTGTCCTCGACGACCTCCTTGGCTGGAACGACTGGTTTCACGAGAACCGCCGCAATCCGGACGGCACGCTCTCGTGGGGCTCCAATCCGTTTTTGCCGACAGACGAGCAGCCCTGGCCCGGGGGCGGCGACACGGGGTCGCGGCTCGGCGCGGCGCTGGAGTCCGGCCTCGACAACTCGCCGATGTACGACGACATCCCGTACAATCCGGAGACGCACTGCCTGCGGCTCGCCGATGTCGGGCTGACGGCGCTGCACCTCCTGGACTGCGAATCGCTGGCCGAGCTCGCGGACATCGCGGGGCGTCCCGACGAAGCGGCGCGGATGCGCGGGCGGCAGCGCGAGGCCGAGGCGGCGCTGGAAACGCTCTGGGACGAGTCCGCCGGCCTCTACTGCAACCGCCGCACGGACACGGGAGAATTCTCGCGCCGCTTCTCGCCGACGAACTTCTACGCGCTCTACAGCACGCGCGTGGCGCCGGAGCGGGTGGAGAGGATGCTCCGGGAGCATCTGCTCAACCCCGGGGAATTCTGGGGCGAGTGGGTGCTGCCGTCCATTGCGCGCAACGACCCGGCGTATCCCGACCAGAGGTATTGGCGCGGCCGCATCTGGGCGCCGATGAACTACCTCGTCGCGCTGGCGCTCCGGAGGCGTCCGGAGACGGCGGAGGCGTACCGCGCGCTGGCGGAGAAATCCGAGCGGCTTCTTCTCAAGGAATGGCGCGAGCACGGCCACGTCCACGAGAACTACAGCGGCGACACGGGAGACGGCTGCGGCGTCGCCGACAGCGACAAGTTCTACCACTGGGGCGGACTGCTCGCCCTGCCGTCGCTGACAGCCAGGCAGCCTATGGAACCGGATGGAATTTCCTCGGCCGCGTGTCAGCCGCCGGAGGGAGCGAACAGCGCTTCTTTCCCGTCGCGCAAATCGTGACGGACAACGGCTTCGGCCTCGTCTGGCGTTTTCGCGTCCCGGAGTTTTTCCAGCAGCGCGACATGGCTGAGAAATTTCTTTTTGCGTGAAACCCGGTCCGTTACCTTGAGCTCGAAGAAAAGGTTCGCGCGGACGGTGCGGCGGAAGGTCTCTGAGAAGATTTTGGATCCGGCGATATCCGCCAGGGCCGTGTGAAAAGCGATTTCAGCCTTCCAGCGCGCCGGGGTGTTGTCCTCGACCTCGTCTACGGCAAGCGCCAGCGGAAGCAGTCGGCCGAACGCCCTGCGCACCGGTTTCCCATAGACCAGACGTCCTGCCTGGCATTCCAAGGCTTCTCGTACGAGGAACCGTCCAAGCACTTCGTCATGCGTCGGAATGCGCACGAGGGTGCCGCTCCGGGGTTTTGTCTCCAACAGCCCCTCCTGTGTCAGCAGCACCATGGCCTCCAGCACCGGCGCGACGCTCATGCCGAGTTCTTTCGCCACGGTGCGGCGGTTGAGCCTGTCCCCGGGCTTGATGTCGCCGGAAACAATCTTGTCGCAAAGGGCGTTGTAGGCGGTTTTCCTAAGTGATTCTGGCATATTTTCAAGAAAATTCTGCGCATCCTCTTTGGATACTTATCCGCTCATTATGACGAAATGAACCGGGGAAATCAACCCTTGACAGAGCGGTGATTTTATGAAACAATCTGATATATCAAAGCGGCCCCTATGTGGCGGAACGGTTCCGCGAGTGGCATGGAAAGCACTTTTCAAAGATGATGGACATTCAGAAAACGGAAGGCCTCGTTGCCGCCACCTTCACCCCCATGGGAGCCCGGTGCGAGATTGTGTTGGAGAAGATTCCCGCCTATGCTCAGTGGCTTCGTTCGCAGGGCGTCTCCGGCATCTTCGTGAACGGGACGACGGGAGAAAGCATGTCGCTCTCCCTTGCGGAGCGCGTTGCTCTCGCGGAGGCCTGGATGGCCGCGAAGGGGGATCTTCGCATGTTCGTGCATGTCGGCCACAACGCGCTGCCGGACGCCCGCGCCCTCGCGGCCCACGCGGAGAAGATCGGGGCCGATGCCATCGCGATCATCGCGCCGTCGTTCTTCAAGCCGTCGCTTCCCGCGCTCGTCGACTTCTCCGCCGCCGTCGCGGCCGCCGCGCCGCGCACGCCTTTCTACTTCTACAACATGCCGTCCATGAGCGGCGTCAACGTCTCTGTCACCGAGTTCCTCAAGCTCGCCGCGCCGAAGATTCCGACTCTCGCCGGCATCAAGTTCACCTTCGAGAACATCATGGACTACCAGAAGGCCGTGGCTCTCGATGGAGGGAAGTACGACGTCCTCTTCGGCCGCGACGAGATTCTGCTCTCCGCGCTCGCCGCCGGGGCGCGCGGCGCCGTCGGAAGCACCTACAACCACATCGCGCCGGTCTACCGGGAGGTGTTCGACGCGTGGTATGCGAAAGATACCGACCGCGCCCGCGAGGCGCAGGCGAAGGCGCAGGCGTTTGTCGACATCCTCGTCGAGTCCGGCGACGGCATCACATGCGGCAAGGCGATGGTCGGGCTCTTCTCCGGCGTCGACTGCGGTCCGGTGCGCTTGCCGCTTTCCGCCTTCTCCGCCGAAAAGCTGCGCTGGCTCGAAGCCCGTGTGGCAGAATGGAAGAAATTGTAGCCGTGCAGTACGCTTGTTCCTCCCGGCCCTAGGAATCCCGGCCTATGAAAACACGTTTCGCGTTTATCCTTGTGACGATGCTGCCGATGGTTTCTTTCTGTTCCGTCTCGGCGCTGGAAGCCGGGCTTAGGGGAGACGGGCGGACCGACGACACCGCGGCGCTTCAGGCGCTGCTGGCCGGGAACAACGCGGCCGTCGACTTCCCGGCGGGGAAGTACCGCCTGGGTTCGGTCGAAATCGGATCGGGGGCGCGCCTCCGGTTCGATCCAGGCGCCGTCATCCTGCCCCTGCGCGAGAAGATGGTCGATACGGAGATCCGCCGGGTCGGCGGCAGGGAACGGGCGGTCGAGGTCAAACTTCCGCTTTTCCGCGTGCGCGGAAACGACGTCGCCATCGAGGGGCTGCACTTCGACTTCAGCGCTGAGGCGACCGAGAAGGACGCGTCGCCGGTCGAAGTGCTCGTCCGCGCCGATTCCTGCACGAATCTCGTCGTGGGCGGGCTGAAACTGCGGGCGTCGTCGTCCGCCCCGCTCGCGCGCCGTCAGTCCCGCACCGCGGTCCGCGCGGAGAACTGCGTGAACGTCGTCGTGGAGAACTGCGACGCGACGGGAATCTCGCACTTGGTCTGGACCGAATACACGGAGAATCTCGATGTCCGGGGCAACCGGCAGATCGGCGGCGCGTCGATGACGACATTCCAGAATGGCGGGCAGTGTCTGCGCCATCATGACAACTGGAGCCGCAACGTCGGCTACCAGTGCGTGTGGCGCGGCGGTTCTCCCGACCCCTCCCGCAAGGCGCCCCGGGTCCCGCTCGGCACGGCCGACACCGTGCATCGCGGTTCGCGGGAAAGCGATCCGGACTATGTCCCGCACACCATCGGCGTGTACGATGTCTTCGTCCAGAACAACTACGCCGAGTACGGCACGGTGCTGTGCTGGGGCAACAAGAGCCGCCAGACGGTCATCGACGGCAACATCGCGCGCTTCATGTGGGACTACGCCTACGGCACCGAGGGCGGCGAGAACGTCATCTTCTCCAACAACATCTCCGTGAACAGCGCCGTCGCCGGGTTCATGTCGCTCTACTGGGGCGAGAAACTGCTGATCACCGGCAACCTCTGCCTCGTGCGCCACGAGGAGTTCGTGCCCGAACTGGCAGGCCGCGAGGAGGGAATCTACTTCGGGCAGTTCGTGCGCCTGCACCATGGCCCCTCCAATCCCGAGGACCGCTACGGCGCGGGATCGGTCGAGATTTCCGGCAACCTTTTCATCAACGAGCTTTCCGACCGTCCCTCCGGCATTTCCATCGAGGGGGGGCGCGACGTTCGCGTCGCCAACAACAAGATCGTGAACGGTCTTCTTCGCAAGTCGGACGAACTGGTCTTCGTGAAGCCGGGCGAGAAGGACACGGCGGACGAGTTCACAAGCGGGGCCGAAAAAGTCGGCGAGGACACCGTGGCGGAGCGTCGCACCGGCGCCAATCTCAGCCGTCTCACCGTCATGGGCAACGAGTTCATCCTCCGCCAGCCGGGGGAGAAGCCGCAGGTGATGGTGAACGGCACCGTTTCTCACGCCATCGTGAAGGACAACGTCTTCCGCAAGGAGGAATCCACGGCGCGCTTCGTCCCCGAAGACCTCGAGCGCGAGAAGACGCCCGCCCGCTTCCAGCTCTACGCGGTCGACGACCGTGTTAGGCGAGACCTTCGCAACGCCGAACCCGCGGCGGCCGTCGTCGTCGCGCCCCGCACGCCCTGCGCCGCCGTGGTCACGGGTAACATCACCGATGGGTGGTCGACGCCCATTTCCACCGACGGCGCGCCCGATACGCTCAAGGCCGTCATAGACGGCAACACCGTTTTTCCGACGCTCAACTGACGCAACCAACACCGAAACAGGAGACACCATGAACACAAAGAACCTATCGATTCTCACGGCACTGGCGCTGTCATGCGGCATGGCCACGGCGGAAAACATCTATTGGGCCGGCGGGCAGACCGGCTACTGGGACGACGCCAACGCCTGGACCAACGAGTCCGGAACCGTGTTCGAACCGGTGTCCGGGCATACGGCGGTGGTGCAGGGGCCGATTCGCCGGTCGTGACGTTCACGAACACGGCGGCGACCATCTCCAAGATCAACATCGGCACTTCGGAGAACCAGTCGGGCACGTTTGTCATCGAGTGCGGAGACCTGACCACCGCCAGCGGCGTGCAGATGGGCAGCGCTATTCACTCCGAGGGCACGCTCATTCAGAACGGCGGCGAGTTCAAGAGCAAAAACTCGATAACGATGGGCAACTACACCGGCGGCCGAGTCGGCCGCTACTACATGAACGGCGGCACGCTGACAATCACGAAGAACGGCATCGCCGCCGGCAATCAGGGCAAGGGCTATTTCTACATGTACGGAGGAACGGTCACGGCCAAGACGCTCTCGATCATGGGAAAGAACCCCGGCACGGGCACATCCGAAGGACAGTTCGTGCTGCGCGGCGGCAGCGCGGCGTTCGACACCCGCATCGACTTGGGCAATGCGACCGGGCCGTCGAAGAGCTCGATTGTCCTGGATCCGCTGCTGCGAATCGTGGGATCGGAAGGCTCCTTGTCCACGAAGGGCGATTTTACAATCTACACGCCGAACGAGTACATGCGCACCAAGTTCCGCGTGGAGATCGACGATGGCGGCATTTCGCCCGTCGAAGGCACCGGGGCCGCGAGCGTCGCCGGTTTGAATGGAACGCTGGAAGCCGGCGTCGCGGGCGGCATCGCGGTGACGTCCGCGAATACATTTGATGTCCTCAGCGGCTTTGTCGGCATCACCAACGAGTTCGCGACGCTTCCCGACAGCGCCCTGTGGGACACGGCCGGCGTCGTCCAGGACACGGAGACCGGACTGAGTTCCTTCCGCGTCGCGCTGGCCGACGCGGCGTCAAAGGGTTCCTTCGCCGCGACGGAGTCGCTCTGCGGAAAAGTCTCCTTCGAGCCAGTCTCCAAGGGCTATGTCACGCTGACCGATCTGCCTGTCGGAGAGACGATTCCGGTCCGTCTTGCCGTCGATCTCGGCGAGACGGCTCTTTCCGATTTCGTGGCCGCGCTCAATGAGTCCGGAAGGAACGCGTCGGTCTGCGACGATGACAAGGTCTGCAATGTCATGTTCCCGTACACGGCGGAGGCGTCCACCGGCTATGTCGTCTGGGATTTGACGGGCATCGCGCCCGGCGCCACGGTCTCGAACGTCTCCGCCGGTGAAAAGCCCGGCAATACGTTGTTCTTCGTTCTATGATGTCCGCGCGATGGAATCCGACACCGCCGCCGGTTCGTGGCACGTATGACGTCATCGTGTGCGGAGGCGGAGTTTCCGGCGTCCCGGCCGCCCTCTCTGCCGCACGCGAAGGGTTGCGGACACTCGTCGTCGAGCGCACCGCCCAGTTGGGCGGGACCGGAGTCTCCGGTCTCGTCACGCACTGGCTCGGAGGCCGCACCGACGGCGGCCACACGTGGGTGGTCGGGGGACTTTTCCGCTCCCTTGCGCGGGAAACGGGCGAACTCGGCATTTCGCAGTTGCCGCTGGACGAGGACTACCCGACGAAATACCAGCCGTACGGGTGGCACCGCGGTCTTCTGAACGGTGTCGCGTTCGACCCCTACGGGATGGCGGCGTATCTGGACCGCAAACTGGCGGCGGCCGGCGTCGATGTGCTGTTCGACACGCAGGTGGCGGACGCCATCCTGGACGGCGACCGCGTCACGCATGTCGTCGTCGCGAATAAAAACGGCCTGTCCGCCTATGCCGCCAAGACGTTCATTGACGCGACGGGCGACGCGGATGTCGCCGCGTTTTCCGGCTGCGAGACGGTTCTGGGGCGCGAGGAAGACCATCTTATGACGCCGGCGACGCTGGAGTTCGAGCTCGAAGGCGTGGACGAGACGGCGCTGGCCGACTACATCGAGACGAACAACACGCCGCGCTTCCGCCGCGAAATCGAGGAACTGCGCGCGAAGGGCGTCTGGAAATTCCCCTACGAGATTCTCATCAGCGTGAAGATGCCGCACTCCGGCACGATGATGATCAACACTCCGCGCATCTGCGATGTGGACGGCACGGACGCCGCTTCTGTGAGCGACGGCATCCGCCGCGGCCGCGCCGAGGCGCTGGAGCTCACCGCCATACTGCGCCAGCACGTGACGGGGTTCGCCCATGCGCGCATCCGCAACGTGGCGCCGGCGCTGGGCGTCCGCGAGACCCGCCGCATCGTCGGCGACACGGTGATGACCGTCGACGATGTCATTTCGCGCCGGACGTTCGACGATGTCATCGGCTTCAGCGCCTATGGATGGGACCTCCCCGACCCGAAGAAACCGAGTTTTCAGCCAATGGCGGAGAAGCGGATATCCATTCCAAAGTACATCCCGATCCCCTATGCCGTGATGCTGCCGCGCCCGGTCCGCAACCTGGTCTGCCCGGGGCGCGCCATCAGCGTGGAGCGCGATGTCCTGGGACCTCTCCGTGTCATGGCGCCTTGTATGGCGATGGGCGAAGCCGCGGGATGCGCGGCGGCGCTGGCGCCGGACGGCGACTTCGGCGCCGTCGAGGCGGACGCTCTCCGGGCAAAGCTTCGCGGTTACGGCGCGAAGGTCGATTTGACCGACAAGGAGATGCATGAAACCCGATAGAGCCGGCGGCATCGTCCTGAACATCGACGATTCGCATTTCTTCCTGACGCGCACGCCGGACGAGATGACGGCCGACGGCTGCGACGCGCTCGTGGACGCCTATGCCGGCACGTCGGTCCGGACGCTCGTGTTCTGCGCCGTCGGAAAGCGTCTGGCCGCGCCCGTGGATGTCGACGGATGGGAGCGGCTGGACCTTGTCGCAAAAGCCCGTCGCGACGCGGGCGAGCCACTGAACCGCTCTCAGGAAAACCATCTGCGTCTTCTGGAGTCGGGCCTTGACCCGTTCCGCGTGTGGATCGACCGCGCCCGCTTTCACGGCATCGGCGCGTGGATCGGCGTTCGGATGAACGACGACCATCACTACTTCGACGAGAATGCCCCCGGCCATCCGGCGTGGTGGCGGGAGCATCCGGAACTGCGCCGCCGCGGCTACGCGTTCGACCGCAACTGCGACCGTGCCTACGACTACCGGTTTCCGCAGGTGCGCGACCGCGTCGTGCGCTGCGTCGCGGCGTTGATCGACCGATATGAGCCGGACGGTCTCGAGCTCGACTGGATGCGCCGCGCATGGCATTTCGCGCCCGGCCACGAGCGCGAAGGGGCCGCGGCCGCCACGGACGTGATGCGCCGTGTGCGCGCGTTGTGCCGCGCGGACGGACGGGAGGTGAAGCTTTCCGTGCGTGTTCCGCCGACGCCGTGGGACAGCGAGGGATTCGGGCTGGACGCCGCGGCATGGGCGCGCGAGGGCCTCGTGGACGGCGTCTCGCCGTCGCCCGACATGTGCGTGTACGACGAGACGCCCGTGGAGATGTGGAAGCAATT
>JAZUKQ010000293.1:0-2030 GCA_045643325.1 Kiritimatiellia bacterium | reverse complement strand
GGGGGGGGGGGGGGGGGGGCCGGGGTGGCGGGCGGGGCGACGGCGGCGCTGGAGAGGGCGGGGAGGGGGGGGGAGGGGGCGGTCGTCCCGGCGTAGGGCTTGCAGGTGTAGATGACATCGGCGCCGTCCGCGTACGGGACCGCGAGGGACGTCGCGGGCAGGACGATGCCGAGGTTTTCCGGCGCGCCGCCGGCGACGGTGCGGGAGACCTCCATCGGGATCTGGGGCTGGAGAATGCAGCCGGGCGCGCGGAAGGCGTAGGCGCAGGAGTCGTTGCCGGGGGTGTAGTCGACGGGGCCGGAGACGAGGGCGTCGCCCCGGGCGATCCAGGTGGTCGAGCCCGCGGCCTCGATTTCGGCGAAGCTGCTGAAGCTGTCGGCGGGACCGAAGGAGATGCGCAGACCGCGTGCGTTCTCGGCGAGGGGGGCACCGCCGTCGGCTGTGACGAAGACGCGGCGGTACTTGGTGCTGACGACGTCTCCGCCGACGTTGTTGTAGGTGGCGGATCCGCTGTAGCAGAAGGTGAGATCGGGAATCGTGTGCCACTCGCCGAAGCCGTCGAGGACCTCGACCGTGTAGAAGGAGATGTCGTTGTGGCCGGCCCAGTCGAAGAGGGCGTAGGCGCGGATTTCGGAGACGGACTGGTAGCCGTCGGGGAAGGTCCACTGGAGGATGGAGCCGTTCTGGACGCTGTAGGCGGCGGGCTTGCTGTTGGGGACGGCGCCGTCGGTGAGGGCGGCGATGTCGCGGGTCGTGCCCTCGCTGCCTTCGGCGGTGTTCTGGACTTTTACGCCGGCCACCCCGCGGAGGAGGTTCCCGGCGAGCGGGGAGAAGTCGGTGGGCGTCCCGGTGCTGAACGTGAAGGGCCGGGCGTCGTAGACGTAGCCGGCGCGCGCGAACGAAGTGGCGAGGAAAGCCGCCGCGGAAAGAAGTAAATACTTTTTCATGGGTGAAAGTGTATACTTCTCTTGGAGCGTTTTCAATGGGGAAACGTCCGGCGGGCGTGTCCTCCTTCGCATTCCGTTCCGTAGCGAGGCAAACGGCCTTCGGCCTGGCGCGTTGCGCCTTGCCGCGCACGGAACAGATGTCTTTTTTTTCGGATTTCCCCCCGTCAAGGAGCAATCAACACCCTCAGTCGGCTTCGCCGACAGCCCCCTCAAGGGGGCCAAATTCGGAACTGGACGACGAGGGACGGACCCTCGCAGAAGCTGGTCCGACCGAAATCGCGCTTTGCGAGATTACGGTCGGAATGATTGATTCCGAACGAATTATGTTTGCTGCGATTTCGGTCGGACCGGACATGGTTGCAGGGGACAGACTCCGCATCGAAGTCGAGAAACCCGACGCGGGGGTTTACCCGCGAGGGGTTCGAGACCCGTGGACGGACGCAACGGGCGCCCCCGCCGCGTCCCGCTCCCCGCGCACGCACTCGGTATGGGGCAGCCGACCAGCCGACAGTCCGGGGACAACGTTTTTGCCGCACCCCTTGCCGGATTTCCTATTGCCAGTATCTTTGGTACGTGATACCATGGCGTTGTTCTTCACCTCCCAGTATGGAGTGTTTCGTTATGCGCATTCTCCCCACGTCCGCCCTGTCGGCGCTGATCGCGCTGGCCATCCTGTCCACCGCCCACGCCACTCCGGTGGCCACGGCACGCACCTATAGGCTCAACGGCGACCAGCCGTACTTCGACGACGCCAGCCAAAGCGTGCTTCTTCCGGCGGAGGAGAACCTTCTGCGCGGTCTGACGCCCGTCGCGGTCGAGGGACAGATCCGCTCGGGCATGGGCAATGGCGGAACGTACTATGAGAAGCAGGCCAAAAGCCCCGCGTGCCTGACCGACGGCGCCATCCCCGTCCATGAGAACACGGGCGACTGGAACAAGCAGTCCGACGCCCGCTGGCTCATTTCCGACAATTCCACCCTCACCTGGACGTTCGATGCCCCGAAGAGCCTCGCTTCCGTGCGGTTCTGGACGCAGTGGCCCGATGGAAACCGCTCCGACATCGCCGTTTCCTCCATCCAGGTG
>JAZUKQ010000292.1:0-26807 GCA_045643325.1 Kiritimatiellia bacterium | reverse complement strand
AACGCCGCCGCGCGCGACCTCGCCCTCGAGCGCGCGATGGCGCGTGTCCAGTCGGTCGTCGGACTCGGTCTGCAGCTCCGCAAGACCCACGACCTCAAGGTCCGTCAACCGCTCGCCATGGCGCACATCGTCTCCGCCGACGCCGCGGCGCTCGACGAGATCAAGGGGCTCGAGGACCTTGTCCGCGACGAGCTCAATCTGAAGAGCGTCTCGTACGGCACGGACGAGACGGCGCTCGCCGACGTCTCGGTGAAGGCCGACTTCAAGAAGCTCGGTCCCCGCTTCGGCGCGAAAATGAAGGCGGTCGCCGCCGCCATCGCCGCGCTCGACTCCGCGAAGGCCGCCGCGCTCGCAGCGGGCGATACCGTCGAGGTCGACGCCGCCGGCGAGAAAATCTCCCTCACGGCCGAGGACGTCTCCGTCCGGCGCACGCCGAAGGAGGGCATGGTCGTCGCCGCCGAGGGGAACCTGCTCGTCGGTCTCGAGACCGCGCTCACGCCGGAGCTCCTCCTCGAGGGGCTCGCCCGCGAGCTCGTCTCCAAGGTTCAGACGATGCGCAAAGAGGCGGGGCTCGACATCTTGCAGCGCGTCCGTGTGACGGTCGCGGGCGACGCCGACGTCGCGGCGGCGCTGGAGGCGCACGGCGCGTATATCGCGGGCGAGGTGCTCGCGGACGCGCTCGAGTACGCCGGCGAGGCCCCCGCGGGGGCGGAGGCGGCCGATCTGAACGGCCATGCCGCCGTCGTCCGCATGGCGGCGGACGCCAAGTGACGGGGTGCGGAAGACGAAAGCAGAGTCCACGTCGAGAGAAGTGAAATGAGCGAAGCGAACAATCTATTGCACAAAGGGGAGACGCTCGGTGTGAACCGCGTCCGGCGGTTCATCATGAACACCCGTCTCGGCCAATACTACGAGATCACGATGGGCTCGACGACGCATGTCTACGGGCTCTTCATCGCCGACGAGAAATGGGGGATCGACGAGGTCCGTCTCGAGGCGGTCGTGAAGCCGCTCTACCATGTGATGAGCCCGTGCCTGGCGAAGCCGTATGCCTTCGGGGTCAACGCGGGGAAGACGTGGATCCGTACGGAGATGACGGACTCGGTGCGGCTTTCCAGTTTCGAGCCGGAACATCGCCGGGGCAACCGTTCCAAAGAAGGCGTCGAAGAGGCGTCTCCGCGCATCGAGGACGCCAACGACCTGTTGGCCGCGTGTCCCGGCGGCGTGCTCCAGCATGTCCTTTGGCCGGTTGTCGGCGATCTTCTGGAGGGCATGTCCGCCCTGCACGAGAAAGGGATCGCCGTGGGCGATGTCGGGCTGGACTCCATCGCGTTCGCGCACTGGAACCACCATCAAGGCGTCCGCGTTGTCACCAAATGGTGGAACTACGGCATGACGGGTCTCGTGGATCCGGCGAAGGCCGGGTCTTGGTCGCGCAAGGACGACCTTAAGATGCTCGCCGGGCACATCCGCACGCTTGTGAAGGACGGGCTTGACTCGAAGACCGCCGGTTATTGGCCGGAATGGAAGGATTTCCTCGCGAAATGCGAGGCGGACGACGGGTTCGCCAGCGCGCTCGAGGCCGAAGAGGCGTTCGGGGATCTTCTGAAGTCGAAGCGGATCGTCCGGATGGACCGGCTCCGCCCCGAGGACGACACGAGCGTCCGCCCCGAAGATTTCGAGGACGCGGAAGAAAGTCCGGTCCACGCCCATCACCGCCATCATGAATCCGGGGGAAAGCGTTCTCATGCGCGTCGCGGAAAAGGCGGGAAAACGTTCGTGTTCTTCCTCCTTCTCGGACTCGTCGCCTGCGGCGTGGTGTGGTATCAGCGGAAAAACGAGAAAAAGCTCGCGGGGAGCGGCGGCGAGACCGCGGCGAAGCCCGAGGCGGAGACGTCCGTCGAAATCAATCTTCCGGAGACTCCGGAACTCGTCTGGACGCTGTCCGACGCGGACTTGGAGAAGATCGCCGCGCTTCCGGAGGACTCGATCGCGAAAATCTGCCTCGCCTTCCGGCTCGCCTCGGGCGAGAACGGCGTGGAAAAGGACGCCGACCGGGCCGCCGAGCTCGCGAAGACCGCCGTCGAGTCGATCGAAAAGCATATCCAGGGGTTGAATCAGCGCTTCGACGAGGCTTGCGACTTCTGGCTTGGCTATGCCTATCTCGCCGGTCTCGGATGTGAGCCCGATACGGCCAAGGCGGCCGTCCTTCTCGAGAAGTCCGCGAAGCAGAACGGGAATCCTCGGGCTCTCGCGCTGCTCGGCGACTACTACGCGCTGGGAGCCGAGGAGGGGGTCTCCAAGGAGAACGACCTGATCGCCTCGGACTATTGGTGCCAGGCGATCGACAAGATCGAGGAGGCCCGGTGGCCGAAATACGGGCTGGACTGCGCCGCGAAGCTCTGCCGGTTCTATGCCGACGGGCGCGGTCTTCCGGAAACCCGTCAGGACGAGTTCGTGAAGCGGATCGAGACCGCGGCGGGACAGCAGCGGCATGTCATGTCGATGCTCACGCTCGGCCGCGTCTATCTGGACGGCAAACTCGCCAAGATGGACGAGACGGTCGCCAAGAAATGGTACAGCGAGGCGGCCACGCAGGGCAACGCCGACGGCATGTACCAGATGGCGTGGATGATCCAGCGCGGCATCGCCTCGAATCCATCCGACAAGGCCGCCCTCACATGGTATCGCCGCGCGGCCGTCTCCGGGAATCCCGACGCGATGGAGGCCATCGCGTCGATGCTCGACGAGGGCAAGGTGAAGGACGAGGCCGGCGAGGCGATGACCTCGGATTCCGGCAAGACGTCCGCCGAGTGGCGCGCAGCGGCCAAGGAGAAGAGAGACGCCGCGGCCGGCGCCGAGAAGCCTTCCGTCAGCACCTGGTGGATGGGGCGGTTCGGCGGCGTGTAGCGCGGAGTTCCGGGGAAGGGCCCATGGGCCCGGGGATGTTTTCAGACCTTTTCAACTTTCGAGCCTTTTTTTGTTTACGGACCGTCATTAGGAGACCATTGAGATGAGCGAGTGCCCTTGCGGAAGCGGTAAAGATTTTGCGTTGTGCTGCGAGCCGATTCTTGTCGGACGCGAGAAAGCCGCTACGCCCGAGATGCTGATGCGCGCCAGATACTCGGCGTATGCGACGAAGAATGTGGATTTCGTCTACTCGTCCTCCTGCGGAGCGGCGAAGAAGGAGTTCGACCGTCCGTCCACCGAGAAGTGGGCCGAGAATTCCGAGTGGAAGGGGCTCACCATCCTGTCGACGGAGGGCGGAGCCGAGGGCGACACCGAGGGAAAGGTGGAGTTCCTTGCCGTCTACGCCATCAAGGACACGACGTTCCAGCACCATGAGATCGCCGAGTTTAAACGAATCGACGGCGACTGGAAGTTCTCCGACGGAAAGGTCATCGGTCCCGAGCCCTTCCAGCGCGAGACGCCGAAAATCGGCCGCAACGACCCGTGCCCCTGCGGTTCCGGGAAGAAGTACAAGAAGTGCTGCGGCAAGAACGTCCCCGACAACGCGGAAAAGGCCTAACGGTCTCTCCTCGGGAAGTACCCTGATTCCCGGACCCTGAACCGGTCCGCCGAGACCCTTCGACTCTTCGGATTTCCCCTTTCGGAAGCTGGGGTTGGGGGCAAGCGGTCCAAGGTGTTTCTTTGGACGGAATCTGGCGTCTTCGCTCGATGATCGGCGTCCGGACCGGCACGGGTGCGGAAATCCGCGTGACGGTGAAGGGCGATGCCCGAAAGAGGCACCGTGGCGCCGCGTAGCCCATGACACTCGCAGAGGCGTCGTCATTCCGGTTTCGCGTCGGTCGGGCGAAGCCCGCCCCCGCCGCGCGGGGGGTGGCGGCAACGCCGCCGGGGGGTGTACACCGTGCGGCGGCCAAGAACATCTTCGCGGCTTTGCGCTTTCGCGTGAGAAATAGGCCGCCTCATGCCCATCCACCCCCTTCTCCTCCACCCATCCTGCGTGGAATCATCTCACGCTAAGCCGCTAAGGATACGCCCGGTGTACTCCCCCAGCCGCAAGCGGCAGCCCCCTCGCGGAGGGGGCCGGAGCAAGCTCCGAGCCATCGCCCCGCAGGCGCCTCCCTGGAGGGAGGTGGCGCGAAGCGCCGGTGGGTGTTGCCGCAGTCCCGGGGAAACACCCCCAGTCGGCTTTGCCGACAGCCCCCTCAAGGGGGCCGGGCTCCGCCCGAAAGCGGACGCGTGGTGCCGCGCGGCCCAAGACACTCGCAAAGGCGCGGTCACTCGTACGGCACGACGACACGGAAAAAACGGGAGTCCGCGTCCACGGCGCCCCACGCCGCCGGTGCGAGGGTCGGAGACCCCTCCAGTCTGTAGGAACGCCCTGGGGGAAGCTCTTTCCGGTTCCAGTCGACGACCGGCTCTCCGTCCCGCATCCCGACCGTGCAGAAAAGATAGTCGCTGCCGTCCGTCGGATCCGTCCCGCAGACATATTCCTCCCACGCCGCGAAACCGTCGCCGTCGGAATCCGTCTCGCCCTTCGCGGTGTACTCCGCGGGAGTCGAGCAAGACCCCGGATAATAGCGGTCGATCCAGGAATACGGAACGGGACAGTCGTTGTCCGTCGTCGTCTTCGGATATGTCACCGCCACCTGGTCCACCCACGCGCCGTTCCCCGTCCCTGACCAGCCCCCGTAATAGTATGTGTTGCCGGAGAGCACATAGTTCTGATACGCGATCCGGACCGTGTGGGTTCCCTCCGGAACGGAGAACTCCGCTCTCGTCCACGCCTGATTATAGGTATGCTCGCCGTCCTCAAGCGCCCGGACGCCGCCGACATCGATCGAGAACACGCCGTGGTATTTCACGGTCTTGTAATACAGGGAGACGTCCGCCGGCCCGGTGATGTCCGTCTGCATCCAAGATGTCCATCTCCGGTCGTCCCCCGAGACGTACAGGGCGCTGACCGCCGCGTCGTCGCCGTTCCTCGCCCCCGAGAACGTGATGGTCCACGGATGCCCGGGATCCGTCGTCCACTGCAGCTCCGGAGCGTCCACCCCCTCGCCGATGCCGGAGCGGCTATACGTCGCCTCGACGGTCAGGCTCGGATTCATACCGTCCTTGAACGCCCTCGCCCGGAGCGTCGTCGACTCCGACAGCGCGATGGCTCCGGTATAGAGCGTTCCCGACTCCGTCGGCTCCGTGCCGTCGGTCGTGTAGTAGACCGACGCGCCCTCTGTCGCGCAGGAGAGGGTCACATTGGTCGCCGGATAGAACACGCACGGTCCGGGGGCAAAGACGGGATCCGCCACCGAGGCAAGGTCCGAGAGCTCGAGGTCCTGGCCGTACAGGTTGCCGCAGACCGGTTCCGGAATGCTGTAGAACAGCCCGGAATCCGACACCGCGAGCGGCACGCATGCGGAAAGTTCGACCGGCTTCCGCGCGGAGGACGCGCCGCGGACCGCCTCGACCACATACGTCCCGGCGGGAAGGATGAGCGCGTAGACGCCCTTCGCGTCCGTTGTGGCGGTCGCCGCGGGGGCGGAGGCGCCGCGCCGGAGCGCCGTCACCGACGCGCCCTCGACCGGCGTCTCGCCCGAAAGCACGCGGCCGCTCACGACGGACGCGCCGGCGGTCTGCGTCGGAAAGATGTTGTAGACGAACCCGTCGACCGCGTCGAAGACGTTGCCCGATGTCCCGAAATTCGGAGGATTGTACCATGCGTCGTCCGTCCCGCTCCCGCCCAGATTGAGATGAACGTAGAAATCGTCTCCGGCATAGCCGTATCCGTCGACCAGCACGGTGTGCCCGTCGGCGCCCCGGATGTTCAGCACGACGGGAAGACGCGCGTCGCAGTTAGGGACGACGACGGATTTGAGCGTCTCCAGAGAGTAGTTCCAGCCCCACTCGGGGTAGAACTCCATCGCGACCGCGTTGGAATAGCCGAAGACCTCCGGAAGCCGTTTCGAAAGCATGTATCCCGGAGCGCCGCCGCCGTCCGCCGTGTACGATGTTCCGCACGAGACGCCGAGGTCGAAGGTCAACTTTCCGATGGCCCGGCATTGCGCGTCCGTGACGCCGTTCCGCGGATCGGACGGCATCGCGTCCCAGTCGTACGTTCCGCCCATCGTCCTGAGGGAGACCGCCGCCCCGTCCACCGCGCAGGAATACGTTCCCGCGGCGACGGACGCGGTCGGCCACCGGTGATAGCGCATCAACTGCGCGCCGGCCGTCGCGACACAGCCGCAGACATAGTTTCCCGGCGTGTAGTAGTTATAGCACTTCGTCCCGTTCCGCGAGTTCTCGGCCGTCGCCTGTCCCCACTTCGACGCCACAAAAGGAGCGACGCGGATGTCCGGAATCGTCCCGACGCCCTGCGCCGCGTCCGGGGAGAGACCGTCCCCCCCGTCCCAGAGAAGCGACATCCATTCCGCCTGTGCGGCGGACCATTCCGTGTCGTCCAACTCCGCCGCGCGGAATCCGGCGGGGCGTGACGCGCCGGCCGCCCTCTCCGCCGCGTCCGCCGCCGCCGTACGGCACGCGATGTCCCCTTTGAGGAGCGTCCAGAGGGGACTGTCGACGTCCGCCGCGAGCTCGCCGCTTCCGGAATACGCGAGGACCGGCCCGATCCGGTCGTCGGCGGAGACGACGACGAAACCGCCGTTCCCAAGCTTCGCGACGTGGAGTCCCGCTCCGCTTCCGGGGCCGGCGGAGAGCGTCGCGATCTCCTGCACGGACCCTCCGAGCCGGCTCTCGAGCGCCGAGCCGCGCCGGAGCCATGTCCCGACGGCGCGCTCCGCCTCGGCGGCGGAGATTTCGGCGGCCGGGATGTTCCGCACGAACAGCGACAAAATAACGGCGCACGGCCCGATGAACGACCGCAGAACGCTTCCGGTTCTCATGTTGCCGTGCCTTTGATGTCACCCCGCGTTAGCCGAGAATATTCTGGACCCGGCAGGACTTGAACCTGCGACAAAGGGATTATGAGTCCCCTGCTCTGACCAACTGAGCTACGGGTCCGTATGCGAAAACCAGCGGGAAAAATACCATAACCCCCGGTCCGTGGCAAGTCTCGCGGGATATTTAAAAAACGGAATCCGCGCGCCGTCGGACGCCCCTTGACTCCGGAGGGCTCTCAAGATAGAATACACACTTCCATCCAACAAATAGGAAGGATTTCCCGTGAGCGTTATCGACGATTTAATTGCACTTCAGGACCAGGACGCCTTGGTCCGCGACCTCGAACGAGAGGCCAAGGACATTCCCGGCCGCAAAGATCAGGAGCTTCTCCGCCTCGCCAAACCCGCGGAACGCCTGCGCGACGCCAAGGCCGCCTTCGAGAACGGCAAGGAAAACATCTCGATCTCCGAGGAGAAAGTCCAGCAGAAGGCCCAGCAGATCAAGGATCTCGAGTCGACCAAGAGCTCGCTCCGCACCAACAAGGAGTTCGAGGACGTCAACACCAACCTCAACTACCTCCGCGAAGACCTCAACCGCCTCGAGGCCGACGCGCTCTCCCTCGCCCAGCAGCAGGAGGCCCACGCCGTCGTGCTCGCCGAGGCCCAGAAGGTCTACGACGAGACCGCGGAAGGAATCAAAGACTACTGCGCCTCCCTCGACGAGCGCCTCGCCGAGGTCGAGAAGGAGCTCGCCGAGGCCCTCGACGTCCGCGCCAAGCTCCGCGCGCCGCTCGACGTTCCCGCCTCCCGCGGACTTCTCATGAGCTACGAGCGCCTCGCGAAAAACAAGTGGCCAGCCCTCGTCCCCGTCTCCTCCGACCGGATTTGCCAGGGATGCCACATGGAGCTCACGGCCTCCAAACTCCAGGACGTCGTCCGCGCCCAGCGCGCCGTCATCTGCGAGTACTGCGGCCGTCTGCTCTACAAGATGTAGAAGATTTCCCCGTGTCGGGGACCTGCGACGACGGATCGCCCGGCCTTCGCGGCCCGGGAGGAAAGTCCGGACTCCGCAGGGCAGGACGTCCCGGACCCCCGTCCGGGAAGAGGAAGGGCAATCCTTCCTGATGGAAAGTGCCACAGAAAACAACCGCCGTTCCGCGCCCCGCGCGGGAAGGCAAGGGTGAAAAGGCGGTGTAAGAGACCACCGGGGCGGAACGAGAGAACCGCCCGTCCAGGCAAACCCCGTCCGGAGCAAGGCCAAATAGGGGGCGAGGCGCGGCCCGTGCCGCCCGGTTGTCCGCAAGGATCTCCGGGATTCAGCCCCGGGTTGGCCGCACAGAAAAATGATCCGGTCCGCCGCGAGGCGGTACACAGAATCTGGCTTATGAATCCAAGTCCCCGACACGTTTCTTTCCTCCTCGCCGCGGTTCTCGCGGTCACGGCGGTCTGCCTCGCCGCGCTGCTCCGCGCCTCGCGCGGCCGCCCGGCCCCCCCCCCCCCCCCCCCCCCCGTCCGCTCCGCTCCCGTCACGCCCGAGACCGCGTCGAAGCGCCTCCCGCCCGACGCGCTCTCCGCCCTCGCGCCCGCCTCTCCCGCGGAAACCATCCGCTCCCGCTACCTCCTCGCCGGCACGCTCCTCACCTACGGAATGGACATCGGCTCCATCGCCGTTCTGGTCGACCGGGTCTCCGCCCGCTCCCACAAGCTCCAGAAGGGCGAGTCCGTCCCCGGCACCGACATCGTGGTCGAGGAGATTCTGGAGGACGCGGCCATCCTGCGCACCCCGCGGACACGGGAGACACTCCCCGTGGAACTGCCTCTCCAGATGGGCGGCGACGGCACGGAGCGTGTCGTCTCGAACATCACCACCAACTCGTTCGGCACCTGCTACGCGGACTCCAGGCTCTGGGACCTCTCGCGGAAGAAGATGGAGGCCCGCTACGCCGAACTCCTCGCCGATCCCGAGCGGCTCGTCTATATCTTCGACACGATGGAGCCCGTCTATCCCGACGGCGACACCTCCAAGGAAATCGAGGGCTACGTCGTCAATATCCAGGGCGAGGAGCAGTTCTTCACGGAGCTCGGCCTCGGCCAGGGCGACATCGTCCGCTCCGTCAACGGCGTCCGGATGGCCAACCGCCGGCTCGCCGAGATGTTCATCGAGGCGTTCGTCAACGGAGAGGAGGACAAGTTCGTCCTCGCCGTCGACCGCGACGGCGTCCGCGAGGAACAGACCTATCTCATCCATTAGGCGCGCCATGGCCAAGGTCCGACTCGATCAACTCGTCGTCAACGCCGGCCTCGCGGAAAGCCGGGAGCAGGCGAAGAAACTCATCCTCGCCGGCGCCGTCCGCGTCCAGAGCCAGCCCGCGACGAAACCCGGCAACACCTATCCCGCCGACGCCCTCGTCGAACGCGTCGGGGCCCCGCAGCGTTTCGTCTCCCGGGGCGGCGAAAAGCTCGAAGGCGCCTTCGAGGCGTTTGGCTGCGACGTCGAAGGGCTCGACTGCCTCGATGTCGGCGCCTCGACCGGCGGATTCACCGACTGCCTGCTCCAGCACGGGGCGCGCCATGTCGTCGCCCTGGACGTCGGCCACGCCCAGATCCACCCGCGGATCGCCGCCGACCCGCGCGTCACCTCCGTCGAGGGGTTCAACGCCCGCTACATGACGGCCGCCGACCTCCCCTACGCCCCCGCGTTCGCCGTCACGGACGTCTCGTTCATCTCCCTCACGCTCATCCTCCCCCCGATGGCCGAGGTCCTCGCCCCCGGAGGCCGCATCGTCGCCCTCATCAAACCCCAGTTCGAGGCCGGCCGCGAGCATGTCGACCACGGCGGCGTCGTCCGCGACGAGTCCGTCCGGGCCGCCGTCGTCGAGAAAATCCGGGATTTCGCCACCGGGACGCTTCACCTCCGCCCCCTCGGCGTCGTGCAGTCCCCCCTCCGCGGTCCCGCGGGCAACATCGAATTTCTCAGCTACTGGGAAAAACCCCTCACCCCCTACACCTGACCCATGATCACGTTCCATTCCGGCTCCCGCGTGTTCCGGCTCGACACCGGCACGACGTCCTACGCCTTTTTCGTCAACGCCTACGGCTACCTCTCGCACCTCTATTACGGCGCGCGCGTCCCCGACGAGGAGGGTCTCGCCGCCCTCGCCCGCACCGTCTCCGGACGGCCCTCGTTCCAGCCGAATCCCCCCGGAGTCCCCAACGGGGCCTATTCGCCCGACGTCGACCTCCAGGAATTCTCCGGCTTCAACACCGGCGATTTCCGCCCCGGCTCCGCCGCCGTCCGCTGGGCCGACGGCTCCCGCGCCGCCGACGCGAAATACGTCTCGCACCGCGTCCTCCCCGGCGTCCCCGCCCTGGAGGACCTTCCCTGCGCCCGCGCCGGCGACGATCCCGGCGTGGAGACGCTCGAGGTCGTGCTCCGCGACTCGACGGGCGGCGCGGAGTTCACGCTCCGCTACACGGTGTTCCCGGAATGCGACGTCATCGTCCGCTCCGTCTCCGTCCGGAACACGGGCGACGCCCCGTTCGCCGTCGCGCGCCTCATGAGCGCCCAACTCGACCTCCGGCGCGGCGCGACGGACCTCGTCCAGCTCCCGGGAGCCTGGGCCCGCGAGCGCTTCGCCGAGCGGCTTCCCCTCGGCCACGGGACGCACTCCCTCCGCTCCGTCCGCGGCGCCACGGGCCACAACATGAACAACGCGTTCGCGCTCGTCGACCCCTCGACGACCGAGACGCTCGGCGACGCCTACGGCTTCGCGCTCTGCTACAGCGGGAATTTCCGCGCCGAGATCGACACCGACTCGTTCGGCACCGTCCGCGTCCTCACGGGCATCAACCCCGAGACGTTCTCGTGGCCCCTCGCCCCCGGCGAGACCTTCGAGGCCCCGCAGGCCTTCCTCACGTTCTCCCCGGAAGGCCTCGGCGGCATGTCGCGCCGTTTCCACGACTTCCTCCGCCGCCACCTCATCGACCCCGCGTGGGCCCCGCGGACCCGCCCCGTCCTCATCAACAACTGGGAGGCGACGTACTTCAATTTTAACACGGAGAAAATCCTCTCCCTCGCCGAGACCGCCGCCAAAAACGGCATCGAGATGCTCGTTCTCGACGACGGCTGGTTCGGCCACCGGGACAACGACCGCTCCTCGCTCGGCGACTGGACCGAGTACCCCTCGAAAATCGGCGACATGGCCGCGCTCTCCAAGGGAATCCACGATCTCGGCCTCAAGTTCGGCCTCTGGTTCGAGCCCGAGATGATCTCCGAGGACAGCGACCTCTACCGCGAGCATCCCGACTGGGTCCTCTCCATTCCCGGCCGCGGACGCTCCCTCGGCCGCACCCAGATGGTGCTCGACTTCTCCCGGCCCGAGGTCGTCGACACGATGGCCGAGCGCATCGGCCTCCTTCTCCGCCGCGCCCGCGTCGACTACATGAAGTACGACATGAACCGCAACCACACCGAGGCCTACGGCACCGCCCTCCCGCCCGAGCGACAGGGCGAGGCGGCCCACCGCTTCATCCTCGGCGTCTACCGCTTCCATAAGAAGCTACTCGCCTCCGTCCCCGGTCTCTACATCGAGGGATGCTCCGGCGGCGGCGGACGGTTCGACTGCGGCATGCTCGCCTACACGCCCGCCATCTGGACAAGCGACGACTCCGACGCCGTCGAGCGCTGCCGCGTCCAGCTCGGCACCTCGCTCTTCTATCCCTGCTCCACGATGGGCGCCCACGTCTCCGCGTGCCCCAACCACCAGACCGGCCGAAACACGCCCTTCGCCACCCGCGCCGCCGTCGCGCTCTTCGGCACCTTCGGCTACGAGCTCGACCTCTCGCGCCTCCCCGCCGAGGACCTCGCCGCCGTCCCGAAACAGGTCGCGCTCTTCCATAAGTTCAACCCGCTCGTCACCAACGGCGACCTCTACCGGCTCACCCCGTCGTGGACCGACAACGAGATCGACGCCTGGATGCACGTCGCGAAGGACAAGTCCCGCGCGCTCGTCACCGTCGTCCGCCGCCGCACCCACGCCAACCCGAAGGACTACTTCCTCCGGCTCGCCGGACTCGATCCCGCCGCCCGCTACGCGGTCGACGACGGCGACGTCTTCTCCGGAGCCCTTCTCATGGGCGCGGGCTTCGTCCCGAAGACCGGCCTCGGCGACGGCGACTCCGCGCTGTTCGAGCTCAAACGGATCTAAACCCCGCCCCCCCCGATGCCCCTCCAAATTGTCCGGAACGACATCACCCGCATGCGCGTCGACGCCATCGTCAACGCGGCGAGGAACTCGCTCCTCGGCGCGGCCGGCGATTCCGGGAGCGTGGACGGGGCCATCCACCGCGCGGCGGGGCCGAAACTTCTCGAGGAGTGCCGAAAACTCGGAGGATGCGCGGTCGGGCAGGCGAAACTCACCCACGGACACGACCTTCCCTGCAAATACGTCGTCCACACGGTCGGCCCCCGCTGGGTCGACGGCGCGCACGGCGAGCGCGACGCCCTCGCCTCGTGCTACCGAGAGGCGCTCCGCGTCGCCGCCGAGGCGGGATGCCGCTCGATCGCCTTTCCGCTGATCGCCGCGGGCACCCTCGGCTTTCCGGAGGGCCTGGCCCTCGAGATCGCGGAACGGGAGATCGACGCGTTTCTCCGGACACGCGACGACATGAGCGTCTCGCTCGTCGTCTTCGACAAAAAGGCGTTTCTCCTGAGCCGTGAGAAGTTCGACACGATCCGCCAATGGATCGACGACCGCTATGTCGAAAACCAGCTCGCCGGAAGACGGAACCGGAGAAGAGAGGAAGCGGTATGTTGGCTTCAGGACCACCTCTCCATATCCACCTGGCAGGATGTCTTTGATTCCGCCCGCCGCCGCCAAGGCGTCACCGACGCCGAGGAAGCGGAAGCGGACCGCGACGTCTCCGTGTCACAGCAGCGCGCGGCGCTTCCCCGGGCCACGGAAGGCCGCGGCGACACGAAGAAGATGCCGGCCGCTCCAGGCGGCGCGAAGCCCGCTCTGTCGCTCGGCGAGTCACTGAAACGCCTTGAGGAGGGTTTCTCCCAGCGGCTTCTCAAGAAAATCCGGGAGAGCGGGATGACGGAGGTCGAATGCTACCAACGGGCCAACGTGGACCGCAAGCATTTCTCGAAAATCCGCTCGAATCCATGCTATAAACCGAAGAAACCGACCGTGCTCGCCTTCGCCGTCGCGCTCCGGCTCACGGTGCCGGAGACGCGCGAACTGCTGGAGGCAGCGGGCTACGCGCTCTCCCGGAGCGAGAAATCGGACCTCATCGTCGAATACTTCCTCGAGTCCAAGGACTACGACATCAACCACGTCAACAAGGCGCTCTTCGACTTCGGCCAGCAACTCCTCGGAGCGGGATAGAGGGAAGAGTCCCGACGCGCCGTCCGGCCGAGATTCTACGCACCGGTTTTCTCGATGACGTTGATGGACATCCATTTCCCGCGTTGCCAGCGCCAGAGGAAGACGAGGGCGAGCAGGCAGATGTAGACGCACTGCACGATCCACGCGTCGAGAATCCCCCCGTGGAAGACGTTGAGCGTGAGCAGTTCCGCCGGAATCCACGCGAGCCATCCGCCCGCGATGAGCAGCGCCATCACGAACACCGTGTCCCCCGCCCCCTTGAGCGCGCTGATGAACATGACATTCATCGTGTCGAACATGCCCCAGACGGCCAGCAGGACAAGCAGCTTGCGTCCGAGGCCGACCATCTCGGCGACCGTATAGGGGGCGTTTTCCGACCGGAAGGCCGAAAGGAGCGTCTCCGGAAGGGCGAGGAAGACGACCGCGAGCACGGCCATGTAGATCCACCCGAGGTGCAGGCAGCGCCAGCAGGACGCCTTCGCGAGGTCGCTCCGCCCCGCGCCCTGGAACTGCCCGACAAGTGTCGAGGCGGCGTTGCCGAATCCGAAAAGCGGCGCGATGGCCAGCCCGTTGATGGCGTAGGCGATGTTGCTCGTCGCGAGGGACAGCGGGTCGAGTCGGCCCGTGAGCAGCACGAAGAACGTGAACGCCCCGTTGTCGAAAAGCATCTGGATTCCGGAGGGCGTGCCGAAGCGGACGATGCGCCGGACGATCCCCCAGTCCGGACACAGACGCTCGCGCGGAGGGACGCCGCGGACGTCCCGCCCCGCGAACACGACGCCCAAGAGCAGCAGCGTGGAGACGGCGCCGGAGGCGAAGGTCGCGACCGCCGCGCCCCGCAACCCCCATTCCGGGAACCCCCACAGGCCGAAGATGAGCGCGAAGTCGAGCACGATGTTCAACCCGCACCCGATGAACGTGACGACCGTGTTGGCGACAACCCGGTTGCGCCCGACGAGGTAGCCGCCGAGCACCCAGCGCGCGGCCTCCAGCGGGCCGCCGACCAGCATCCAGAACGTGTACTGGTTCTCCAACTCCTGCAGCGCGGGAGCGTGGCCCGCGACGGCGACCATCCAGCCGCAGAGCGGGATGAGCAGGAGACACAGCGGAAGAAGCGCCGCGGCGAGGAAGAGTCCCGCCACGCAGGAGCGCACGCACGCGCGGAAGTTCCCCGACCCGTGGTACTGGGCGACAAAGGTCCCGGCATAGCCCGCGACGGACGCGAAAAAGCTGATGAGCGTGAAGCTCAGGCACCCCGCCGGCATGGCCGCCTGGATCGCCTCGCTGCTGTAGCGCGCGAGCAGGATGCGGTCCGTGAACTGCATCACGGTGAACGCGGAGTTGCTCAGCACCAGGGGGATGATCAGCGTGAGGGCATGGCGATAGCCGCCCTCGGCGAAGGAGGTTGATTTCATGAAGAAGGGATGCGGAAAAGCGTTCCGGCCTATAGCACGATGAAAAGCGTGGTGCCGAGACCGGGAACAACGCACTCGACAAGCGGCGAGACGGCGGCGACGGGAGCGTCGGCGACGTCGCCGGCGGCGAGGTCGAACCGAGTCGTCCGCGCGCCTTCCGAAAACGTCCCGCCCGAAGCGCGAATGACCGTGCGGGACACGGTGTCGTAGAGACAGGCTTCGTGATCGAGGACACAGGGGACGAATTCGTGGGTGAGGACGCCCCCGTCGGTCGTGGTGAGATAGTAGAAGTCGAGATTCGCGTAGTTTCCCAGTCCCATCCCCGGTGCCCCGACGTACGACGCGAAGAGCTGCATCGGACCTCCCGCGGCGAAGTCAACCGGAACGATACGGCCGCCCGACGCGACCAGCTCGCCGTCGACATAGCACCCGGTGTAGTCGTTGCGGACGGTGTAGGCGTTCACCGTGCCGTACGGCCCGCTGACATCGCCCATGGCGTCGAAATAGTCGCGCCGCCAGCCGCTGCCGCCGCTGTTGGTGATGAAGAAGCAGGAAAGCGTCGAAGTCGTCGTGCTGCCGCCGCGGGCGCAGTAGAGGGTGGCGTTCGAACTCGTGGAGTTGAGGCGCACCTTGGTCTCCAAGACCGTGGTGCCGGTCGGGACGACGTCGGTGACGGCGTAGGCCGCTCCCCCGACGCCGAGCGTCTCCAGCGGGTAGTCGTAGTCCGGAAGCCGACCGTTGACGAGGATGAACCGCAGGCCGCAGACCGTCCGCCCCCAGGAGTCGGGCATCGTGTACACAAAGGTGTCGTCCTCCGGATAGACGACGGCGACGCGCTCGACGTTCGCCCAGCGGGCGACGTCCGAGCCGTGGTCCCCGATGCCGTATACCGCGAAGAGCGTGTTGGTCCCGTTGAGGTTTCCGCCGAAGGCCAGTTCCAGCGAGGCGATGGCGTCGTCGACGAGATTCGTCGCCGCGATGCGCATCGTCCGGTCGCGGCAGGTGGAGAACTTCCCGTCGACAGGATTCCTCAAGCCGACGCCGACGTTGTTCGTGGCGTAGCAGACGAATGCGTAGTCGGTGTCCAGCGCGAGACCGGGAAACGCGTACGAGAAGGTGCCCTGAAGGGAGACGCCCGTCGCGATCCGCGTCGCGGCGGGAAGGTCCGAACCCAGCGGGGCCCAGGCGAGGTAGACATCGCAGGAGTCGGCGGGCGACATCGCGGCGGAATCGGATCCGAGTATCGTGACCGTGCCGGAAAGCGTCGCGGACGTGTTTCCGTCGGCGATTTGGACGGAGACACGCGGACTGACGGCTATGGCGGCCGCCGGACCGTAGGAGGTGAAGCCGGCATGGTCGGCGACGGTGTCGTGCTCGGCGCGGATCCATTCGGCGGACGGGACGCCGTCGAAAAGGCGCAACTCGTCCATGGTGCCGATGAACGTGTTGTCGTCTTTCGGACTGCCGTTGCCCGTGTTGCCGATGCCCATGACGTACTCGGCGCTGGTGACCGTCGCGATGGTTCCGCCGCCGCCCTTCTCGACGCCGTCGAAGAAACTGCGCGCGGACGTGCCGTTGTAGACCGCGGCGACATGTGTCCAGCGGCCGACCGCGAAATTGTCGGCCCAGGCGGTGGCGTAGGTGTATGTCGCGGAACTCCCGTCGCCGCGCATGAGAAGCCGGTTGGAGGAGAGGATGACCTCGAAGCCGTTCTTCTTGTAGGCGTCCGTCCCGCTCGGCTTGGTAGAGAAGAGACGTCCGTTGCGGCTGGAATAGCTGGTCGAGGGGCGGAACCAGCCCGACAGCGTGAAGACGGAGCGCGCCGTGCCGGTCGCGTTGGTGAGGGGCTTCTGCGTGAGTACCGCCTGGGCGCCGCCGGTCTGCGTGCAGCCGGAGCCCACGACGGAGCCGTTCCCGACGGTGCCGCCGCCGACAATGGTCAGGTCGTTGCCGTCGGCCGCGGAGTCCTCGAGACCGGCGTTGACGTGCCAGACGGAGACGTAGCGCGACCAGACGCCGGAGGCGGAGACGGCGGGGAGCTCAGCGTCATTCCCTGCGCCCCAGTACAGGGTGACTGAAGTGTCCGCGCCGGAAAGTTCGGGGAGGCGCACCCAGACGAGCGACTCGCCGTCGGGGTCCCACGTGTCGATCTCATGGTCGAGCACGTTGCCGTCGGCGTCGGCGAAGCGGATGTCGGCTCCGCCGGCGGCGCACGCCGCGGGATCAAAGCCGGAAATCGTCTCGGCGGAGAGCTTTACCAACGCCGGGAAGTCCGTGAGGACGGCGTCGCCGCCGGCGTATCCGGGAAAGGCGATGGTCGCCCGGAAGTCGAAGCGAGAGGGAACGATGGGTTCCGCATGCGCAAACGCGCAGACGAAGACGACCGCGAAGAGAGAATATGCGCTTTTCATGGCATCAATTATAACACAGATTCTTGGAGCCCGGACTACAAATCCCGAGGACGGTATCGCCCGAAAGAACACGGTCTTCTCCGAAGAAAAAGCGGCGACGCGTTTCCATACTTCGCGCGTACAAATTCAAATTCAAAAACATGAAAATTCCTAGGAATTTTGCATGTTTTATTTTGACATCGCGAAAAACAAACCTGCGTTCACGCCCTATCGGAATCCACCATGGCGGGGCGGACGAACCATCGACTTTCGGAGCCGTCCGAGATTGGGTATAATAGGCTGTCTCCTTTCTGGCTCCTCCGCCCTTCCGCTCCCGTTTGTCCATCCAAAACGTCCGACGCCCCCCAAAAACATCCATGACCCGAGAAGAAAAAGTCCTCATCGCCCGCAAGACCGCCGCCAGCGGCATGGTCCTCCTCAAAAACGACGGCCGCGCGCTCCCGCTCCGCCCCGGCTCCAAAATCGCCCTCTGGGGCATCACCTCGTACCACTGCCACCGAATGGGCGCCGGATCCGGCGACATGCCGGCGCAGCCGGTCCGCGAATACAACGAGGGGCTGGCGGCCGCGGGGCTGGATCTCACCGGCCCGCTGGACGATTTCTATCAGGGAGTCCTCCGAGACAAGGCCGACTTCTACAGTCACATCAACAAAAACGGCTGGAACAACTGGTCGTTCCGCTTCCCGGAGCCCGACACTGCCCCCGCGCCCGCCGCGTTCCGTGACCGGACGGCCGTAGTCACGCTCGGCCGCAACGCGGGCGAGGCGGTCGACCTCTCCAACACCCCGGGCTCTTTCCTGCTCGATCCCGAGGAGGAGCGCCTGCTGGAAAAGGTCTGCGCCGGCTTCGGCGCCGTCGTCGTGCTTCTCAACGTCTGCGGAGTCGTCGACGTCTCCTTCCTCGACCGCTTCCCGAACATCAAGGCGGTGCTTCTGACCGGCCTCGCGGGCGAGACGGGCGGCGACGCCGTCGCGGATGTCCTCACCGGCAAGGTCTGCCCGTCCGGCCGCCTCGCCATGACCTGGGGCAAGCACTACGAGGACTACCCCACGACGCGGAACTTCGCGGCCGAGGAGGTTCCGTACAACGAGGGCGTCTACGTCGGATACCGCTACTTCGACACGTTCGACGTCGAGCCCCGCTTCCCCTTCGGATTCGGCCTTTCCTACACGACGTTCCGGGAGACGGCGGACCACGTCTCCGTCCGCGGCCCGACGGTCTCCCTCCGCGTCACGGTGGAAAACACCGGCGACGTCGCGGGGGCGCAGGTCGTCCAGTGCTACCTCTCCTCGCCCTCCGGCAAGCTGGACAAGCCGTTCCAGGCCCTCTGCGGCTTCGGCAAGACGCAGGTTCTCGAACCCGGCGGCAAAGAGACGCTGGACCTCTCTTTCGACCTCCGCACGATGGCCTCGTACGACGAGTCCGCCGCCTCGGAGATATTGGAGAAGGGCGACTACCTCCTGCGCGTCGGCGTCTCCTCGCGCGACACGCGCCTCGCCTGCGTCCTCCGCCTCTCCGAGACCGTGGTCGTCCGGCGCCTGCACACGCTGTTCCGGACGGCGCTCAACCTCCGCTCCGGTTTCGGCGCCGCGGGCCCGGCCCGGCTCGTCGCGCGGGACAAGGCGGAACTCGTCTCCGCGCCGGTCTTCCCGCTCGATCCGGACGCGCTTGTCGCCGCGTCCCCCGCGGAGAAACCCGCCCTCCCGCCGCCTCCCCGCCGCGCCTGGACGCCTCTCTCCGACGAGCAGTACGGCCCCGGCGGACTGCTGGAACGGCGCGCGCGGACGCTTCAGGACATCCAAGCCGGAACGTGCTCGCCCGCGGACGTCGTCGGGCAGTTCACCAGCGAGGAACTCGCGCGGTGCGTCATCGGCTTCAATCCGGGACAGACCGCGCCCGCCGGAAATTCCGGCGCCGGCGAGATGAAGGGCATCACCGACGGCGAGGCCGGCGAACTGTGGCGCAGCGAGGTCTACGGCATTCCCCCGAGCAATTGCGCGGACGGCCCGTCCGGCGTCCGGCTCGCCGGCTTCGCGCGGGAGGAGACTGTTCCCGCGCTCGCCCCTCTGCCCGTCGCCTACCCCTCCGGCACGCTGGTCGCCCAGACCTGGGACGCCGCCGCCGCCGAGGACTTCGGCCGGTGCGCCTCCGACGACCTCGCCGCAGTCGGCGTCGACGGCTGGCTGGCCCCCGGCGTGAACATCCAGCGCAACCCGCTCTGCGGACGGAACTTCGAGTACCTCTCCGAGGACCCGCTTCTCTCCGGGCAGCTGGGCGGCCGTGTCGTCCGGGGCGTCCAACTCCGGAAGCGCGCCGACGGCCGGGAGGTCCCGACGGGACGCTACGCCACGATGAAGCATTTCGCCGCGAACAACCAGGAGAAGGACCGCGACCACGAGAACAACATCGTCTCGGAGCGCGCCCTGCGCGAAATCTATCTCAAGTCCTTCTGGTGGTGCAACGAGGTCGGCCGTCCGCTGGCCGTCATGACCGCCTACAACAAGATCAACGGCGAGTTCTGCGCGACCAACCCGGCCCTGCTCACGACGCTCCTGCGCGACGAGTGGGGTTTCGACGGACTGGTCATGACCGACTGGTGGAACCGGGCCGACCGCCTCCGCCACTGCGCCGCCGGAAACGACCTCCAGATGGACGGGTGGAAATTCGCGCACGACGGCCTCGTCACGACCCTGACCGACGCCCTGTCCACCGGCGCCATGGACCGCCGCACCGCAGAAATCTCCGCGGCCCGCGTCCTTGATCTCATCCTCCGCACGAAATTCTGCGAGTCACGCCGCTTCCCGTCGATGCCGCCCCCGTTCCGGCGGACGCTCGACTGCCGGCTCGTCGGCGTCCATACCGGCAAGACCGTCTGCGCCGAGAATGCCGGCAAGGACGCGCTCGCCGCGAACCGTGACGCCCTCGGCGGCGCCTGGGAGCTTTTCTCGCTGCGGAAGAACGGCGACGGATCGTTCTCGCTGAAGTCGGCCGCCAACGGCAAGTATGTGTCCGCGGATCCCGGGCGGGGCGGGCTTCTCCTTGCCGAAGGCCCCGTGGTGGACCTGCGGGAGAAGTTCGACCTCCGGAAAATTCCGGGCAAGCCGGGAACGTTCACCCTGTGGTCGCGCGCCGCCGGGAAATACGTCTCGGTGGACGAATCGCAGGGCAACAGGCTCGTCGCCGACCGCGACGTCGCCGGCGACGGGGAAGAATTCCGCATTTTCGTACGCTAGACGAAGCGCTTCAAGGATTCCGATCATGGACAAAACCGTTATTGAAAAGACCGGCCTCGCCATCCAGCGGGCGATCGACACCGTCGCCTCCGCGGGCGGCGGAACCGTCCGGCTCGAGCCGGGCGTCTACCTCTCCGGCACGATCCACCTCCGCGACCGCGTCGAGCTCCACCTCCCCGCCGGCTCGGAGATCCGCGGCTTCGGCTCGCCCGATGAATACGAGGACTTCCGGCATCCCGGAATGGACGCCGTCGCCCCCGAGGGCAGCCGCAAGTGCCTCATCGCCGCGGCGGAGTGCCGCGACATCGCCGTCACCGGCCAGGGCGTCCTCAACGGACAGGGTCCCCTCTTCTACGACACGGACGTCCCGAAGGACTCGTTCTTCAAGAAACCGCCCCACCCCCGCCCCCGCCTCGTCCAATTCTACCGCTGCGACAATGTCCGCGTCCAGGACGTCACGCTGCTGGACTCCCCGGGATGGACCTGCTGGCTCATCGAGTGCTCCAACGTGAACATCGCCCGGATCCGCGTCGAGGGATGCCAGCAGATGATCAACAACGACGGCATCGACATCGACGCCTGCCGCCGCGTGACGGTGAGCGACAGCTTCTTCCGGACGGGCGACGACTGCCTCATCCTGCGGGCGCTCCGGCGCGACCCCGCTGTCCCCTCGGTCTGCGAGGAGGTCGTCGTGAACAACTGCGTGCTCGACAGCCGCTGCCAGGGCGTCCGGCTCGGATGCCCGAGCGACGACACGATCCGCCACTGCTCCTTCTCGAACATCGTGTTCCGCGGCCGCGGCGCCGGCATCCACACCGAGAACCCCGTCCGCTATCTCCGGAAAGACTGCCGCGGCTATCTCCTGATCGAGGACATCCGCTTCTCGCATCTGGACATCGAGTCCGGCGCGACCCCGCTCCGGATCAACTGCGAGGACGGCATCAAACTGCGCGGCATCCGCCGCCTCTCTTTCCGGGACGTGCGCGTCCGGGCCGGCGCGCCCATCCAGTTGCTCGGCAACGCGGAGACCGTGCTCGAGGACATCGAGCTCGACGGCGTCTCCGGCGTCGTCCTCGCGGACTCGCCGATCCAGACCCGCTATGTCCGCCGCCTCGACCTCCGGAACGTGACCGTGACGGCGGAGACCGGCGAGCCCGTTCCCTTCGAGCGCGTCCCGAGCGCCTCGTGGGAGACGAAGTTCTGAGCCCTTCCCTCCCGCGGATTCCCGGCGGGGCGAATTCCGCAGGCAGCGGCTAGCAGAGCTCGAGACCGTCGCGGTCCGGAAGCGCCGGGAAGGTTTTGGAGACGCCCTCCTGATACCAGAACGCGACCGAGGACAGGTCGTCGCGGAGCGACTGGTAGCGCCCGCCGGCCCGCCAGCCGAGCGCGTCGATCGTCACGCGGAGCGAGCGGTCGAAATGAATGGGGTCGGCCACGTGCCAGCGGTAGAGCCCGAACCGCGCCTGGCTCCGGTACTGGACGCCGGGCCCCGTCTCTCCGGCCGTCGCGCCGCGGCACACCTGCATGCCGGTGTACGGCGTCGTGAACTCGAGATAGCGGTCATGACGGACGGGATCCTCGAAATTGTAGGACCCGCAGAAGTAGTCCTCGGTGCCGGTGCCGCAGATCGTCGGCCATTCCTTGTCGCCGTCCATATAGAACTTGATCTCGCCCTCGCCCCACCAGCCGTTGCTCTTGGGCGACCAGACCATATATGTCCCCACGTAGGTGCCGCGCGCCGCCACGTCGTCCAGAATCGTGTGCGGCGTCTTGTAGGGGACGGGGTTGGTGCGGCGGAACTGCGCGTGGAAATACATCGCGTCGGCGGGGACGGACTCGAGGGAGAAGTCGATCTGGTAGTAGAGGCGCATGTCCTCGAAGCCGATGTTCTCGATCGTCATACGGAAACCGCGGCGGAAAGGCATCTGCCAGTAGCAGTTGAACGCGCTGCCCGGATTGACGCAGACGGGCAGCGAGGAGATCTGATGGTATTCCCCGAGCCCCGCGCAGAAGAAATCGCCGACGGGACACTCGACGGAGGGCGTGTCGGAGCCGTCCCAATAGACGCGGAGAATGACATGGCGCCAATACCCGGTCGGGGTCATCCAGATGTGGTTGACGACGCCCTCGCCCTGGAAGTCGGCCATCGTGAAGGTCGTGCCGGCGGGGATGCTGACGCAAGGGTTCACCTTCCAGCCGCGGCCGAGGTCGCGCGCGCAGTTCGCGCTGATGCCCTGGTCCATCGGACAGGACGCTCCCTTGCCGGGCTCGCCGGTGGGATTCTCGGGACAGATGGAACGGGTCTTCGAGGAGGAAGGACGATAGAGGGACGCGAGCGTGTTCATACGGATTCGGAAGGTCTGAACGTGGGTCAAGACCGGAGGCCGGCCGGCGGACGGTTTCGTCCGTCTTTCTCCATTTTCTCATATTTCTTTTTTCTGGAAAAGCGGGAAAACATCCTCCCCGGCCCGCCCGTTTTCGCGCCCTCCGGAATTATGGTAGTCTATTCATCCCGCATTTCCCCGTTCGTCCGATCCATCCCCGTATCCCCCGCGCTATGTCCGCCACCGTCTCAGAACCCTCCCGCGTCCTCCCCGTCTCCGGCGCATACGATGTCGTCGTGGTCGGCGGAGGCATCGCCGGCATCGCGGCCGCCCTCGCCGCGGCCCGTTCCGGCGTCTCCGTCGCCCTCCTCGAGCGCTACTGCGCGCTCGGCGGCCTCGCCACCCTCGGCAACGTCATCACCTACCTTCCCCTCTGCGACGGAAACGGCAGGCAGGTCCTCTCCGGCATCGCCGAGGAACTGCTCAAACGTTCCATCGCCCAGACGAAGACCCGCGCCCCCGCGGCCCACTTCGACACGTTTCCGGCCATGTGGCTGCCCGACGGAGACGCCGAGGCGCGCAAGAAGCACCGCTATCAGGCCGATTTCAATCCCGACGCCGCCATCCTCGACTTCGAGGAGGTCCTCGTCCGGGAAGGCGTCGAGATTTTCTACGACACCCGCTTCTCCGCCGTCCTCCGCGACGGAGCCCGGATCACCCACGTCCTGATCGAGAACAAGGACGGACGCACCGCCCTCGCCTGCGGCGCGGTCGTCGACGCCTCGGGAGACGCCGATGTCTGCTTCGCCGCCGGCGAGAAGACCGAGTCGCTCGATTCGAACGTCCTCTGCGGGTGGTACTATACGCTCCGCGACGGCGCCGACTTCCGGCTCCGCTACCTCTCCCGCCGCTTTACCGAGGACGCCTCGCGCGACGGCGCCGAGGGCCCCTTCTTCAGGGGCGACCGCGCCCGGGACGTGACGCGCCAGATTCTCGGCTCGCGCGACCTCCTCCGCGAGAGTCTCGCCAAACTCCGCGCGGCGGAACCCGACGCCGACATCCAACCGATGCACATCCCGACCTACCCGACCTTCCGGATGACCCGCCGGCTCGTCGGCGCGCATTCCGTCACCCGCGCGGACGACCACCGCTGGTTCGACGACGCCGTCTGCCTCGCCAACGACTGGCGCCGCCGCGGTCCCGTCTGGGCCGTTCCGCTCTCCGCCCTCGCCGGCGTGGCGAACGAGAATCTTGCCGCCTGCGGGCGCTGCATGTCCGTCGACACCACCGCCTGGGACGCCCTGCGCGTCATTCCGGTCTGCGGAGCCACGGGCGAGGCGGCGGGCGTCGCCGCCGCCCTCGGAGTCAAGACCAACCGCGGCAATCTCCGGGACCTTTCGCCCGCCGGGGTCGCCTCCGAGCTTCGCGCCCGGGGGAATCTTCTGGACAAAACCCTTGTCGAGACCGCGCCGTCCGCGAACTAGGGATATTCCTCACCCCGCTCCAAAAAATTTTTTAAGAAGCGTCGTCCCAAAGACGTTTTAGCGTTAACTTCGCGAGACAAAGTCCCGTCCGGCGAATCGGGCGATCGGTATCGCGACAACGTTTTCCCCCGTTCCCGCACCACAAACATCCTCCATCCAAATGGCCGACAACAACCTCCCCAACCCTTCCGACAGCAACCTTCCGGTCGAAGAGTCCTTCGATTTCGGCGAGGACCGCGCCTATAAGGAAATGCTCAAACTCCTCGAGGAAAAGCCTCTTCTCGAACGCCTCAAGTCGATGTTCGAGGGCTTCTCGAAGCCGAAGGACTCCGGCGAGTACAAGTTCGCGAAACTCCAGTTCGAGCGTCTCTCCGCTCCGTTCTTCGGGTTTCTCTGCGTGCTCGTGATGGTGGGCCTCATGCTCGTCTTCGGCAATTCCGGCGCGGAAAAGGAAGCGGCCATCCGTACCGAGATTTTCGAGCCGGAGACCGTCGAGGAGATCGACGAGCCGCCTCCTCCCCCCGACGAGATCCAGCCCGTCGAGGATTTCGACACCGAGATCACCGACATGCCGATCGCCGAGGTCAACGTTCAGGCGGTCAACAACCAGCCCCTCAGCGCGAAACCCGCCGCGGCCAACTCCGTCGCCATCGTGAAGAGCCCGATTGTCTTCAAAGGCGTCATGGGCTCCCGCAACCCCGGCCAGATCGGCGCCTCCCGCGCCCAGTACGGCGGTTCCGCCGCGAGTGAGGCCGCCGTGCTCCGCGCCCTCCGCTGGCTCAAGACCAAGCAGTCCGCCGACGGCTCCTGGCCCAAGAACAAGCCCTCCATGACCGGCCTCGCGCTCCTCTGCTACCTCGCCCACGGCGAGACGCCCGCCTCCGAGGAGTTCGGCTCCACGGTCGAGAACGGCATCCAGTACCTCTGCCGCACCCAGAACGCCAACGGCACCTTCCAGGGCGCCGACGGCAACCAGTACGCCCACCTCATCGCGACCTACGCCCTCTGCGAGGCCTACTCCATGACGAAGGTCCCGATGGTCAAGGAAGCCTGCGAGAAGGCCCTCCCCTTCATCGTCCGGGGCCAGCACCCGAACGGCGGCTGGGACTACAAGATGGCCCAGACCGAGCGCGACGACACGTCCGTCATGGGATGGGCCGCCCAGGCCGTCAAGGCCGGTTATATGGCCGGCGACCTCGATGTCCCCGGGCTCAAAGAATGCTTCGAGAACGCCCCCAAGGGCTTCCTCGTCAACTACCATAAGGACGGCGGCTTCGGCTATACCGGCCCGAGCCATACCTCCGGTCTCACGGCCGTCGGCGTCCTCTGCATGCAGCTGATGGGCCACGGCAACGACGAGGCGGTGAAGAAGTCCCTCGAAGTCATGGACGAATGGACTCTCGGTTGGGGCCGCGAGGCGGGCAAGGACGTCCAGAGCGTCGCCGTCAACGGGATCCCCGCGGCGAAGGTCGGCTCCGGCAGCAACCCCCAGTACTACGCCTACTACGCCACGCAGTGCATGTTCCAGAACGGCGGCACCCGCTGGACGAACTGGAACAAGAAGATGAGCGACATCTACCACGTCGTCCAGATCAAGCAGTCGAAAGAGACCTCCGGCTACGTCGACCACAAAGGCGCGCCTCAGGAGACCGGCTACTGGGAGAACGACGACGGCAACAAAGACAACGGCGGCGTGATGGATACCGCGCTCACCTGCCTCCAGCTCGAGGTCTACTACCGCTACCTCCCGACCTTCAAGCACGTCGAGGTCGTCGACACGCCCGCCGTCCTCAAGTCGGAGTCCGAGGCCGAGGCCGAGATCGAACTTTTCTAAAAGAGGTCCCCACACAGGACTTTCAGCGGAACGGGACGCCTCGGCGTCCCGTTTCCCGTTTAACGCGACGGAGGCGACCCGTCCGGATTCCCCTCTTCTTCGGAGCTGTGGTATACTTTTTCTGTCTCATCAAACCTCTCCGGACCGTTTTCTTTTCCACGGCTCTATCCCTTCTCATTCCATGCTTCGCAAAACCGCGATTTCCGGGCTTTTCCTTCTCGCCCTCTCCGCCTCCGCGGCCGTGACGACCGTCCGGGACCTCGGACTGAAGCTTCCGCTCCCCGACGATGCCCAGTCCGTCCCCCTCGCCCCCGTTTCGGTCCACACTTATTCCGTCACGCAGGGCACGGAGTCCTGGACAGAGGACCGCTACGACGCGCTCGACCTCTGGTACGCCTCCCAGCAGGTCGCCGCGTGGGGCTCGCAGGCGCTCGGCGCCGTCCTCCGGCTCGGCGCCGTCACCGTCGCTCCGCCCGCCACCCTTACGGGCCACATTCTTCCCGAGACCTACGACCAGTTTCTCGCCTCGCCCGCCTCCTCCGTCGAGAAGGTCGACGCCGCGCTCCTCGCCTCCTGGCTCGCGAAGTTCGCGCAGATGGATCCCGAGGCGGATCCTGTACGCCTCGGCGCGCCGGTCGCGCTTCCTCCGGGCCGCACCCGGCTCTCCCACTGCCTCCGCTACCCCGCCTCCAACCCGGACCTCGGCGTCTACCTCTTCCACTTCGACCGCGGGGCTCCCGGTCTCGGCTATCTGCCAGACGTCTGGTTCGCGCTCGTCGCCGAATCCGTACCCGGACGCGGCGTGACGCTCCGCCAGACCATCGAGACCGGGCTCATCCCGAATATCGCCCCGC
>JAZUKQ010000291.1:0-6310 GCA_045643325.1 Kiritimatiellia bacterium | reverse complement strand
TTGGGGCGCCGGCGGCGCTTGGGCTTCGGCGCGGGAGGGGGATGTGGGAGACCGGCGGCGGCCGCGAGGTCGGGCCGGCGCTCCAAGGTGCGGAGCTCGGCCTGTTCGCGACGCCAGGCCGCGATGGCCTGATGGTTGCCTCCGAGGAGGACCTCGGGGACGCGGACGCCCCGGAAGACCTCCGGCCGGGTGTATTGGGGAGGCTCGAGGAGCCCCTGCTGGAACGACTCGTCCGAGGTGGCCTCGGGCCCGCCGCCCAGAACACCCGGGAGGAGCCGCACAATCGTGTCGATCACGACGGCCGCCGGCAAGACGCCGTTGGTGAGGACGTAATCGCCGATGGAGAGCTCCTCGTCGGCCAGCGCGGCCCGCGCACGTTCATCGATCCCTTCGTAGTGGCCGCAGAGAAAGATGAGATGGGAGTGTTTGGAGAGGCGCTGGGCGTCGGCCTGCCGGAACGGTTTTCCCGACGGGGTCATGAAGACCACATGGGATGCCGGAGAGCGGACCGACTCGACCGCGTCGCAAAGCGGGCCCGGGAGCATGATCATGCCCGGTCCGCCGCCATACGGGCGGTCGTCGGTCGAGCGGTGGGGGTCGGTCGTGAAATCTCGCGGATTGACGAACCGGAACCGTACCGCGCCCATTTTGGCGGCGCGTCCGAGCATGCTTTCCTCAAGAAATCCCTTGAGCATGCTCGGGAAGACGGTCACGATGTCGATCGCGAGCGGTTCCACGGGAGGCTCCCTCTGCTTCGACCGCGGGGGAGGGGACTACTCCGCGGCGGGGGCGGCCTTCGCGGCGGCGGCGTTGCGCTTGACGAGGCTGCGGACGGTCTCGCTGAGCTCGGCGCCGTTCTGCTTCCAATACTCGATGCGGTCGAGCTTGAGGCCGAAGTTGACGCCCTGCTTTTTCGGATCATACCATCCGAGAATCTCGATGAAACGCCCGTCGCGGGGGTTCCGCGTATCGGTGGCGACGACGCGGAAGCAGTTGTCGCGGTTGGCTCCGGTGCGCGTAAGTCTGACTTTGACTGACATAGTTTCCTTCTTTTTCTGTGTGAAAGCGCAAATTCTACACGGAATTGCCCGGGAAGGCAACCCCTGTCGCAGACGATGGCTTTCGTGAAGCGGATGGAAAGTATACCGGAACGCGGGTCCGGTTGCAAGCGCATTTCCGTTTGGGCTTTCCCCGTTTTTTCCGGGTATGAAGCGCCTCCCCTTCCAGTCGGCTTGCCGGCAGACCTCGCGGAGGGGGCCGGGCTCCGCCCGAAAGCGGACGCCGCGCCTCCCTGGGCCCGCGCCCGCCGCCCGCCGCAGGCGCCTCCCTCGAGGGAGGTGGCGCGAAGTGCCGGTGGGTGTCTGCTTCCCTGCCCCGAGAAACACCCCCAGTCGGCTCTGCCGACAGCCCCCTCGAAGGGGACCGGAGCAGCTCAGCGGCCAGCGCCCCCGCCGAGCCTTTGCGGCGCACGGTGTACTCCCCCAGCCGCAAGCGGCAGCCCCCTCGCGGAGGGGGCCGGGCTCCGCCCGAAAGCGGACGCGCCGAGCCTTTGCGGCGCGCGGTGTACTCCGGCCTTGTTTTCGAGCTTTCGCGCCACAATCGCCAAAAAGAATGGGGTATGTCAAGCATTTCCGCAGTGAGTCCGAAAGACCGGAAACGGGGAACCTTGACCGTCGGTACCCCCTTTGATAGACTTCCAAGCGCGCCCCGCATTAACCCTAAAAGTAAGGATGCCGTCCATGCGCCTCTTTTGTTTTGCCGCCGCCGCCGTTGTCCCGACCCTCGCCGCGACCGCCGCCAATGTCGACTGGGCTGGAGGAAACGGGAACTTCCTCGATCCGGCCCGGTGGACCGCCGGCGCGCTCGTCGTGAGGGTCGCGAATCTCGCCCAGACTCTCTTTTTCGTCAAATAGCCGACTGCCGGGCATGACGCGCCGCACGGACGTTTCGGGGGCGCGGGCGCCGAAGGGTCTCAGACTATGTTTTCAAATCCGGAGCAGCTTCGGTGGGCGTTGGGACAAAAGCCCGTGTTGTGCCAAACGGAGGATCCGACGCGCCGCGCGGCGTCCCCTCCGCCGTCCGAAAGCTCGGCGCTTCTCTATCTGGCGGCGGCCGCCTTCCACGGAGAGGGCGGCGGAGCGGCCGCGCGCCGCGTCGCGGAGAACCTGCGGGCGCTGGCGGCGGGGGGCGCCGAGCCGTCGTTCAATTCCGGTCCGTTCTGGGGCTACGCGCTGCTGGCCGCGGCTGTCGCGCTGGCGCGGCGGACGCCGGCCGTGTGGCAGAGCCTGGACTCCGCCACGACGGCGCGGCTCGACTGCCTCATGGACGCGTGCGCGGTGCTGTCCTCGTATGTGACGGACGACGGGAACGACTACCGCACGGGCCCGCTCGGCACGGGCAACTTCCACAAGGACTGGAATCCGAACCACCGCATGGCGATGGTGTTCCCGGCCGTGTTCGCGTCGGCCTATTTCGGCGGCGCGGAGGCGATGGACGCGCGGCTGGCCGCGTTCGATTTCGACGCGGCGATGTCGCGCTTCCGGGCATACGGCTTTGCCCACGCCGCGGCCTGCTGGGGCGCCAGTCCGGAGAACCGGGCGCTGCTGATGTCGGGCGGGACGGCGCGTTTCCGCTACGATGTCCACTTCACCGGCGAGAGGGCGGGCGACGAGGCGGGGACCGGAACGGGCGTGCGCCACCCGTACCGCTACCTCGGGCACGGGCTCGACGACGCCGCCGGCATCGCGCGGGAGCTCTACGCGTTCAACTTCGACGGCGGGGCGGTGACCAGCGATTCGTCCGGCATGGAGCACGGGCTGTATACGGCGGAGGAGGTGGCGGCGGGACCGCTGGACGCCGCGCTCGCCGGGACGCCCAAGGCGTACATCGCCGACCGCACGCGCTCGCCGTTCGAGGGGCGGCCCGGGATGATGCACGAGTTCGCGTCCTTCGACACCGGCGGCATCCGCTCCAGCGGCTTCTATTGCCAGGTGGACTTCATCCTCGTGGCGGCGACGAACGCCGCGCTGCGCGCGCTGGAACTGTACGACGTCGCCCGGGATCCGGAGCTGGCGCCGCTGGCGGAGGTCGGCATGGCCGATTTTCTCTACAAGGCGGAGCACGGGTACGAGTCCTTCAGCATCGGCGCGCCGCGCGGAGTCGCGCGCGAAAGCGAATTTCTCGGCCATCTCGCCTGGAAGGCGGCGTGGCGGAACATGGACAGACGCTAACATCGGAAGAACATGATGATACAGGTAGACCGAATCGTTCCGGAGGTCCCCGGCAAGGGGAAAAAACTGCGGTTGGTGCTGGATACGGATTTCGCCAACGAGATCGACGACCTATACGCGCTCGCTCTGGCTGTCGTGTCGCCCGGGCGCATCGGCCTGGAGGGGATCGTCGGCGCGAACTACAACAACGGAAGTCCCGGGTCCGGCCCCGACAGTCCGCGTGTCTCCTGCGAGCTGGTCCACCGGTTTCTGGACGCGGCGGGGCTGGACGGCCGGTATCCCGTGAAGCGGGGCGCCCACCCCATGCAGTACTTCGGCTTCCCTTCCTCCGCGGAGGGCGTCGACTTCATCATCGAGCGGGCGTTGGCGGGAAGTCCGGAGGATCCGCTCTGGGTGGTCGGGCTCGGCGCGGGCACGGATCTCGCCAGCGCCATCCTCAAGGAGCCGTCCATCAAACCGCTGGTGCGGTATGTGTTCCACGCGCGAAGCGACGCCCACTGGCCCGCGCGCTCCGTGCAGTTCAATGTCAAGGGGGACATCCATGCCGCGCGCGTCCTGCTCCGGGAATGGGTGCCGCTCGTGTGGTTCGACACCGGCACGCACCTGATGTGCCCGATGGAGCTCACGGAGCGGTATCTGGCCCCGATGGGCGGCATGGGGCGCTTCCTGCACGAATACCGGAAGGAGCGGCCGTGGTTCGCGTCCCTCCAGAAGGGATTCTACGACATGGGCGACATCGCGTACCTGCTCGCGCCGGAAATCTGCCGGCAGGAAATCGTCAGGGCGCCGTCGATGGACGAGTACATGTTCTTCAACCACGAGTACACCAACGGCAAGATGGTCCGCGTCTTCGACATCGACAACAACGCGGCCTGGAACCTGCTGTTCGACGGAATGGCCGCGTGGGAGTCCCGCGGATCCTAGGGATTCCGGAGCCGGGGCGGGGAGGCCGGCGCGGCAAAGGAGCGGCAAAGGAGCGGCGGCCGTTATTCCGGCCGCGCCGCGACGTTTCCGAATTCCGTCACGACGGCGCGTTTGCCGCGGAACGTCGGGCCGCATCCGACGAAGACGTTGCCGAAGACGGTGTTGACGTCGGCGTCCTCGTGCAGGCGCGCGATTTCCGGGTAGGCCCGGAGGTACGCGGACGAGTCGATCCGTCCGCGGGTCTTGGTCTGCGTTCCTTCGTCCGCGAGGGTCTTCTCCCAGCGCTCCCTGCCCCAGGGGTTGAAGACGATGCCGGCCTTGCAGTTCCGGAAGAGGTTGCCGAAGACGCGGTTGTGCTGGCCGCCGTGGATGACCATGCCGCCCATGCCGCCGCGCGCCGCGTCGTCGAACACGTTGCCGTAGACCCAGTTGCCGGAGATCATGTCGTCGAAGCGCACGCCGGCGCGTCCGCAGTCGGTGCGGCCCTCGCCGCCGACGTGCTCGAACCGGTTGTTGCGGATGACGTTGCCGCGGTAGGTCGGGTCGCCCCAGATGTCGATGGCGCCCTGGTCGTCGGACTCCAGCACGTTGCGGAGGAAGAGCGAGTTCTCGACGATGTGGTCGTTGCCCTCCAGGCGGATGGCGCTGGAGGCGGTGTCGGTGAACTCGCACCCGCGGACGAGGTTGCCGCAGCCCTCCAGCCGGACGGCGGGCGTGTAGGTGCGGGCGAGAAGTCCGATGCCGGAGAAGGACGAGTTCTCGACGAGAAGGTTGCCGTGGGCGAGCGGAGCGCTGGAGAGGGGGCCGCCGCGGTCGCCGGCGTTGGCGTAGAGCCCGCCGTGGCCGGTCTGCTCGAAGCGGCAGCCCTCGACGCAGGCGTAGCCGATTCCGCACGAGAGGACGGCCGCTGTGCCGCCGACGGCCGCGAAGCGGAGGTTGGAGAGGCGCGTCCAGGGCGCGTTCGCGACGATGCCGTCGGCGGCGGTGCGGAGCAGTTCCAGGTTCTCAAGGGCGACATCGCAACAGCCTTCGATGCGGAAGAACGGCTCGTCCAGAAGCGGGACGTGCAGGGTGTCGGCTTTGCCGTCCTGCGGCGGATAGAGGTAGAGCATGCCGTTTTCGGCGTACCACTCGCCGGGGGCGTCGAGTTCCTCCAGGAGGTTGCAGACGCGGAAGCGGGGTGTTTCTCCGAGGCCGTAGTTGTGGGGCATGGCGAGGCGGAACCCTTCGCCCTCCACGCGGACCGGCAGCGCGGCGTCGGCCCAGAGGTACTTCCAGTAGCCATGCGCCAGCGGTGCGGGGGCGGAGGCCCAGCGGGCGAGGCGCGCGGCGTCCAGCGCGGGGGCGCGGACAAGGCCGTCTGGCGCGGCGGTTCCGTCGACGAAGCCCTCGTCGGGCCAGCCGGCGCGGCGGAGCGGCCGGAGCGAGTCCGGGGCGCCGGAGCGGGAGACGAGGAGTAGCGGCGCGTGGCGGTCGTCGATGCCGCAGCCGTAGGGATGTCTGGTGGCGGGGACGGAGGCCTGGATGCAGCGGACGCGCTCCCGGGCGTCGTCGGAGGGGAGGCGGGCGAGGATGTCCGGGTTGGTGACGGGGCCGAGGCTGGAGAGGGGGATTTCGCGCCCGCCGTCCAGAACGGCGCGTTTTTCCGGCGAGGCTCCGGCGACGGAAATCCGGAGACTGGAAAACCCGGGACCGGAAATGCGGACGGTCTTGGAGAAGGTGTAGCGCTGGGGCTGGAGCACGATGCGGACGGGCGCCATGTCGCCGGCGCGGCGCAGGGCGGCGACGTCGGCGAGGAGCTTCTCCAGCGCGACGGCGGCGTCGGAACCGGCGTCGCCGGGAAGGGCGAAGGTGTGGCGTGCGTCTATGTCGGCGCGGTTCGCGGCGCGGATGGCCTTGGCGCGGGCCTTGGTCCTTTCCGGCGACAGGGCGGGGGGCGGAACGGCGAGGTCGCCGCCGAGGGCGACGGCGTCGCGGAGGACGGATGCGACGTCCGGGTGCGGGCGCGCGGCAAAGTCCAGACACCGCCGCAGAAGCGCGGCCTCCGGGACGGTGGCGGCGGATTCGGCGGCGCGGGCGAAGACCTCGTCCTCCGAGAGGGCGCGGGGCTCGTAGAAGAGGTGGCGGGCCTGCATGTCGAGGGAGCCGACGCCGTA
>JAZUKQ010000290.1:0-5247 GCA_045643325.1 Kiritimatiellia bacterium | reverse complement strand
CCTTTGCCGCGCACGATGTACTCTTCCACTTGAATAACCGCGCAAAAACCGTTTTTGGGCTTTCGTACAGTTTTCACTCAAAATAATGGGGACTCTCCATCACCTTTCCGCTTTTCCCCCGTTTCAGTTCATGATACAATGTTCATACACATTTCACCCCCTCCCCAATGCCCTCTCTCTCCCCCGAGCTCCTTTTCGCGTTCGCCCTTGGGCTTCTTATCGGACTCCTCGTCGCGACGCTCACGGCCGTCGTCTCGTCCAGGCGTTCCCGCGTCCGTTCCGAGACCCGGCTCGCCGCCGCCCTGCTCGCGCCGCTCCAAGACTCCCTCGCGCGCGTCCAGTCGACGCTCGACGCCTCGGCCGCCGGCCATACCGCCGACTCCAAGGCGCTCCGCGACGCGCTGGATTCCGAACTCGCCCGGGTCGAACGGCTCGTAGAGAACGTCGGAAACGACGCCCGCGGACTGAAAAGCGCCCTCCGGGGCAACGTCAATTTCCGCGGGCAGTGGGGCGAGACCGTCCTCTCGGACATGCTCGAGGACTCCGGGCTCCTCCCCGGCCGCCAGTTCGACCTCCAACCCGTCTATCCGGCCCGGGACGGCGCCAACGTCCGCCCCGACGCGGTGGTCCGCTGTCCCGACGGAGCGGCGCTCGTCATCGACGCGAAGACCACCTTCCCGGAATACTTCCGCTATACGGAGGCCGCCACCCCCGAGGAGCGCAAAGCCGCCTTCCTCGCGCACCTGCAGACGCTCCGCCGCATGGTCCAGGGGCTCGCCGCCCGCCGCTATTCCGACCTCGTCCCCGACTCCGCCCCCTTCACGCTCCTCTTCCTCCCGCTCGAAGGCGCCTACCAACTGACGCTCCACCGGGCCCCCGAATTCATCCGGAGCACCCTCGCCGAAAAGAAAATCCTGCTCGTCGGACCGTCCAACTTCTTCGTCCTTCTCACGCTTGTCCGCTCCCTTTGGTCGCGCTCGGACCAGGAGCGGAACACCCGGGAGATTCTCGAGACCGCCGCGGAGCTCGTCCGTCGCGCGGAATCCTTCTCCGCCATCCTCTCCCGGGTCGGCGAGTCCATCGACGCGGCCCGCGACGCCTACGAGGCGGCGCAGCGGCAGCTCGCCTCTCCCGACAAGCGCTCCCGCAGCATCGCCTCCCTCCACGACACGTTGAAGGATCTCGGCGTCTCGCGGTAGTCCCGTTTCTTCCCCTCTGTTTTCATCGTCCGACTCTCCTCCATGGCCCCTCCAAATCCCCCTCCTCCTCCGTCCGACACGCCCTACCTCCGGTCAGACGACGAAAATCTCGACCGCTTCTGCTACCGGGTCGACGCGGACGCCCAGCGGATTTTCCGTCCGGCGGTCCCCCGCCCCGCCCTGCTCTTCTTCGAGTTCTCCGGAGCGCTGATTTCCCGGGACGGGCTTCTCCGTCCCGCGGTCCGGGGCAAGACCTCCGCGGCTCCCTCCGGACCGGTCTGGCGCGAGCTTTCCGGAATCTTCCAGGGCGCGGTGTGGTTTGAGCGAGAGATTTCGGTCGGGGAAGACGTCTTCCTGCTCCGAATCGCGACGGAGCCCGCCGACGACGTGGAAAACAGCGGTTCCGACACTCTGCGGGTCCTCTACCTCGCCGCGGTCACCGCGTCCGAGGAATCCCTTCCCGCCGGCGTCCCCGACAAGGTGTTCACCGCGGCCCGGAAAGAAATCCTCCGCGCGGTCGCCGTCCCCGCCCCGGCGGCCCGGGACCGGATGCCTTTCCGGATTACCGACGAGCGGGAGCGCAAAGCCCCGTGCCTGGAGGAACTTCTCAAGAACGCCCTCGCGCTCGGCCGGCGCGGACTGTTCCCCAAGGCCATGGCGTCCCTCGCGCCGTTTCTCGCCCTGGTCGCGGAGGGGAGGACCGACGAATTCGTCCTCCTCCAGCTCTACTATGCCGCGTCCGTTCCCGCGCTCGCGGCGCTCGCGCTCCTCGTCCCGGACATTTCCGACGCGACACTCCGCCGGCTCGCGGGCGCCTACCTGCTCCACGCCATTCCCCACGTTCTTCCGGACATCCAGGATTCCCGCGTCTGGAACGCCCTCGCCGAGGCCGCGCGCGCCGTGGGAGCCCCGGCGGAACAAGTCCTGTTCGCCGAGGCCGCCATTCACTCCGGGAATCCCGTCCCGAACGCCATGGAACGTTTTCTCGAGGCGATCGGAGTCTTCGCCCGCGCCCACATGAAGGCCCCTTTCGCCGACGACGGGATCCACTGGGTCGCCCGCGCGGTCGACGCCTTCTCCGACGAGGAGTGGGCCGACCATCCGGAACTGCCCTGCTTCATGGCGCTTCTGACGCGGATCAGCTCGCACGAACTGGACCGCCACGCCATCGCCGACGCCCGATTCTACCTCCAGGAGTCCATGTCCAGACAGGCCGAGCGTCCGACCCGGATTCCGGAATTTATCGCGGCATTCGAGGACGAGAAAAAAAGACTCAGCGGCCATCCCGGCCGCAAGCCTCCCAAGAACGCGGAAAAACTCGAACCGCCGCCCCTCTACCTTCCCATCGAGTCCCCGCTCCTCTTCCAGTGCTGGCAGATGCACATGGACTTCGATCTCTGCAAAAAGCAGTTCGCCCGCTTCCCGACGCCGCTCGCGGAGACGGGGCTTCTGGAAGGCGTGCTCTCCACCACGACCCGCCTCCCTCCCCCTCTCCCGGATTTCTGGCATCCCTTCTCGGAGGATTCGGGGAGTTTCTTCGAGTCGCTTCTCGTCGACCGGTTCGAAAAAGAGCACGACGGGCTTGTCCCGCTCTGCGAACCGCGCGATATCAACCCCCTGTTCGACTCCGACGGAGAATACAAATTTCTCGCGTTTCTCTCCGAGGCGTTTCCACACGGTCCGGATTTCCCCGACCCCGCGAACCCGCCGCCCGACGTCATCCAAGCCCGCTCGATGTCGGCGGACGTCATGGGCCGCTCGCTCAAAACGGAGCGCCGCTGCATCTCGGCCGTCCCGTTCCCCACCGCCGCCCTCCGCGGGACGAACGCCGTCGTCCGCCCGTACGCGCTCGCGGCCGATCCCTCGCAGGACTGCGCGGAGGTCGAACTTCTCACCTCGACGCTCCGCTACCTCGCCGCCGCCTGCCCGACGTTCGCGGAGGACCGCCGCAGACTGCTTCCCGACACGACGCTCCCCGCCTACCTTTTCGTCTGCGCCGACGAACTCCACCTCGCGACCGCGGCCGTCATCGACTGTCCGGGGCCCGGCATCTTCCCGGTCGCCCACCACGGTCATCTGTCCTACCACGACTTCTACGGCTACGTCGTCCAAATCGAGCGCGGCATCCCCGTCCAGTTCGGCGGGACGACCGACCGCTACACCCTCGACTTCTCGGAGAGTTTCGGCTTCCGGCTTCCGGTCTACGTCCATCCGTCGCGCGTCAAGAGCGACATCGCCCCCGGCGACGCGGTCTACTGTTTCGGCCTCCTCGCGGCCGTCTTCCCGGACGCCGGACTTCCGGCGGCTCCGGACGCTCCCGCGTTTCCCGAGCCGGCGGCGACGGAGACCGGACTGAATCCGGAGTTTCTCGCCGCGCGGACTCAAGCGACGACCTCTCCCGCCGCGTCGTTCACCGACACGTCCAAAAAAGACACCTTCTATTCCGACCGGGGGCTCGAGGAACCTTCCGAGGAGGTACTCGAGAATCCTTGCGCGCTGAAGGACTTCGACGCGGTCGCGGCGGCGATCCGGCGGCTTCGCGAGCATCCGGACTACCGGTTGGCGAGAATCCACGCGCTTCCCCCGAATCCGAAAGGCGCCGATCTCGCGGTCCTGGCGGCCGGCGGCAAAGGAACTCCCGCGCACGGGCCGGCCGCGCCCAGTTTTTTCTCCGTCCAGAAACTTGTCGGGGAACACGACGAGGCCCTGCCCTCCGCGTGGCCCTCGCTGATCGTCCGCCTGCTGCCGACGCGCTCCAGGCTCGTCCATATCCGCTACGAGAACTTCCCGGAGTGACGCGCCGCGTACGCGGACACCGATTTTCACGATTCAAGCATTCCAACCAAAGGTCTTCGCCATGGGCCACGCCGTCTGGCCGGTGCTTCTCATCATCGGCTCCAATGTCTTCTACCACTCCTTCTCGAAGAGCGCCTCGCAGGACATCAACCCGTTCGCCGCGCTCGTCGCCGTCTACCTCATCGCCGCGGCGGCCTCGTTCGTCACCTACCTCCTCATTCTTCTTCTCGGCGACGGCCACGATACGCTCTCCCTCGCGCAGACGCTGCGCCGGATGAATGTCGCGAACTACCTTCTCGGTATCGCCATCATCGGCCTCGAGGGAGGCTACCTCTATCTCTACAAGACCGGATGGAGCATGAGCGTCGGTCCCGTGGTCAGCTATTCCGGAACGTTCATCGGACTGCTCGCCGTCGGGGCGCTTTGCTACCATGAGAAAGTCACGCTCCGCCAGGCGATCGGACTCGTCCTCTGCCTCGGCGGAATCGCCCTCATCAGTCTGAAACCGTCCGGGGATCGGCACACGGACGCGACGCCCGCGGAGCAGGCCGGACCGTCTTCCGGCGCCGACGGAAAATAGCCGTCGCGGCACCCGCCGTCACAGGAACTCGCCGACCACGCTGTCGGCCACTTCACGGCCCCGCGCCGTCAACCGCCACCGCCCCGCCGGAAGCGGCTCCACGAGCCCGAGATCCGCGAGCCGCCTTGCGATTCCGAGGCAGTCCTTCCGGAATGTCCGCGCCGCCGCGGGGGATGCCGCCGGCCCGTCGGATCCAGACGGAATCCCGACCCCCTCCGAAAGCCGCCAGCCGGTCGCCCACCGCTCCAGCGCGTCCTCCTCCGGGGACAGACACACTTCGTCCCGGGGCGCCGGCTCGCCGTTCCGGACGGCAAGTCCCCACGCGTCGACATCCGGCGCGTTCGTCCAGCGCCTCCGCCCCCGCCGCGACGACGCGCCGGGCCCGACGCCCAGATAGTCCGCGCCGCGCCAGACCGACAGGTTGTAGAGGCACTCGCGACCCGGCCGCGCGTAGTTGGATATCTCATACCTCGAGAACCCCGCGGCGGACAGAATCTCCTCGGCGCGCGCGAGCTCGTCCATCACCGCGTCGTCTCCGGGCATCTTCACGCGCCCCTCCCGCACCTCCCGCGCGAGGCGGGTTCCCCCCTCGACGGTCAGCGCGTATACGGACACATGGTCCACGCCGAGCTCTTCCCAGAACTCCGCCGTCTCCCACGGGCGGTCCGGCCG
>JAZUKQ010000289.1:0-3930 GCA_045643325.1 Kiritimatiellia bacterium | reverse complement strand
GCGGCCGTCGGCGTCGGGCGTTCCGGGAGAGTCCGGCGCGTTCCGCCGGCGGATCTCGTCTCCGAGGCGGTCGAAGAGGTCGCTGATTCCGGGGGAGGCGGGAATCTCTGTGGCGACGGAGACGGTCTCGCCGAACATGTTCGTGGCGACGGTGGTGACGACGGAGCGCGGGGGCTCGTCGGCGGACGGAAGCTGGAGCGAGACGGGCGGCGCGTTGGTGGTTCCGGGGGCGGAGGGCTCCGGGGCGACCTCGCCGGACGCGCCGGAATCCGGATCCTCCGAGGTGCCGGTGGAAATGGGAAGTTCGATGCGGAACAGCGTGGTGTAGAGCGTATTGGTGACGGGCGGGTCCTGGGTGTCGTCGACGACCTCGGTCTCGTCGTAGACGAGGGTGACGAGCCCCTCGAAGAGGTCGGCGGCGGGACCTTCGAAGAGGGCGTCGTAGAGGTGCCCGGGCGGTTCATGGGACTCGACGGCGAGGAGCGTGGTGGTCGAGAGGGGGACGAGATTGGTCCGGACGGCGGCGGGGGGCTCGTTGGTCGTGAAGGAGACGGTCGCCTCGTAGTTCGTGACGGAGGCGTAGGCGACGGTGTTCGTTCCGGCGCGGACGCCGGCGGTCTCGGCGAGGGTCCCCTCTCCGGAGAGGTCGCCCGCCTCGACGACGAGGGTCTCCGCGGAATCTTCGGGGGCGGAGGGGCCGGGGGACTCGGGGTCGGCCTCGGGTTCCTCCTTCCGCGTCGAGAAGCGGACGGAGTAGGACGAGAGCGTCGGGACGCGGAATCCGGCGCTGTCGGCGCTGCGGTAGGTGACGGCGCGCTTCTTGTTCTGCCAGTAGGTCTCGACAATCTGGAGGTGCGAGTGGAGGTTGTCGGAGACACGGCCGGCGACCTCGGCGGCGTTGTTTGTATAGGCGGTGCGGTAGACGTGGAAGGCGACGGAGGCCTCCTCGGGAATCGCGTTGGAGGGCGTGGCGAAGGGATACCAGAGCTCCGTGGAGGCGACATAGGCGAAGTTGGTCGCGTCCGCGAGCGCGGCGCAGGCGGGACAGACGGCCGCGGAGAGCCTCTCGCCGACGGAGTTCGTCGGATACAGTTCCTCGGCGTCGAGCTCGGCGTTCGTGACGCAGAGCTCGTTGAAGAGCGGAAGCGCCTCTGTGCCGATGTCGTCGAGCCAAGGCTCGGGGCCGCCGGTCTGCGGGTAGCGGTCGGAGTCGAGGAAGTTGAGAAGGTTCCAGAAGACGGCGCGGGCAGGGGCGTTGGTGATGTTTTCCGCGGACGTGCCGCCGGACTCGGGGAAGAGGGGCTCCGTGCGGAAGAGGACGTTGGTGAGGTGTTCGAGCTCCTCGGGAATGTCGGCCCCGGACCAGGTGAAACGGGGATCGGCGTTTTCGGAGGCGTCCGGGGTCAGCTCGCTGCGGAGGTCTCCGGTCCGGTCGTCGAGGACGACGCGGTTGACGTCGAATTTGTTGGTGAGAAGAATCGTGCGGAACTCGTCTCCGTCCATGAATCCGCAGAGGTAGGGGGAACCGTCCTTCCCGTAGTCGTAATACGGAATCTGGTCGGGGTCCGGATCGTAGGAGCGGGGAAAGAGGGCGAGCGGGAAGGAGTCGAAGCCGCTCTCCGCGGTGTCGGCGATGTTGTTGGTCGGAATGGGGTCCGTCCCGTCGTCGGAGAGCCCCCAGAAGTGTTCCCGGAGCGACGCGAGGTCGGCGAAGGAGCGGAACCTGGGGCGCGCCGCGAGGGCGTCCAGAAATTCCTCGGCTGAGTGGGTGTTTTCTCCGCCGAAGCCGGCGGCGACGAGCTGGTTGGTGGTGAGGTGGTGGACGTCGAGGGCGCCCGAGAGGTCGAACGCGATGAGGGCGTAGCGGGCGGCGAGGCGGACATCGTCGCCCGAGCCGTCCGCGATGTTCTGCGAGGCGACGTATTGCCAGCGGAACCGGATGCCGGGGTCGCGCAACGGATCGAGAAAGGCGGCGGGGAGGAAGTTCGAGATGGCCGAGACGAAGTTCGTCACATAGACGGGGGACGGTCCCTCGTAGCCGGCGGAGACCGTGGCGAGACCGAACGTCTGGGCGGGCTGGACCTCTCCGATGTCCTTCGAATAGACTTTTTTATAGAGCCCGGGGAGATCGATCTCCGGGTCCTCCATGCAGGAGGAGCGGGCATAGAGGGTGTCCGACGGAAGAAGGGCCGGAGCGCTGTCGAGGTCGAGCCCGAGGAACGCCTGCGGCATCCCGGAGAGCTCCAGCGAGACGGTTTTCTCCCGGACGTTCCGGGAGGTGAGCCGGTCGGTGTTGAGGATGAGCGAGAAGGCGAGCGCGACGACGAGGACGATGGCGAGGATTCCGAGCGAGACCAGAAGCGCCGCGCCGGAGCGCGGATCCGGTGTCCGTGTCCTGTGCCGGATTCCTGCGGGTGAAAGTTTCGGGTCGGGCATGCGTTCGGACGGGCTAAACACGTAGGTTCGGGGAAAGGACGGGGAGGGCGTTGAGGCGTTTCCCGCCGACAAGGGAATTCCGCGGGTTCGGACGGATTCGCGCCGCTATGCCCCGGCGAGTCGGCGGTTGATGGCGGCGGCGGCCTTGCGGCCCTCGCCCATCGCGAGGATGACGGTGGCGGCGCCGAGGACGATGTCGCCGCCGGCGAAGACGTTCCGCATCGAGGTCTCGTTGTTCTCGTCGACGAGGATATGGCCCTTCGGGTCGGTCTTGATCTCGGGCGTCGTGCGGGCGATGAGGGGGTTGGACTCGTTGCCGATGGCGACGACGACGGTATCGACGGGCAGGACGAACTCGGAGCCGGGAATCTGGACGGGGCGGCGACGGCCGGAGGCGTCGGGTTCGCCGAGTTCGAAGCGGACGCACTCGAGGCCGGTGACGATGTCGTTCTCGTCGCCGAGGACGCGGGTGGCGTTCTGGAGAAGATGGAACTCGACGCCCTCCTCCTTGGCGTGCTCGATCTCTTCCCGGCGGGCGGGCATCTCGGCGTCGGAGCGGCGGTAGACAAGGTAGACCTTCTCGGCGCCGAGGCGGAGCGCGGTGCGCGCGGCGTCCATCGCGACGTTGCCGCCGCCGAGGATCGCCACCTGCTTGCCGCGGCGGATCGGGGTGTCGGCGTGGTCCGCGTCATAGGCCCTCATGAGATTGGCTCGGGTGAGATACTCGTTGGCGGAGAAGACGCCGACGAGGTTCTCGCCGGGGATTCCCATGAACTTGGGCAGTCCGGCGCCGGTGCCGACGAAGACGGCGTCGAAGCCGTCCTCCGCGAGGAGGTCGGAGAGTTTGCGGGAGCGGCCGATGGCGAAATCGGTGCGGAGCGTCACGCCCATGCGGCGGAGACCCTCGACTTCGGCCTCGACGATGGCCTTGGGAAGCCGGAACTCGGGAATGCCGTACATGAGGACGCCGCCGACCTTGTGGAAGGCCTCGAAGAGCGTGACCTCGTGGCCCGCGCGGCGGACATCGGCCGCGACGGTGATGGAGGCGGGACCTCCTCCGATGACGGCGACTTTTTTTCCGGTCGCGGGGGCGATGACGGGGTCCTGGACGCCGAACTCGTTCCGCTCGCGGTCGGCGACGAAGCGCTCGAGCCGGCCGATGGCGACGGCCTTCATCGGGTCCTTGGCGATTTTCCCGACGGTGCAGAACTTCATGCACTGCTTCTCCTGCGGGCAGACGCGGCCGCAGACGGAGGGGAGCAGCGAGGTGGCCTTGACAATCGCGATGGCGTCGCGGTCGCGGCCCTCGGAAATCGCGTGGATGAACGCGGGAATGTCGATCGAGACGGGGCAGCCCTGGGTGCACGGCGCGGCCTTGCACTGGAGGCAGCGGTTGGACTCGGCGCGGGCCTGCTCCTCGGTGTAGCCAAGGGCGACCTCGGCCGTGTTGTGGATGCGCTCGGCGGGGGACTGGACAGGCATCTCCTGCTGGGG
>JAZUKQ010000288.1:0-3773 GCA_045643325.1 Kiritimatiellia bacterium | reverse complement strand
CCGTCCCATCGACAAGCCCCACTCCCCTTCCGCCCCCTTTCACGCCGCCGTTCCGAACTGTACAAATTCAAACGCGAAATCCGCGAAAAATATTGAATTTTTCATCAGTTTTTCAAATTTGTCAATTTTGGATTATAGTTCATTCAAAACGCATGCATGACGCTGCGGAAAAAAGCAACGAGTCGCGCCGGAAAGGCTTTTCGATAAGACGGACGGGGCGTTTTCTGCCCGATCCAGAATTATCCCCCGCCCTGCGGATCTCCCGACTACACGGACCACGAGGCCCGGGCGAACGCGCCGCTCGGAAGAGGCAGTACGCCGGGACCGCCCGTCAGAAGCATCTCGCCGGACTCCAGAGAGAACGCGGGAAGTCCGTCCAATGCCTGAGAAAGAAGGTTTCCAAGCACGACCGGGGAGAATCCGGGAGTATGCGCGCTCAAAAGAAGGAACAACGGGGTCCCGCTCAAGAGTTCCCGGCAGAGGCGGAGCGTCTCCGGGAGGTCGCGCTCTATTTTGTACATCTCGCCTCCCTTTCCCCGGCCGAACGTGGGCGGGTCCAGAATGATTCCGTCATACCTGCGCCCCCGCCGCAACTCCCGGCAGAGAAATTTATGCGCGTCCTCGGGGATCCAGCGGATGGGCCGGTCCTCCAGCCCGTTCACCCGCGCGTTCTCGTGCGCCCAGTCGACCATGCCCTTGGAGGCGTCGAGATGGCAGACCGACGCGCCCGCGAGCGCCGCGGCGACGGTGGAGCCGCCGGAATACGCGAAGAGATTGAGCACCGACACCGGCCGCCCCGCCCCGCCGACCCGCTCGCGGATCCAGCGCCACTGCGCCCGCTGCTCGGGAAAGATGCCCAGATGGCCGAAATCCGTGTCGGAAAGCCGGAAAACCTGTCCGTCGACATGAACGTCCCAGCAGTCCGGAAGAACCGACCGGTTGTGCCACTGCTGGCCGTCCTCGCGGTCGAACGCCGCGTCGGCCCGCTCCCAGGCATCCGGTCCCAACCGCGGTTTCCAGACGGCCTGCGAGCACGGACGGGCGATCACGTACCGCCCGAACCGCTCGAGTTTTCTTCCGTAGCCGCTGTCGAGGAGCTCGACGTCGGTGAGTTTGTCGATGGCGTTTTTCATGGGCGGGCAAAAAGAATCGGCGACCTAGATTTCGATAACGTCCGTCGGCTGGTTCTGCGAGGCGGCGCGGAGATGGACGACGTCCGCTTTCCCGTGCCTCGTCAGAACGGCCTTGTGCATGGCGAGCGCGAGCCCGGGGATGTTGCATTCCTCACTGATGTGCGCGAGAACAAGCTCCTTCAGCCCGTCCTCGTTCAAAAGTTGGTCGAGGAGCGTGGCGCTCTGCTGGTTCGACAGATGACCGCGGTTTCCCCCGATGCGCTGGATGCAGCTCCAGCCCCGCTCCGAGTTCTCCAACAGCTCCGGATCGTGGTTCGACTCGAGAATGAGCCCCTGACAGCCGGACAGCCTGCGCGACACGGCGACCGTCGCGTACCCGAGGTCCGTCGCGTACCCGAGCCGGACGCCGGAACTCCCCGTGAAGACATATCCCACGGGGTCCGCCGCGTCATGGCTCGTCACGAAGGCGTGCACGCCGATTCCCCCCACCTCGAAATCCGTCCCGGGTTCGAAGACGTTCCACGCGTCCTCGGTCGAGGGAAGGTCCTCGACCAGGGCCTCGCAGGTCCCGCCCGAGGCGAAGAACGGAATCGACGGGAAGCGCCGGTGGAAGACCTCGAGTCCCTGGACGTGGTCGGTGTGGTCGTGCGTCACACAGATTCCGTCAATCGACGCGGGGTCGATTCCGAGCCCCTTCAACCCGTCGACGATGCGTTTGCAGGAGAGGCCGCAGTCGATGAGAAGCCGGGTCTCCCCGTCGCCCACCACCGTGCAGTTTCCCTGGCTTCCGCTGGCAAGGACGCAGAATTTCACGGTTTTGTGACCTCCGCGCTCGACGTGCGGGGACCGACGACCGTCATATTCGACACGCCGTTCCTCTGAAGGACGGCCCGGACGCGGGACGCCTCCCCGAGCGCGTCCCGGTCCGCGCAGCGGAGCAGCACGGCCCGCCCGGCGTCTTTTCCGACGCCCGCGCCGTTGTTCCGCAGGTCGCGCGCGAGCGGCGGCGCCCGGCGATAGGTCTTTCCGAACGCCTCCATCCGGCCGTCGCTGTGCACATCCACCTGAATGGCGGATTTCGCTCCGCGGATTCCGGGATTACCGGACCGGTACGATGTCGAGACGCAGCCGGCGGCGAGGAGCAGCAAACAACAAAACTTCCACATTCCCATTCGAACGATCCGAAAATCCGACATGTCCGGGAGACCCGGCGTCTCCCTAGCCCATCGCCGCCGCGAGCAGACGGCCGAACTCGCTGCACTTCACCTCCGTGGCGCCCTCCATCAACCGGGCGAAGTCGTAGGTCACGGTCTTCGCGCCGATGACGGTGTCCATCGCCTTGTCGATGAGGTCCGCGGCCTCGGTCCACCCCATGTAGCGGAACATCATCCCGCCGGAAAGGATGAGCGATCCGGGGTTCACCTTGTCGAGATTCGCGTACTTCGCCGCCGTGCCGTGCGTCGCCTCGAAAATGGCCGCGCCGTTCGTTTAGTTGATGTTGCCGCCCGGGGCGATGTCGATGCCGCCCACGCACGCCGCGAGCGCGTCGGACGCGTAGTCGCCGTTGAGATTCAGCGTCGCGATGACGCTGTACTCCGCCGGACGCGTGAGGATCTGCTGAAGGAACGCGTCGCAGATGCAGTCCTTGACGACAATCTCCTTCCCCGTCTTCGGGTTCGTGAAGGAGCACCACGGCCCCTTGTCGATCAGTTTCGCGCCGAACTCGCGCTGGGCGAGCGCGTATCCCCAGTCGCGGAACCCGCCCTCGGTGAACTTCATGATGTTCCCCTTATGGACGAGCGTGACATTCGGACGGTCGTTGTCGACGGCGTACTGGATGGCCGCGCGGACGAGCCGTTCGGTTCCTTCCCTCGACACCGGCTTGATGCCGATGGAGGAAGTCTCCGGGAAGCGGATTTTCTTGACGCCCATCTCGTTCCGGAGAAACTCGATGACCTTCCTCGCGCCGTCCGTCCCCTGCATCCACTCGATGCCGGCGTAGATGTCCTCGGTATTCTCGCGGAAGACGACCATGTCGGTGAGTTCGGGGTGCTTCACCGGGGAGGGAACCCCCTTGAACCAGCGCACGGGGCGGAGGCAGACATAAAGGTCGAGCATCTGGCGGAGCGCGACGTTGGGCGAGCGGATGCCGCCGCCGACGGGAGTCGTGAGCGGTCCTTTGATGGCGACCAGATGCTCGCGGACGGCCTCGACCGTCTCGTCGGGCAGCCAGACATTCTCGCCGTAGACCTTCAGCGCCTTCTCGCCGGCATACACCTCCATCCAGGCGACCTTCCGCTTTCCGCCGTAGGCGGCCTCGACCGCGCGGTTCCAGACGGTCATCGCGGCGCGGGTGATGTCGGGGCCCGTTCCGTCGCCCTCGATGAAGGGGATGACGGGCTGGTCGGGAACCCGAAGCTTTCCGTCCGCGCCCATCGTGATTTTTTCGCCGAATGCCGGCTTCTGAATCTTCTCGTAGTTCATCTCAAACCTTTCCAGTGTGATGGATAAATCGTAACGTCCCGGGGCTCCCCTCTTCCCTCCCGCCCCCGCGGAAATCAGTCCCCCGGCCCCTTCTGATGGTCATACACCGCTCCCAGCCCGAAGAGCGTGAGGTCCGGCTCGATGAGGTATCCCATG
>JAZUKQ010000287.1:0-9677 GCA_045643325.1 Kiritimatiellia bacterium | reverse complement strand
AGAGGAGCATCCGGTCGCGCTCCTCGGGGGAGTCGAAGAAGAACTCCTGCCCGGCGCTCCGGCTGATGAGGTGGAAGTAGCCCGCCTCGTCCGCATTATTCTTTATTCGCAACGTTCTCATAGCTGACTGTCTTTCTCGGGCGCTTTGAACCCGGATCGTGCCTTACGGCGCCGCAAAGGATAGCATATCCGAAACGAGTGTTCAAGCATAAAAAGGGTCTGACCCCTTTCGAAACGTTCTCATAGCTGACTGTCTTTCTCGGGAGTTTTGAACCCGGATGGTGCCTTACAACGCCGCAAAGGATAGCATAGTCGAAACGAGTGTTCAAGTATAAAAAGGGTCTGACCCCTTTCGATTTTGATGGAATAAGACAGAAGCAATCGCCCTATACAGAAGGGCGGACGGCACACTCAACTCTCGAAGCGAATCGGAACATGACGGGCGACACGGCCGAACAGGACGCGAATCGTGTCGCCGTAAACCGATCACTCGACGGGAAGACTGTAGAGGTAACGCTTGATTTTGAGCGTTGTGGTCTTCTCAAACGGCTCGAAACGGATCTGGACCCGGCGGGGACGCTTGTATTCGGTGAGAATTTTGACCGCGTCGTAGAGCTCTTTCTTGCAGAGTTCCGCGATCTCGTCGTCGGAGAGCTTGCTCGAAAAGTCGCGGACGATGGCGTCCATGTCCGGAACCAGAATGATTCCGACGCGTTCGCCTTTCTCTCCGGCCGCGTGGTAGCCGAGGACGAGCGACTCGAGAATGTGCGGGGCGGCGTTGACGGGCTCCTCGACCTCCTCCGGGTAGATGTTCTTCCCCTCGCGGTTTACGATAAGGCTCTTTTTCCGTCCCGTGATGCTGAGGTAGCCGTCGCTGTCGAGCTTCCCGAGGTCGCCTGTACGGAACCACTCGCCGTCGAACGCCTCGGCCGTCGCGGCCTCGTTATGGAAATACCCCTTCATCACATTGGGACCGCGGACCTCGATTTCTCCGACTCCCTCCGAGTTGGCCCCGACAATGCGGAGCTCGCAGCCCGGCATCGCCTTGCCGACCGTCCCGTTACGGATGTCCTTCTCCGGAGAAATCGCGCACATCGGCGAAGTCTCGGTGAGACCGTATCCCTCGTAGGTCGTGATTCCGAACGCCTTGATGCTTCTCAGAATCTCCGGATCGGCGGCCGCGCCGCCGCTCACGATGACGCGGAGACGTCCGCCGAATCCCTCGATGACCTTCTTCCCGACGACTTTCGTGAGACCGAGCCGCATCAGAAGCATCGCGAGACGGTTCTTGCGAAGTTTCGACATGACGGCCCCGAGGAGCTTCTCCGTGAGAAGGGGGACCGCGAGGAGGAACGTCGGATGGACCTCCCGCATGTTCTCGGCGATGGTCCTCAGATTCTCCACGATGCTCACCTCGCACATGTTTCCGATCGGGATGAGGAAATTCGTGGAGAAGGCGAACGCGTGGTGCAGCGGAAGGACGAGGAGGAAATTGTCCCACGGATACATCCGGAACGCCCTGCGCCCGCCCTCGATCTGGGAGACGAAGTTCGCGTGGGTGAGCATGGCGCCCTTGGGGCGTCCCGTCGTCCCGGAGGTGTAGAGAAGCGAGGCGGTGTCGCTTTCCATCGGCTCGTGGAGGGCGAAGAAACAGTCGGTCCGCTCGGAATCCTCTTTCGCGGCGGCGAGGAGCGTCGCGTAGTCCGAGTACCGGACGGGATGGATGCCGTCCTCGGTGATTCCCTCGGGCGGGACGGCGCCGTCGAGCACGACGATGTTCCGGAGCGCGGGAAGACCGGCGGTGATCTCGCGGGCGAGACCGAGAAGATGCCCGGAGACGAACCATGCCGCGGCCTCGGAGTCGCGAAGGATGTGGGACGCCTCCTTCTCGTGGAATTTCGCGTCGAGCGGGACCACCGTGATCCCGCAGCAGGCGAGCCCGAGGTAGATGTCCATCCACTCGATGCGGTTGGGCATCATGAGCGCGACCTGCTGGCCGGGACGGATTCCGAGGCGGCCGACCAGTTCCGAGACGTTGCGGACGCGCGCGAGACGCTCCCCGTGCGTCACGCTCATCCATTCTCCTTTGGCCTTCCAACGGACGGCGACTCCGTCGCCGTTCTTCTCCGCCGCGGCGAGTACGTAGGTACGAATCGTGGACATCGCGGCTACTCCTCGGAAATGGCGTAGAGGTAGCGCTTGATTTTCTGGGTGGTCGTTCTCTCGAACGGCTCGAAGCGGACCTGAAACTTGCGCGGACGCTTGTACTCGGCGATGACGGAAACGGCCTCGCGGACCTCTTTCCGGCAGAGCTCGGAAATCTCCTCGTCGGTCATCTGCCCCTTCTTGCCGGGGAAGTCCGCCGCGATTTTGTCCATGTCCGGGACGATGATGGCCCCGACGCGCTCGCCCTTCTCGTCGCCGGCGTGGTAGCCGACGACGACGGACTCGAGAACGTGCGGCGCGGAGTCGAGCACGATCTCGACCTCCTCGGGATAGATGTTCTTGCCCTCGCGGTTGACGATGAGGCTTTTCTTCCGTCCGGTGATGGTGAGGTAGCCCGTCTCGTCGAGCTTTCCGAGGTCGCCCGTGTGGAACCAGCCGTTTTCGAAGACCTCGTCCGTCGCGGCCTGATTGTGGAAATATCCCTTCATCGTGATGGGACCCCTCACGCAGATCTCGCCTACGCCCTCGGGGCCTGGCTGGTCGATTTTAAGCTCGCAGTTCGGAAAGGCTTTCCCGACGGTGCCGAGACGGATTTCCGACTCGGGGGTGAGCGCGCAGATGGGAGCCGTCTCGGTGAGCCCGTAGCCTTCGATGGTGTGGATGCCGAACTTATTGTACATCCGGAGCATTTCGACGTCGGAGGCCGCGCCGCCGCAGATGAGGATGCGGAGCTTTCCTCCGAGATTTCCGACGACTTTCTTCCCGACCATGCGGCCGAGCCCGAGCTTGAGGAGCATGCCCGCCGCCGCGCTCTTTTTGAGGTTCTTCATGATGCCGGCGAGCATCTTTTCCGCGAGGAGGGGAACGGCGAGAAGAACGGAGGGAGAGACCTCCCGCATGTTCTCCGGAATCGAACGGAGGCTCTCGACCATGCTGACCTCGCTCTGCGAGGCCATCGGCACGAGAAAGCTCGCGGTAAAGGCGAACGCGTGGTGGAGCGGGAGGACGAGGAGGAAATTGTCCTCCTTGTAGACTTTGAAACTTTGCAGGCATCCCTCGATCTGGGCCGCGAAGTTGCCGTGGGTGAGCATGGCGCCCTTGGGGCGTCCCGTCGTGCCGGACGTGTAGAGAATGGAGGCGACGTCGGCCTCGGTGGGAATGTGCGTGTCGAAGTATTTCGCGGACTTCCCCGGGTCCTTGGCGGCTTCCTCCATCAGGAAGGCGTAGTCGTGATGCCAGGTCCCGTTGATTTTTTCCGAGCCCGAGAAGACGCCGTCGCACAGCACGACGTTGCGGAGTTCGGGGAGGTCGGCCTCGATCTCGCGGAGTACGGGCCATCCGCGGTTGCCCGAGAAGACCGCGGACGCGCCGGAGTCCCGGAGAATGTGGGAGACCTCGCGCTCGTGCAGCTTGGCGTCGACGGGAACGACGGTGAAGCCGGAGCACGCGAGTCCGAGGTAAGTCGTCATCCACTCGGGGCGGTTCTCCATCATGAGGGCGACGCGGTCGCCCTCCTTGAGCTTCATGAGGGACGCGGCGGCGGCCACCGTACGGGCCCACTGGAGCCGTTCGGAATTCGTCATCGAATGCCAGACGCCCTTGGTCTTCCAGCGGAGCGCGACGCCCTCCGGATTGCCGACGGCAGACTCTTGGAGATATGTGCGGATTGTCGCCATAGATGAAATCCTTCTTCTTCGGCGGGCTCCGGCCATCGGGAGACTCCGAGCCCGTGAAACAAAAACTACAGTATACCTTTTCCCGTCCGTTCCCGCAATCGTCTACGGGAAGCGCGCGCACCAGTAGGAGAGGGCGGCGCCGAGGGGAATGTGGCGGTCGTTGAGCTGGGCCGAGAGACGCTCGGCGTATTGGATGGCCTCAAGCGCCTGCCGGGGCGTCACCGCGGCCGCGCGCGCGGCGAGCGCGTCCCGGAACTCGGGGAAGAACAGGACGGGGGCGGAGGCGCCGGACGCCGCGTTTCCGGCGCTCGAGAGCGCGAGCAGGTCGCGGTACCAGTCCTGGACGGAGACGAGGACGGCGGCGTTGAGTTCGAGCGATTTGGCCTTGACGCGGGCGTCGAGGGTCGCGCGGTCCTCGACGAGGTCGGAGGCGTTCGCCTCGTCGCGGACGATTTCCGCGGCTTTGTCGCCGATTTTGCCGAAGAGCCCCTCGAGACGTCCCGCGGTCGCGAGGGCGAGAAGTTCGGACTTGTTGGAGTGGGCGGCGAGGATTCTCGCGGTCTCCGTGCGCCAAGGCTCGGCGGGGGGGACCCGGCCCATGGAGAGATCGACGCGCTGGCACCGGGAGAGGATGGTCGGGAGCATCGCTCCGGGGTCCTGCGTGAGGAGCAGGAACAGGGTGCGGGGAGTGGGTTCCTCGAGCGTGTTCAGGAAGGCGTTGGCCGAGGCGGGGTTAAACCGGTCGGCGAAGACGACCGACATCAGTTTCCAGCCGCCTTCGACAGAGGTGCAGGCCGCCCAGGGGATGATCTGGGAGCGGACGGCGTCGATGGAGAAGACGCGCGACTTCTTTTCCGGCTCGATCCACCGGGCGTCGACATGCTTGTGGGCCGCGCAGAGCGAGCAGGCGCGGCAGCGGCCGCACGGGGAGCCGTCGGGCGCGGGGGAGGCGCAGAGGACGAGCGAGCCGAGCCACTCGGCCATGCGCATGGCGTCGCCGCGCGGGTCGCCGACGAGGATGTAGGCGTGCGCGAGGCGCTGCTCGCGGAACGAGCGGACGAAGAGTGACTGGACTTCGGAGAAAAGCATGGGAGGCTCGGGGACGGAGAAGGGGCGGACGGCTAGCCGTCCGCCTTCCGCTCCCCCTCTTTCGTCCGGATGAGGGGGGCCGGAGACTGGTTGTACACCTTCGAGTAGGGAGGGACGGAATGGACGAGCCAGACGTTGCCGCCGACGACGGAGTCGTGGCCGATGACGGTGTCGCCGCCGAGAATGGTCGCGCCGGCGTAGATGACGACCCCGTCCTCGACGTCGGGGTGGCGCTTGTTTCCCTTCACAAGAGAGCCGTCGGGGGCTTTCGCGAAAGAAAGGGCGCCGAGCGTGACTCCCTGATAGAGCTTGACGTTTTTGCCGATGACGCAGGTCTCTCCGATGACGACGCCGGTCCCGTGGTCGATGAAAAATCCTTTGCCGATTTTCGCTCCGGGATGGATGTCGATGCCGGTGAGGGAATGGGCGTGCTCGGAGAAGACGCGCGGGATGATGGGGACGCCGAGGGCGTAGAGGATGTGCGCGATGCGGTGGACGGCGACGGCGTAGACGCCGGGGTAGCTCATCACGACCTCCATCGTCGAGCGTGCCGCGGGGTCGCCCTCGTAGGCCGCGTCGATGTCGGCGGAGAGAAGTTCACGGGCGTCGGCGAGGCGGGAGAGGAACTCCTCCGCGACAGAGGCCGCCCGTTCCCCGCAGTCGCCGCAGCGCCGGCACGGGTCGTTCCCGCACTCGAACGCGAACACGCGGCGGACCATGTCCTGAATGGCGGCGGCGGAGCGCGTGATGCGGGCCCGGAGCACGGCGTCGAAATCTTCGGCGGGAACGGGCTCGCGGCTGTGGCATCCCGGGAAAAGCAGGTCGACGAGCGTGTCGAGAATCTCGACCACGGCCTTGCGTCCGGGCAGGTTCTGCCCCTGCCTCGTGTTGATGACGGCGGGGCATTCGCGGCACGCGCCGAAACGGGCGAGAAGGGCTTCGATGGCTTGCGGGTTCACGGGACAGGACCGGGCGGCGGATCAGGCCTCCACGCCCAACCGGACGGGCGCGGCGCCCACGGTGGGGAGCGCGGCGACTTCCTCGAGGGCGGCGTCGAGATCCGCCTGGCGGGCCTTGTGGGTGAGGACGATGACGGGGACGAACGGGGCGTCGGGCGAGGCGGGCTCTTTCTGGAAGATGGAGGCGACGGAGACACCCCGCTTGGCCAGGATGGCGAGGACTTCGGCCATGGCTCCGGCCCGGTCGCGGAGGGCGAGGCGGAGGTAGTGGCGCGAGACGACGTCTCCCGCCGGGAGGAACTCCTCGGAGCCGGAGACGGGCTTCGAGAGGATGACCGGACGGCGCGTGCCGGCGGCGAGGTGCGAGGCGACGTCCGCGATGTCGCCTACGACCGTGGAGGCGGTCGGAAGGCGGCCCGCGCCGCGTCCGTAGTAGAGCGTCACGTCGGACATGTCGCACTCGACGAGGGCGGCGTTGAAGACGCCGTTGACGGAGCCGAGCATGGAGTCGACGGGGACGAGTGTCGGGGCGACGCGGCACTCGATCTTTCCTTCCGCGTCGCGGAGGATGCCGAGAAGCTTGATGCGGTAGCCGAGCTCTTTCGCGTAGCGGATGTCGGCCGCGTCGACGACGCCGCGGATGCCCCGGACGGGAAGGGTGTGGACATCGGGGCGGACGCCGTAGGAGAGGGCGGCGAGGATGGAGATTTTGTGGAGGGTGTCGAATCCGTCGACGTCGAGCGTCGGGTCGGCCTCGGCATAGCCGGCCTTCTGGGCGGCGGCGAGGGCGTCGTCGAACGAGGCGCCGGAGGTCTCCATCGAGGAGAGGATGTAGTTGCAGGTGCCGTTGAGAATGCCGAAGACGCGGCGGACGCGGTTTCCGACCAGTCCGTCGCGGAGGGCGCGGATGACGGGGATTCCGCCGCCGACGGAGGCGCCGAAGTAGAGGTCGCAGCCGTGCTCGGCGGCGAGCGGGAAGAGTTCGGCGCCGTATTCCGCGAGAAGCTTCTTGTTGGCGGTGACGACGGACTTCCCGGCCTCGAGGGCGGCGCGGACAAGCTTCTTCGCGATGCCGGTGCCGCCGATGGTCTCGACGACGATCTGGACATCGTCGCGGGCGATGGCCGCGAAGGCGTCGGTCATGAGGATGCCCGGGGGGACGGCGACGCCGCGGTCGGTCGTGATGTCGAGGTCCGCGACAGCGCGGAGCTCGATGTCGACGCCCGTGCGGGCGGAGAGAAGACCGTTGTTTTTGAGAAGACCTTCGACAACGCCGGCTCCGACGGTGCCGAAGCCGAGGACGGCTACGCCTATTTTCATGATGACCTGTACTTCTTGTTCGTTCGATGGGAGAGGGGGCTACGTGAGCAGGATCCGGCCGCCGATCGCCCGTTGGAGGGTGACGGGATCGGCGTAGCGGATGCCGGAGTCCGCGGGGAGGCCGAACGCGAGCCTGGAGACGAGGACGGAGGAGTCCCGGAACATCTCGGCGATGTAGGACGCGGTGGCGTCGCCCTCCATGTCGGTGCTGAGCGCGAGGACGATTTCACGGACAGAGCCGGAGGCGACGCGCTCGGCGAGCTCGCGGAGGCGGAGGGACGCGGGACCCGAGTCTCTGGCGGCGGAGAGGCGCCCGTGAAGGGCGTGATAGAGCCCATGAAACCCGCCGGAGCGCTCGACGAGGAGGATGTCTCCCGGGTCTTCGACGACGCATAGCACGGACGGGTCGCGGCGGGTGTCGGTGCAGAGCGCGCAGGGATTGCGCGCGGCGCTGGTGACGGATCCGCAGAGAGAGCAGAGCCTGACGTTTTTCGACGCTTCGGCGAGGGCCCCGGAAAGCTCGGCGAGTTCCTCCGGACGGGAGACGAGGGAGAGCGCCGCGCGTTCGGCGGAACGCCGTCCGAAACCGGGAAGCCGCGCGAGGGCGTCGGCGAGCCGGGCGAAGGAGGCGTCCACGGAGAGAGACTAGTTTCCGCCGAGAAAACGGCCGACGTTCGTGTCCTTGGTCAGTTCACGCATCTCGTTGGTGGCCTTGTCCTTGACGAGTTTGAGGGCCTTGTTCACGTTCTCGGTGATGGTGCGCTGAAGGCGGACACGGTCGACGAAGGCCTCGTCGGTCATCTCGACGGAGACGATGGACATGTCGCCGCGGGCGGTGACGGTCACGCCGGCGTTGGAATAGTCGGCGGTCATGGCCTCGAGCTGCTTCTGGATTTTCTTCATCTGGGAGCGCATCGCGAGCGCTTCCTTGGCCATCTCGAACATGTTGGGCATGGAGGAACCTCGGGGTATGTCGGCGGGGGAAAACCCCCTTTAAATGAAAAATGGCGGAAGGAGAGGGATTCGAACCCCCGATACCTTGCGGTATGCATGATTTCGAGTCATGTGCATTCAACCGGGCTCTGCCATCCTTCCGCAGAGAGTGGGAAAAAGGATACACCCGCCGGGGCGGGTGTGTCAAGGGGAATTTCGCGGGAAGGTTTTCGGGAATTCCGGGGGGGGTGTTCCGGACCGTCTCCCCGCGAGCGTCCGGAAGACCCGTTCCTCGGCTACTTACGGAATCCTCCGCGGCGCGGACCGCCCGGCCGACGGCCGCCGAAGCCTCCGCGGCGCGCGGGACCGAAGCCGTTCCCGTGGCCGCCTCCCTCGTGCCGGGGCGGGACGCGGTGCGTGTGGGGCACGTCGGGGAGGGGGGCGAAGAGGGCGTCGTCGGGCTGCTGGCAGGGAAGTTCCTCGCCGAGGAGTTTCTCGATGTCGGGGATGATGAACGACTCGTCCTCGCAGGCGAACGAGATGGCGGTGCCCTCGTGTCCGGCGCGGCCGGTGCGGCCGATGCGGTGGACGTAGGCGTCGGCCTCGTACGGGAAGTCGTAGTTGACGACGTACGCGACGTCGTCGACATGGATGCCGCGCCCGGCGACATCGGTCGCGACGACGACTTTGAGCGCGCCGGTGCGGAACGCCTCGAGGACGCGGAGGCGTTTCTTTTGGTCGACGTCTCCCGAGAGGACCTCGGCGGCGACACCGTAGTCGAGAAGGTTCGCGAGAAGGCGCTCGCACTCGACACGGCGGTTGCAGAAGACGAGGACCCGCTCGGCCTTCTCCCGCTGGAGGAAGTTGTAGAGAACGGTGAACTTCTCCTCGGAACGGATCGGGTAGACGATCTGCCGGATGGTGTCGGCGGCGACGGAGTCGGTCTCGACGGAGACCTGGACGGGGTCGGGCATCCATTGGGAGGCGAGACGCATGATGTCGTCGGTCAGCGTGGCGCTGTAGAGCATGGTCTGGCGCTCGTTCTCGCCGGGAAGTTCGCGGATGATCTTGCGGACATCGGGGATGAAGCCCATGTCGAGCATGCGGTCGGCCTCGTCGATGATGAGCGTGTGGACGCCGGAGAGGTCGATGATGTGGGAGCGGCGGAAATCGATGAGGCGTCCGGGCGTGGCGACGACGAGGTCGACGGGGCCGGAGGCGACGGCGCGCTCCTGCTTGTCGTAGTCCATGCCGCCGTAGACGGCGACGGTACGGAACGGGCAGTACTTCGAGAGGGCCTCGGCGTCCTTGGCGATCTGGATGACGAGTTCGCGGGTGGGGCCGAGGACGAGGGCCGCGGGACGGCCCGCGACGGTGGGACGGGCCTCGGGATGCTCGAGGAGCCGGCGGAAGACGGTGATGAGGAACGCGGCGGTCTTTCCGGTGCCTGTCTGGGCTTTGCCCGCGACGTTTTTGCCGGCCATCGCGAGCCCGAGCGCCTCCGCCTGGATGGGCGTGCAGTACTGGAAGCCGA
>JAZUKQ010000286.1:0-8431 GCA_045643325.1 Kiritimatiellia bacterium | reverse complement strand
GTCTCCGGCGGCATCGACTCCGCGGTGTCCGCGGCGCTCTACGGGAGTCTTCTCGACCCGGCGGACATCCTGCTCGTCGGGATGCCCGGCCCCTTCACCTCCGCGACGACGCGGGGGCTCGGGCGCGCGCTCGCGGCGAATCTCGGCGCGCGCTTCGTCGAAGTGCCGATCGGCGACTCCGTGGAGCTCACGCGGCGCGAGTTCGCGGAGCTTGCCGGCGAGGGACCGCTCGGCGGAAAGGCGGGAGAGTGGGCGCTCTCCCCGTTCGCGATGGAGAACGTGCAGGCGCGCGACCGCGGCAGCCGCGTGCTTTCGGCGGCGGCGGCGGCGTTCGGCGGGGTCTTCAGCTGCAACGCCAACAAGACCGAGTGCACGATCGGCTACGGCACGCTCTACGGCGACATCGCCGGCTGGCTCGCGTGCCTCGCCGACCTCTGGAAGGGCGAGGTGTACGAGGTCGGCCGCTATCTCAACCGGGAGGTCTTCGGCCGGGAGGTCATCCCGGAGGGGATTTTCCGGATCAAGCCCTCCGCCGAGCTCAGCGAGAAACAGGCCGTCGAGAAGGGCCTCGGCGACCCGCTCGACTACCCGTACCACGACGCGCTGTTCCGCTCGTGGGTCGAGGGCGCGGCGGACGACGACGGCGACCTCCTTTTCGCGGCTCCGGAGGACAACCTCCGCTGGTATCTGGACGGGACGCTCGCGGAGCGGATCGGCTACCCGGGCGACGTGAGACGGCTTTTCCCGGACGCCGCCGCGTTCACGGCGGATCTCGAGCGCTGGTGGAAACTCCACCGCGGGCTCTCCGTCGCCAAGCGCATGCAGGCGCCGCCGGTCGTCGCGGTGAGCGAGTTCCCGTACGGCCGGACGAACGAGTCCCAGACCGGCGCGTATTTCACCGAGCGGTACCGCGAGCTCAAAAAAGAGGCCGGCAGTCTCTAGCCGGAAACGGCGCTGTCTCCGAAAGACGTTTTGGGAATGCTCCGCGGCGGGCGGAGTCCGCTCGCCGGAACGTTTCCGTTCGGAAATCCAGAAGAAGGGACTCTGCCCGCTTCCCTTTTTTATGCTTTCCAAGCGGGGAACCCTCTCGGCCGCGGACTTTCCTCCTTCGGACCAAGGTGCTACAATCAACGACGAGGAAGGTCCGTGTTGGATCGTCCATGGAGAATGCCCTTGAAATCCGTTTTCAAAGCCCCGCGGTTTACCGGCGGCCTCTGTTTCGGCGCGCCGGACGACACGCGGGAAATCCGCGCCGTCCGCGAACATCCCTCAACCCATGAAAGCCACGCCATGAATTCCGAGAATCCCGTTTCCTCCGCCCCGTCCGAGTCCACGGCGCGCCCGACGCCGTCCATGAAAGACGCCTTCCCCTTCCGCGTCGGCGCGGCCCTTCCCACCCGGATGTTCACCGGGGAGGACAAGGCGCGTACGGACCTCGTGCTGAGGCAGTTCAACTCCATCACTCCGGAGAACCTGCTCAAGCCGGGCCTTGTGCATCCCGAGGAGAATCGCTTCGAATTCGGCGTCCCGGACCGCTATGTCGAATTCGGAGAGAAGCACCGCATGAAGATCATCGGCCACACGCTGGTCTGGCATCAGCAGACGCCGGACTGGTTCTTCACCGGCCCGGACGGGAAGAGCGCCGGCCGCGAGCTGCTGATTTCGCGGATGGAGAAGCACATCAAGACCGTCGTCGGACGCTACAAGGGGCGCATCGCCGGCTGGGACGTCGTGAACGAGGCCTTCGAGGCGGATGGCACGATGCGCATGAGCAAGTGGCTCGAGATCATCGGCCCGGAATACATCGAGCTGGCTTTCCGCTTCGCGCATGAGGCCGATCCCGGCTGCGAGCTCTACTACAACGACTTCGACATGCACTCCGAGAAGAAGCGCGGAAGCGTTGTCCGGATGATCCGCGAGTTCCGCGGGAAGGGCGTCCGCATCGACGCCGTCGGCCTTCAGACGCATGTCTCGCTCGGCGGGCCGGCGGTCGAGGAGTACGAGGCGAGCGTGCGCGCGTACATTGACGCCGGCGTGAAGGTCATGGCGACGGAAGTCGATGTCACGGTCCTGCCGCGCGGCTGGGACCTCCCGCGGGAGAAGCGCCAGACGGCCGCCGGAGACCCGGCGTACAACCCCTGGCCCGACGGGCTTCCCGCCGAGGTGGAGGAGGCGCAGGCGGAGCGCTACGCGGAACTCTTCGGCGTCTTCCGCAAGTACGCGGAACACTTCGACCGCGTGACGTTCTGGTGCGTCGACGACGGGTCGTCCTGGCTCAACAACATCCCCATCAAGGGCCGTACGGACTATCCCCTCCTCTTCGGCCGCGATTTCCGGCCGAAGAAGGCGTTCTACAGAATCCTGTAGGAAAAACTCCGCCACGGATTTCCACGGTCTGCAGGTACCGGAGGCGATGGCGGCGAGACTCCGCGCCGTCCGCGGCCCGGCCTGTCCCGCCGCATTTGGCCCGCGCGCCGTCGGCAGCCCTTCGCCCCGTTCTTCGAACTGTGCTATAATCCGGGCGTTCGGACGGCGTTTCGAGGAATTCCGGGAAAGGATTCCGGCGAATCGGACGCGTTGTCTTTCCCTCCGAACCGCGAACATTCCACAACGGATATCTTGAGACAGTCATCCCCATGAAAGCATCCACGGACTACGGCCGTTTCGAGGACGGCGGACGCGTGTACGCCGTCACGGAGCGCAAGACGCCCCGCAACTGGTACAACTACCTCTTCAACCGGAACTACAACGCCAGCTTCTCCCAGGTCGCCGCGGGCGAGGGATTCGCGCAGGACCTCTGGGGCCGCCGCATCCCGCTCGTCACCAAGCGCATGGTCTACCTCGTCGACGCCGACACGGGGGACTGGTGGTCGGTGAACGGCCTGCCGCTCGCCAAGAAGTTCGACAGCTACTCCTGCCGCCACGAGCCCGGCGTCTCGACCATCGAGAGCGTCCGCTCCGGAATCCGCTCGGCCTGGAGCGTCTGCGTCCCGCTCGAGGGCGACCTCGAGAGCTGGACCGTCCGCGTGAAGAACACGGGGAGGAAGGCGAGGCGGCTCCGGGTCGTCGGGTATGCGTCGACGGACGTGGACGGGGCGTACGCGCTCCAGGGCTACAACATGGGCAAGGCGTGGTTCGACCGGCGGAACAACGCCGCCGTCGTGCGCTTCAACTCGTTCTTCGGGACGGGCGAGAACCATATCGTCCACGCCGCGCTCGCGGGCGACGCGAAGGCCGACGGCTATGACACGCGGCGCAACGCCTTCGTCGGGGTCTACGGGGCGGAGATCCTGCCCGAGGCGCTGGAGGAGGACGGCGCGTGCCGCGACAGCGAGTGCGTCGGCGAGAAGGTCTGCCTCGCGCTCCAGAACACGGCCGAGCTCGCGCCGGGGGCGGAGGCGGTGTTCCACTACGCCGTGACCTGGGCGGTCTCCGCGGCCGACGCCGGCGCCGCCGCGAGGGCGGGCGCGAAGCGCGCCGAGGCCGACGCCGGGGACGTGCGCGCCTATTGGGACGCGCGGCTCGGCCGGCTCGCCGTCGAGACGCCCAACAAGAATCTCGACGCGCTCTTCAACACCTGGCTCCAGGTCGCGACCGTCCAGGGCGGCCGCTGGGCGCGCGTGCGCCACACCGGCTACCGCGACGTGGTGAGCGACTGCGACTGCCTCTCCAACTTCGCGCCGGAGCTCGCCGCGCTGGACTTCTGCCGGATGCTCGAGTATCAGTACGCGAGCGGCTACGCCCCGCGCACGATGCGCGACGGCGGCCTCCAGGACAACAATTTCGCCGACTGCGCCTCGGGCATCCCGCTCGCCGCGTACGACATCTGGTGCGAGCTCGGCGCCGGCCGCGCGTTCCTCGACCGCGTGGTGAAGTTCAACAACGGCGAGGAGGGGACCGTCCTCGAGCACTGCCGCCGCGCCGTCGATTTCCTCTGGAATTTCACGGGCCACCACAAGCTTATCCGCATCTGGGGAGGCGACTGGAACGACTGCATGGACCATGTCGGGCTCGGGGGCAAGGGCGTCAGCGTCTGGCTTTCGATGGCCTGGTGCGTCGGGGCCGAGCGCTACGCCGTCATGGCCGAGGCGGCGGGCGACGCCGCGGGCGCCGCGGAGGTCCGCCGGCGGGTCCGGACGATGAAGGCGCGCCTCAACAAATACGCCTGGAGCGAGGAGGGCGGGTACTACATCTGCGCCATCAAGGACAACGGGGAGACCGTCGGCTCGCCGGACTGCGCGGAGGGAAAGCTCTTCCTCATCCCGCAGCTCTGGGCCGTCCTTTCCGGCACGGTCACGCCGGAGCGGCTTCCGAAGATTCTCAAAGCCGTCGACGTCGGACTCCGGGATCCGCTCGGAACGCTCGTGATGAAGCCGGGCTACACCGACATCGACCCCACCATCGGCTACATGGGCTCGAAGCCCGCGGGCGTCCACGAGAACGGCGGCATCTATCTCCACACGATGGCGTGGAAGCTCGCCTTCGAGGGCGTCCTCGGCCGCAGGGACAAGATGTACGAGACGATGCAGCAGATCCTTCCGGTGAACGACCGCGGCGAGGCCCGCATGAGCGAGCCGTACATCCTCAGCAACTCCATCTTCGGCAAGGAGACGGGCTACCGCTACGGGACGCCCGGCCAGAGCTGGCGCTGCGCGACGAACCAGTGGTTCCTCAACGCGCTCGTCCGGTACGTCTTCGGCGTGCAGGCCACCCCGGCCGGCCTCGCGGTCGACCCGTGCCTCCCGAAGGAGTGGAAAACCTGCCGGCTCGTCAAGAGCTTCGGCGGCGCGACGTACGACTTCCGCTTCGAGCGGAGCGGCGGAAAGGACGCGCAGGTCGATGTCTTCGTCGACGGGGAGCTTTGGACCAGCCCGGTCCTCCCGTGCGCGAAGGGCGCGTCCTACGAGGTCCGCGTGTCCGTCCCGGCGGAATAGGCGGCGGCGCGGCCTACAGGTCGACGAGCGCGTCCTTCAGCACGCGCTCGCAATAGCCGCAGGCGTGGCAGCGCCTGTCGCAGGACGTCGTGCGCTCGAACCAGTCCGCGGGGAAGCGGCGCCCGTCGAGCACCTTGGGCGCGAGAAGCGGCGAGAACCCCGGCTCGAAGAGCTCCGCGAGGTTCCCCTCGAAGCATGCGCCCCGGACGTAGGCGCCGATGACGCTGTGGGGGCGCTGGTGGAGGCGCGTCGCGAGCTTGACGCCGTCGACGAGCCCCTCGTAGCGGCGGACGTCCTCGGGCCGGATCCAGGTGGCCTGGAGGATGGCCGGCCAGTGCGCCGGGTCTTTCAGGTAGTTCCAGCAGGTGTAGGGAAGGAAGCCGTCGAGGTTTTTCGTCCGCGAGACCTCGCTCTCGTGCGCGACCAGATTGTCGTGGAAGGTCTGTCCGGAGCACTCGCGGAGGCAGCCGCTGTTGGCGAGGAGGATGAGCTTTTTCCCCTCGGAGTCGGCCCAGGCGCGCAGGTCGCGGAGCCGCGCGAGGTCGCGGTTGAAGTCCCGGCAGATGTGGTAGCTGTCGAACCTGTCGGCGAGGTAGCGCATGCCCGCGACGCTGCCGATGCGCATGTTGACCGAGGCGCGGACTTCGATGTCCGGACGCTCCCGTTTGAGAATCCAGGCGACGGCGGGCGAGGTGGTGGTGACGACGTCCGCGCCACCGGCGGTCCCGTCGAGGCGCCGGAGGACGGCGAGCACCTCTTTCCGCAGGTCCTCGCTCATCGCGTCGCCGCCGTAGCAGTTGGCGTTGAAGAGGAGGTCGAGCTTGAACCCGAGGGCGCGGAGATTGACGAGGTCCTCCTCGAACCGGCCGAAGGCGTCGCGGTCGAGCTTCCCGTCGCGGACGGCGATGGGCGAGCGCCCGCTCGCGTGTCCGGGCCAGGCGAAGAAGACCTCGGCGATCTGCTCGCGGAACGGATAGAGGAGCTCGGGGAACGTCTCTTCCCCGGGCTCGGACGTCTGGTAGCCTACATGGAATTTCACGGCGGGGGCGCTAGTCCGCCGGCTTCGCGGAGGAGTCGGCGACGGGGTCGACGCCGTCGGGCGCCTCCCCTCCGTTGACCTTCTCCCAGTCGACGCGCCAGGCGGGGCGGCGGCGGAACGGCTGCTCGAACTTGTTCTCGACGGCGCCGCGGGCCTCCATCGAGATCATGCAGGCACGGGTGCAGCCGCGGGCGCCGCAGACGGCCTGGCCGGTCTGGTAGAGGTTGCGGGGCTTCTTGAAGAACGGGCTCCACCAGCCGGGCTTCGTGCGGTGGCCGAAGCAGGGGCCGTCGGTGTAGTCGGGGCGGCCGTCCTCGGCCTCTTTGGCCTCCGCGCCGCGGAAGCACATGTCGCAGCGGTAGACGTCGATGTCGGCCCATTCGACCTCGTAGCCGCCGAGGACGGTCTTCACGGAGCGGTCCTTCGGGATGGCGCCGGCGGGGCACTGCGCGGCGCAGGCCATGCAGCGGTTGCAGAGCGTGCCGGGCTTGATGATGGGGTCGGGCTCGAGCTCGGCGTCGGTGATGATGATGCCGACCCGCTGGCGGGGCCCGAAGCGCTTGGTGAGGAGCATCTTGCTCCAGCCGATCTCGCCGATGCCGCAGAGGAAGCCGGCGATGCGCAGGTGGACCGCCACGTCGGGAATCGCGCGCCCCGGGGCGACGGGGACGCTGTAGCCCTTGCGGAGCTCTCCGGTCTGGCCGATGGCGCGCCAGTCGCTCTGGTGGCCGTAGGGGATGGCCTCGTAGCCGGCGTCCTCGATGAACTTCGCGATGTTGATGACGGCCATCGGCATGTAGAGGTACGTGATGCCGCCGTATCCCATCGCGGAGTAGTTGCTGAAGAACGTGCCCTCCTCGACGCCGCGGAGACTGCCGCGCATGACGCGGAACGCCAGCGCGATGACGCTTTTCGCCTCGGGCATGATCTGCCTCGGGTCCTGCTGGATGGGGGCGGTGCTCCACCGTTCGATGTTGCCGATTCCGACGATGTCGGCGCCGCACTCGAGCGCCTTCTGCTTGACCATTTCTGCGGTAAGTTTCATGGAGGTTGGATGAGGTTTTGGGGGTGAAAAAAGAAGGGGGGCGGAGGCTAGCCCGCGACGTTGTTCGCCGGTTTGCCGCCGAGGAAAGCCCGGAGGTTCGCGACCGCGGTGTCCATGAGCCGCGTCCGGGCCTCGAGGCTCGCCCAGGCGATGTGCGGGGTGATGACGCAGTTGTCGAGACCGAGCAGCGGAAAGTCCGCCGGCAGGGGCTCGGTGTCCGCGACGTCGACCGCCGCGGCGTAGACCTTGCCGGAGAGAAGCGCCTCGCGGAGGGCGGCCGCGTCGACGAGCGGTCCGCGCGCCGTGTTGACGAGAATGACGCCGTCTTTCATCTTCGCGATCGCCGCGCGGCCGATCATGCCCCGGTTCTCGTCGGAGAGCGGGCAGTGGAGGGTGATGACGTCGCTTCTCGCGTAGAGCTCGTCGAGGGAGACGGATCCCGGGGGGTCGCTGTGCGCGTTGTGGTGGAGAACCTTCATGCCGAACGCTTCCGCGAGCCGCGCGACGGCCTGCCCGATGCGTCCGTAGCCGACGATGCCGAGCGTCTTTCCGGCCAGGTCGAGGAGCGGATAGTCCCAGAAGCAGAAATCCCGGCTCGCGGTCCAGCGTCCGGCGTGGACGGCGCGGCTGTGGTCGCCGACGCGGTGGCAGATCTCGAGAAGGAGCGCGAAGGTGAACTCCGCGACGGAGTCCGTGGCGTAGGCGGGGATGTTCGTGACGACGACCCCGCGCTCTTTGGCGGCGCGGACATCGACGATGTTGAAGCCGGTGGCGAGCACGCCGACGTAGCGGACCGCCGGGCAGGCGGCGAGCGTCGCGGCGGAAACGGGCGTCTTGTTGACGACGACAAGGTCGGCGTCGCCGATCCGGGGAACGATCTCCTCCGGGGGCGTGCGGTCGTAGACGACGGTCGGAACAAGGTCCTCGAACCCTTTCCAGTTGAGGTCGCCGGGGTTGAGTCCGTGGCCGTCCAGAATGACAAGTTTCGACATGGCGTGGATGACGGGTTTTCTTCACGATGCGCGTGGGGCGCGGACGCGGCAAAACAAACTGGTGAAAGTATATCAGAATTCGGAAGAAACGGATCCGGTCTATTTTGGATTGCGGAATGATTTTACGGACATCCCCCGGTTTTTTCCTCGGAGGCGAAACGCGACACCCCCAGTCGGCTCCGCCGACAGCCCCCTCGAAGGGGGCCGCTCCGCGCCGGAGGGTGTCTGCGTTGTGCCCCCCGCCTCCGCGTGGGGCCGCCCTGTGCCGTAACGCCCCCCTTCGAGGGGGGTGGCGCTCCGCGCCGGAGGGTGTCTGCGTTGTGCCCCCCGCCTCCGCGTGGGGCCGCCCTGTGCCGTAACGCCCCCCTTCGAGGGGGGTGGCGCTCCGCGCCGGAGGGTGTCTGCGTTGTGCCCCCCGCCT
>JAZUKQ010000285.1:0-9095 GCA_045643325.1 Kiritimatiellia bacterium | reverse complement strand
CCGACCGGTTTCTTTTCGACCAAGCGACCTCGCTGATGGAGAGCGCCTCGACGCCGGAGGCTTTCCACGACGCCGCCGATGTCTACCGCCAACTGATCGACCGCTCTCCGGGCGCCCCCGCCCCCGCGCTCCTTCAAAACTACGGAATCGCCCTCCTGCTCGCCGAAGACCCCGCCCGCGCCCGCGACGCCTTCCGCCGCGCGGAGACGATCTCCGGCACAACGCCCGACCTCCGTCATAACCTCGCGCTCGCGCGGCGGAATCTATCGCTCGAGAACCAGACGCCGGAGTATCCCCCAACCGACGCCGACCCAACGTCGCTCGATCCGCAAATACCGCGCCCCGCCGGCGGCCCGTCCGTCTCCTCCGACGACTGGCTCCGCCCGGTCTTCTTCTGGCACTACGCCCTTCCGCTGCTCACGCGCGAACTCGTCGCCCTCGCGTCGTTTTTCCTCTTCTGGATTCTCCTTCCGCTCCGCCGCCGGCGCGCCGTCCGCGTTCTCCTTGTTCTGTCGCTCCTCGCGTTCGCCCTCTTCACCACGTCCGTCCTCGCCTCCCTCCGTCTCCTCGCCACGCCCCTGCCTTAGGTTTCCCCGGCCTCTTTTCTCACGCTTTTCAATCCAACGCGGCCATGTCCCATCTCGCCCACGACGCCGTCCCCTGAAAAAACCGGAGGTCTCTCTCGACCAGACGCTCGGCCACCTGAACGATTCCCGGCAGATGGTCGGCGGCGGAGGGGCGAACCCCGCGCCCGTCCGGCGCTACCCCGCGGGAGAACGTTCCGGCGTCCCGTCTTTCAAGCGCCCGCTCAACCATTTCCCGGTCTCGCGCGTTTAAATCTGCGACCTGTTCCAAATCATCTGTCCCTGTCATCCTCCGCACGTTTTCCATGTCCGCCCACGTCCTTCTCTCCTCCGTCTCCAAGACCTATGCCTCCGGATCCGCCGGCGCCGCGGCGGTCGAGGCCGTCCGTTCCGTCTCCTTGGAAATTCCCCAAGGCCAGTCCGTCGCCGTCATGGGCCCCTCCGGATCCGGGAAGTCCACGCTGCTTCACCTCGTCGCGGGGTTCACCAAGCCGACGTCCGGAGAGATCCGCGTGAAAGACACCCGCGTCGACAACCTGTCCGACCGGGAGCTCACCCTTTTCCGCCGCGCCTCCATCGGGTTCGTCTTCCAATCCTTCAACCTCATCCCGACGCTCACCGCCGAGGAGAACATCCTTCTCCCGTTTCTCGCGGGATACCGCGCGGGCGGCCTCACCAAGGCCGACGTCGACAAGGCCCTGGAGGCCCTGCTCGACAGGCTCCAGATCGCCGGGCGCCGCAAGCACTACCCCGACGCCCTCTCCGGGGGCGAGCAGCAACGCGTCGCCATCGCCCGCGCCCTCCTCATCGACTACGCCTCCGGCACGCACGGATCCCTTCTGCTCGCCGACGAGCCGACCGGCAACCTCGACACCGCCAACAGCGAGATCATCTGCCGCCTGCTCCGCGAGCTCTGCACAGAGCAGGGGCACACGATGATCGTCGTCACCCACGAGCCCGCCGTCGCCCGCTGGACCGACCGCGTCGTCGAGCTCCGCGACGGACGGATTGTCAAAGACGCCCCGTCTTCCTCCCTGTAGCGTTCTTTCCGGGTCCGTATCCCGTCATTTTCCTCCCGCCCCATGTCTTTTCTTCTGAAACTGATCCGCCGCGACCTCTGGCGCAACCGGTCGCAGATCTTCTTCTCCGTCGCGGCCATCGCCGCCACCTCCTGTCTCGTCGTCTGGTTCGTCGGCCAGGTCGACACGAAGATGTTCGCCAAAGACAACGGCACGAAGAAGTTCTTCGGCTCCTACTCCCTCGCGCTCTCGTTCGCGCGCCCGCTCCAGATGGACGTCGCCGAGGTCATCGAGTATCTTTCCTCCGTCGAGCGCACCGGCTACGCCTACATGGGCTCGCCCTCCGTCCGGCTCGTCGGCTTCGACGCCGCCCTCGCCCCCACCGGCATGGGCGACCGGCGCTCCCCCGTCCTGATCGGCATGGGCGACGCCGAATCCCCCTTCGGACTCGCCGAGGGCCGCTGGGTCGCGGACGACACGGAATGCGTCGTCTCCACCGCCGCCGAGAAACTCCTTACCGCCGCCCCCGGGAAAACGTCGCGGCGCCGGATCCGGCTCGGCGACGAGATCGAGGCGGTCCAGAACGATGTCACCAACCGCTTCAAGGTCGTCGGAAAAATCCGGATGAGCGTTCCGGAGAACCGCCCCCAGCAGAAACCGCAGACGTTCGCCTGGGGATTCGGCGTCGGTCTCGGCGGGCGCGGCATGGGAACGGGCGGCGCGTCCGCGGACAAGCGGCCGGCCGGACAGCCTCAAACAGGCGGACCCGGCGGACCGGGCGGTCCCGGCGGCGCGCGCCGCGGCCCCCGCATGTTCGGAGCGCGGCCTGCCGATCCCGTCTCTCCGGTCGTCTTCACGACGCTCGGCGGCGCCCAAGGCGTCTGCGGCGCCCAAGGCGTCGTCAACCTCATGTATGTGAAACTCGACAAGGAGAACGCCGAGTCCGCGTTCTACGCGGATCTTGAGAAGAATCTTCAGGCGCCGATGGACAGGCTCGGAATCACGCCGTTCGACTCCCGCCCGCAGGCGGCCGCCATGGAGTCGATGGCAGGTCCCGGCGGCGCGAAAAAATCCCTGCTCGGTCAGGCGGGCCCCACCGTCGGGCTTGTGCTCCTCGCCTCGGTCTTCATCATCTTCACGACGCTCAGCATGGGTCTTTCCCAAAAGGTCCGCGCGCTCTCGACGCTCCGCGCGATCGGCTTCACGCGCGGCCAGGTCGGCGCGTTCATCCTCGTCGAGGGGCTCGTGCTCGGCCTCCTCGGAGGGGTGCTCGGCCTCGCGCTCGGCCTCGGTCTTCTCGCGCTGCCGGACTACGTCAAAACCGGCGTCATGCCCGAGGTCTCGCTCGGAGCCGGCGGGGGTGTCCTCGCTGTCGCGGGGGCGCTGGCGGGCTCGCTCCTCGCCTCCATCGTCCCGGCAGTCCGCGCCACCCGCGTCGCGCCCGCCGAGGCGATGGTCCGCCGCGCCGTCCCGGCCGACGGGAAAAAACTTTTCCGCTCCGGGCTTCTCGGAGCCGTCCTTCTCGCCGTCCTTCCGGCCATTGTCTTCCTCCTCCCCGCCCCGAACCGGACAAAGCTTCTCCTTTTCTCGACCGTCGGGACGCTCTGTCTCGGCCTCGGCTTTTTCTTCTTCACCTCGTGGGCGCTGATTTTCTCCGAACGCGTCATCGGCCCAGTCCTCGCGAGGCTCTTCGGATTCCATCCCGGATTTCTCGCGCGGACGCTGACGTCCAACCGGGCCCGCACGTTCGGCACGGTCCTCTCGATGAGCGTCGGTCTCGGCCTCTTCACCGCCATCCACATCTGGTCGGGCTCGATGCTCACGATGTTCGATGTCCCGAAGACGATTCCCGACGTGCTCGTCCGCGTGCACGAGGGCATCGCCTCCCCGGAGACGTCCGCCAAGGTCGCCGCCTGGCCGAACCTCCGCCCGAACCACCTTCTGCCCGTCTCCGTCGCGCAGCCAGCGCTCGATCTGGGGATGCAGGCGACTCTCCCTGAGCACGGCGGCGCGATGGCCGGAAACTTCGTCGTCATGGGGCTCGACGCCGGCACCGCCTGGCGCGACGACGACCCGCTTCTCCGCCTCCGTTTTGTCGAGGGCGACGCCGCCTCCGTCCGCGCCGCGTTCGCGGAACCGGACTCCCGGGCGTGCGTCATCCCGGAGACGGTCTCCGTCAACGCCGGGCTCCATGTGGGCGATACCTTCCGCCTCGCGAAATCCGACGTCCGCCCGAAAGAGCGGCGCGGCGGACCGGGAGGTCCCGGAGGACAGCCTGACGCCTTTCAACTCGGCGTCGAACCGGAATACGCCGAGTACAAGGTCGCCGGCGTCGTCGATTTCGCGTGGATCTGGTTCTCGAAATGCTCCGGCGTCCGTGTAAGCGCGGGCCGCACCGCCGGGCTCATTTTCGCGCCGTACGAGGCGCCCGTACGGGATTTCGGCGCCCCGGCCGACGAGTTCTTCTGGTTCGACACGAAGCCGGGCGTCCTTTTCGAGACGATGCAGGCCGAGTTCCGCGCGCTGGCGAAAGCCGAGGCCGACAAGGTTCCCGGCATAGAGCGGCAGGAGGCGTACTCCGGCGGCACGCTCTGGAGCAGCGGCATCAACAAGAATTTCGTGTCGCTCAGCTCCAACGAGAGCCTGAACAACTCTCTTTTCTCGCGGGCCGACAGCGTGATCGACTCCATGGCGCGGATGCCGCTTGTGGTGCTGGTCCTCGCCGTCCTCGCGGTGATCAACACGATGGTGGTCTCCGTCCGGAACCGCCGCTGGGAACTGGGCGTCCTCCGGGCATGCGGTGTCACGCGCGGCGGACTCGTCCGGATCGTGCTCGCCGAGGCGGTCCTCATCGGACTCTCGGCGTGCGTCCTCAGTTTCGCGTTCGGCGTCTTCTACTCCTGGCTGGCCGACAAGATGGTCGAGGCGGCGCCGATGTTCGGATGCATCGCCCCGCCGCTGGTCGTTCCGTGGGCGAAGCTTCTTCCGGGCTACGCGCTGGCCGTCTGCCTCGCGGCGGCCGCGGGCGTCGTCCCCGCGCTCCGGGCCGGCCTCGCCGAGACCTCCTCGCTTCTCCAGCGCCCGGAGTGACAAGCTCCGGGGGAATCTCCGGGGACCGTCCTTCCCGCCCTCTCGGACCTCACCGGATTCCGGATCCCTCCGCCGAAAACGCGGCCCGCTCTTGTGAACCGATTTCCCTTGCGGTTCCCCCCCGATTGCGCTACACTTCCCGCATCCGGTATCCCGTGTCCGCGGTCTTTCCGCGGGCGGTTGCCAAATGTCTTAACCCCTAACCAAAGGAAGTAATCGAATGGCTCGTAAAATCGATCCCGAAAAGTGCGCTGGCTGCGGCACCTGCGCTGCCGCCTGCCCCGTCGAGGCCATCGCCCAGGACGGCGATAAGTACAAGATCGACCCTGAGAAGTGCGTCGACTGCGGCGCCTGCCAGGGTGAGTGCCCCGCCGAGGCCATCTCCGAGGATTAATCCTCCATGACCAAATCGGACCTCCGCCGTCTTGTGCGGAAGCTCCGCCGCGGGCTCACGCCCGAATCGGCACGTCGGGCCGGCGACACTCTCGCCGGCTCGATTTCTTTTTCTCTTCCGCCCTTTTCCGGCGCGCGGGTTGTCGCCGGATATCTTTCGCTTCCCGGAGAACTTCCTCCGGAACCCCTGATGGCGCGCCTGCACGAGGCCGGGCGGAAACTTCTCGTCCCGGCGTGGGACGACGCGGCGGAAACCTACCGCTTCGCGGTCTATACTCCCGGAGCCCCCTTGCGGTCCGGTCCGTTCCATGTCCTCCAGCCGGAGGCTCCCGAGTTCGTCGACCCCGAAGGAATTGATCTGGTCCTGGTGCCCGGTCTCGCCTTCGATCCGGCGGGACACCGCGCCGGATTCGGCGGCGGCTTCTACGACCGGCTTCTGTGCCGCTGTCCGGCCTCCGTCCGGCTTCTCGGCCTCGCCTTCGACTTCCAGGTCTTTCCGTCCGTCCCGGCCGAGCCGCACGACATCCCGGTCCACGGGATTCTCACCCCGACGCGCCACCTCCTCTGACCCGCTTCGCCCTCCCCCGCGCCCCCGCAATCTTCGGCGGCCTGTCTTTTCCGCCTCCGCGCCCCCGCAATCTTCGCCCGAAAAAAAGCCGTGGCCCGCTTTCGCGATGGCCACGGCCTTTCTTTTTGCCTGTCTGCTGTCCGATGTCCGTCCGAGCCCCCGAGCCCGGACGGACACTCTGTTTTTCTTACTTCTTCAGCTGAATCTTCAGGCGGAAGAACGCGGCGTCGGCCGGGCCGACGCTCTCCGCGGTCACAAACCGCATGAGGCCTTCGGCGGCACCCTCGGCGGGCTCCATCTCGACATCCGACCAGACCGGATCCGTGAGCGTCGTCGCGCGCTGGACGATGACATCGACATCGTCGACACCCTCCGCGAGCGCGGGCGTCTCGATCACCGGCTCTCCGTCGATCATGGAAATCTGGAGAAGCGGAGCGGCGTCGAGCGCGTCGCCGAACGCGTAGAGGAAGCCCGCCGCGACGCCGTCGATCTCCGTGGAGAAGAAGGCCTCGAGCGCCTCCGCGTCCGTCGCGTCCTCGCAGCCGTTCTGGCTCGCCCAAAGCGCGAAGCCGGCGAGGGCGGGAGGCGTCTGCATCGACAAGGTCGTGACCGTGCCGGTCGTGGAGTACGGGCCCGCCGCCTCGCCGGCGAACGCCCAGACGCGGTAGTAGTACGTCGTCTCGGGCTCGAGACCGGTCGCGGTGTAGGACGTTCCGGCGACCTCGGCCTGCGAGACCACGAGATCGCCCGGTCCGCCGGCTTCCGCTCCGACGGAGATCGTCACATTGTCGAGAAACGCGCGACCGCTGATCGTCCAGAGACGGACCGTATCCGCCTCGGTCCCGGCCGGGAACGTCACCTCGAAATGCTCGTAGGCGCTGTCGCCCATGAGGGCGGTGTACGACACATTGGTCGTCGCGCCGCTCTTGAGAGACACGACAATGTCTCCCTCGTATTTCGTCCAACCCTTGACATCGAACGCGACAGTGACCGGACCCGCAGAGAGATCGAGCGTACCCGTCTGGATGTAGCCGGCGTCTCCGCTCTTGCCGATTCTCACGGCGCCGCCCGCCTGAAAGCGGTACGCTCCGTCGGGGAAATTCACGTTGCCGGACCAAGCCGAACCCGATGTCTGGGAGGTGGCATCGCTTCCCGTCGTAATGCTGGAGAAGTCCTCGTCGATCAACGTCGTCGGACCGGCGGCGGCGGCGAACGTGTCGCCGGTCGCGATGTCCACATAGTAGCCCTCGGCGCCCTCGACCGGGTTCCACGAGAGGGTGAATCCGTTGGTCGCGATCTCCGTCGCGGGAAGAAGGACCGGAGCGGCCAGCGCGACCGGCGGCACGCCGGAGATTACAACACTCGCGGTCTGGGAGACCGCGCTCGTCGCGGAATTCGCCGGATCGACCGCCGTGACACGGAAATAGTAGGTGCCTTCCGCGAGGTCCGGGACATCGAGCGAGGCCACAGACGTCTCGTACGTCTCCAAGACACCGTCCGGAGCGTCCGCCGGGGCGATGCCGACGACCGTCGGGACACGAAGACGGACTCCCAACTTATCGGTCGCTTCCGAAGCGCTCCACATCAGGCGGACGGACGCCTGCCCGAGCGCGGCGGCGGGAAGTTCCAGCGTGTTCTTGGCGTACGTCGTACTCGTCGCGACGGGATACAGGGTATCGATCTCGGTCCACGTCGTACCGCCGTCGAGCGAATAGGAGACCGTGACCGTCTCCGAAGCGACTCCCGTTCCCCCGAACGTGGCTGCGGAGAAAGTCGTCGTGGCGGAGACGATTCCAACCGTGGAGAACTCGGCGCTGACGAGACCGGGATTGCCCGAGCCGACCAGTTTGTGATAGTCGGTAGCCTGCGACGCGCCGTTCACAAACTTCCATCCCTCGGAGAGCGCATCGTTCCCGCAGGAGGCGAGCGTGACCGTCTCGCCGGCCTCGCCGCCGGTAGGAGCGGAGAAGTCCGCGTTGTCGGCGAACTCGACGATGTAGCCGGTCGCGCCGGCGACGGCGGCCCACGCGAGCGACGCGGTGCCCGCGGGGTTCTCGACACCCGCGAGGTTCTGCGGCGCGGCAAGGCCCGCCGTGACCGTGTAAAGGACGCTGTTGCCCTCGCCCTGCGCGTCGTCGGACGCCGTGAAGAGGAACTCGAACGTGCCCGCGGAGGGCGGCGTGAACTCGAACGCGCCCGTCGCGGCCGCGAGCGACCAGCTGCCGGAGACAACCTCGGTCAAGCAGGACCAGGCGACGGTGTCGCCGTCCTCCTCGGTCGTGTACTGCGCGAGGTCGAGGACGGGCATCGCGACGCCCGCCGTGCCCGTCGCGGCCGGAATGTCGGACATCTCGGGAGGCGTGGGCAACGCGGGGGCGCCGTCGATGACAACGCTCGCAGTCTGGGAGACCGCGCTCGTCGCGGAATTCGCCGGATCGACCGCCGTGACACGGAAATAGTAAGTGCCTTCCGCGAGGTCCTGGACATCGAGCGAGGCCACAGACGTCTCGTACGTCTCCAGGACGCCGGTCGAGCCGGTCGCGGAGACGACGCCGGAAATCGTCGGGTCACAAAGACGAAGCCCCGTGTTCCCGTCAGCATTCTGAGCGCTCCACTTCACGCGGACGGATGCCTGCCCGAGCGCGGCGGCGGGAAGCGCGACGGAAACAGGCCGGTAGTTGCTTCCGCCCGTAGACCCGGAATCGACCGTTTCAAACTCGGTCCAGGTCGCCCCGTCGTCGAGCGAGTAGGAAATGTGGACGGTCTTCGAGACCGTGCCCACCGTTCCAAACGTCGCGGCGGTGCAGGAGACCTCGACGGAGGATAGCCCCATCGTGGAAAACGCGGCGCTGACGAGACCGGGATTGCCCGAGGCGGAGACTATCTTCAAATAGCTTGTCGCCTGCGACGCGCCGTTCACAAACTTCCATCCCTCGGAGAGCGCACTGTTCCCGCAGGAGGCAAGCGTGACCGTCTCGCCGGCCTCGCCGCCGGTAGGAGCGGAGAAGTCCGCGTTGTCGGCGAACTCGACGATGTAGCCGGTCGCGCCAACGACGGCGTCCCACGCGAGCGACGCGGTGCCCGCGGGGTTCTCGACACCCGCGAGGTTCTGCGGCGCGGCAAGGCCCGCCGTGACCGTGTAGAGGACGCTGTCGCCCTCGCCCTGCGCGTCGTCGGACGCCGTGAAGAGAAACTCGAACGTGCCCGCGGAGGGCGGCGTGAACTCGAACGCGCCCGTCGCGGCCGCGAGCGACCAGCTGCCGGAGACAACCTCGGTCAAGCAGGACCAGGTGACGGTGTCTCCGTCCTCCTCGGTCGTGTACTGCGCGAGGTCGAGGACGGGCATCGCGACGCCCGCCGTGCCCGTCGCGGCCGGGATGTCGGACATTTCGGGAAGCGCGCCGGAGAGACGGACGCTCACGACCTCGGAGAAGCCGCTCA
>JAZUKQ010000284.1:0-2780 GCA_045643325.1 Kiritimatiellia bacterium | reverse complement strand
CGTTGCTGACCGCTCCGGCGTCGGCCGAGGCGGCGAGCCAGTCCCGGAAGCGCTTCACGACGGTCTCGCCCACGGCGACGCGCTCGCCGCGGACTTCCGCGAGGGCGGCGCGGGCGGACGCGTCGAGCGAGGCCGTCTCGGACTCGTTGAGGGAGAAGCCCCGGTCGCGGAGAAGCGGGACGCGGATTCCGGCGCCGGCCACGGTCTCGTCGGACGCCGCGGAGTCGTCCGTCTCGTAGAAATGGTTCTGGGCCGCGCCGATACCGCCGTAGACGCCGGTCGCGACGGGCGCCTCGACACCGGCCTGGACGCCGGCGGCGTTGCCGGAGATTCCCGGGGAGAAGACGCCCGACGGATAGGAGGAGGGCGATTCCATGGAGCCCGCCGCCGCGTGGAGGACCGGGTCCCGGAATCCGGAGCGGACGGCGTCGGCCGAGCCGAGCGCGGCGTTCGCGACGGCGCTTTTCACGGCGATAGAGGGGGGGGGGGCCGTGTCGAGCGCCTCCTCGAGCCAGGACAGCAGGACGGAATCCTTCGGTACCATGCCGCGGAGGGGAGCCTCGTCTCCGGCGGTCGCGCGCAGGGCGCTTATGAGGAAACAACAGAGGATTCCTCCGATTTTCGGCTCCAGGAGTCTGTTCACAAATACGTCTCCGTAGCTAACGCGGGATGTGGGTAAAAGCGCCTTAAAGTTTACCGGACATCCGCCGTGGAGGCAAGCGCGGGTTTTTCCGAGGGTTTCGGCGCGGCGGGTTCGGACTCGAGGTAGGCGCGCGCCGAGGCCGCGGCGGACTCCGCGGTGGATTCCGAGGCGTCGACCCCGGCGAATTTCACGAGGTCGGCCGAGGAAAGGAAGTCGCGGAGACGGGCGAGAGTCTCCGGCGTGAAGCTGCCGGAGCGGGCCGCCTCCTGAAGGAACTCCTCGGTCGTCTGCTCGGGGGCGCGGATGCCGTGGCGCCGCTCGATATAGCGGCGGACGACGTGCGTGAGCTCGACATAGAACTCTTTGAAACGGCCGCGGGCGACGAGGTGGCGGGCGAGGAGCGACTTGAGCTCGAAGAGGGCGCGTTCCCGGGGCGCCATGCGCGCGAGCTTGATCCGGCGGAGAATCCAGCGGACAAGGAGGACGAGCATCGCGGCCGCGAGAAGGCCCGAGACGGAAAGGAGGGCCCAGCGGAGAATCTCGCGGCCCGTCGGGGGAATCCAGAGCGGCTTCAGGCCGTCCTCGACGTCCGAGGGAGCCTTCTCGCCGGGCGGGAGCGCCGGGGCGGGTTTGAAGACGAGCGGCTTCGAGGGAAACCATGCCTCTTTCGCGGGGGCGGAGGCGTCGGGGAAGCGGACGGCGAAGGGGGCGAGGCGAAGACGCGGCGCCCCGACGACCGGGCGGAGGTGGAGGCGGACGACACGGCGGCGGACGCCGGCCGCGACGAGCGGCTCCTCCTCGAACGAGCCGAGAAGCGTCAGGCCGTCGAGCCGGTCGGAGAAATCGGCGGGAAGCGCGACCTGGAGGCCGTCGGGCGCGGTGAGTTCGATGGAGACATCGATGGTGTCGAGGGGGGAGACGGTGTCGTCGCCGGCGCGGACGGTCAGCGAGACATCGCCGAGCGACGAGACCGACTCGAGCGGGGCGGCAAGCGCCGCCGCGGCGGAAAGAAGCGGGAGAAGAACGAGGAAGGCGCGTTTCATTGCGGGTGAAAAGGATAGCATAAACGCGCGGCGCGCTCCAGTCCCGGGCTCCGCGGGCATCGTCCGGAAAACGCCGTCGGGGAACCGGCCCGGGACGCCCTGTATCCGGCATGCTCCGGAATCCGGAAACAGAGACGCGGCTTCCGGCGCGTTCCGCCGGGGGAGCGTTTTTACTTGGGCGACGTGAACGCGAGAAGGAGCGTCTCGAGCGGGGCGGTGTCGCCGGGAAATCCGGACAGGGTGTCGAGCGCCTCGGCCTGGAACTCCTTGATTTTCGCGCGGATCTCCTCTTCGGAGAGGAATTCGAAGGCGCTCGCCTCGCGCTCGTCGGCGGGCTTTTCGCGGCGCGCGGGCTCGTCGTCGAGGTCGTCGAGCAGCTGGAACGCCTGGCCGAAAGACTTTCCGAATTTCGAGAGCCGTGAAAAACAGTCGTGCAGGTTGTCTTCCAAGAACGTGCACGGAAGCGTCGCCGCTGCCCCGAAGAGCGCGCCGGTCTTCCGCCGATGCATCTCAAACAGGCCGTCCAGTGTCCGGCCCGGCCCCGGGAAGAGGTCTTCCCATTGGCCTTCGAGCACGCTTTGAGCGGCCTCGGACAGGATGTCGAGCGCGAAGAGCGTGTCGAAATACTCCACCTCGGCATCCATGGCGCTGTTCGACAAGTGCCCGAGTGATTTGAACGCGAGCGTTTGGAGCATGTCGCCGATCAGGACCGCCTGGGAGTAGCCGTACTTCGCGTGGACGGTGGGCTGTCCGCGCCGGACGGAGTCGTTGTCCATGCAGGGGAGGTCGTCGTGGACGAGCGTGTAGTTGTGCAGGAGCTCGATGGCGAGCGCGTGGGGAAGGACCTGCGCGGGTTTCAGCTTGAGCGCTTCCGCGGCCGCGTAGACGATCATGGGGCGGAGGCGTTTTCCTCCGTTTCCGCCCGCTCCGACGGCGTAGCGGACTCCCTCCGCGAGTTGTGTAGACGGCGAACTCTCGAATGTGAAGTCCAGAAATTCAACGAGTCCGTTCTCGAAGATTTTTTTGCGGTTGCGGAGATAGTTCTCGAATACGGGGGGGGAAAACTGCATGGTGTTTCCTGACGTGCGGGGAGG
>JAZUKQ010000283.1:0-3845 GCA_045643325.1 Kiritimatiellia bacterium | reverse complement strand
AACTCAATCATACCACATTTCGGAAGGTCGTTATTTCCATTCACCCATCGGGTGAAAAGGGGAAAAACGGAGAAAGCCCCGGTATTATTGCGTCAAATGGCGATTTCCTGAAGCCAACTGCCGATTTTAGGGTAAATGCTTGGCGCGGAATACGAGGTGTACTCTACAACAAATCGCGAAGGTTGGCAAGGACGCGGAGCGCTTCTGAGCGTTTCCTTTCTCTTGGAAATGTCCCGCTCAAAATCGGGGTAGAGGGCGGGGAATGGGTATGGTATACTGTCCAGACGGGGCGGAGGGATATCTTTTTAACAAAAACGAGAAGTCAGGAATCCATCTATGAGCAAGTTGTTTGAGGCGGCGAAAGCCAGGTTCGCGGAAATCGGAATCGATGTCGAGGCGGCGATGAAAGCCGCGGCGGACATCCCCGTCTCGCTCCACTGCTGGCAGGGCGACGATGTCGGAGGATTCGAGAACGCCGTCGCCGGCGGTGTCGACGGAGGTCTCGCCGTCACGGGCAACTATCCCGGAAAGGCCCGGACCGTCGCGGAACTCCGCGCCGACGCCGAGAAGACCTTCTCCCTCATCCCCGGCGTGAGCCGTTTCAATCTCCACGCCTCGTATGCCGAGTTCACCCCCGCGAATCCCAAGGTGGACCGCGACGCCATCGCCCCCGCCCACTTTCAGGGCTGGATCGACTGGGCGAAGTCCCGGAAGGTCAATCTCGACTTCAATCCCACGTTCTTCGGCCATCCGAAAGCGGGCGGCATGCCCCTCGCCGATCCGGACCAGGGCCTCCGCGACTTCTGGGTCGAGCACGGCAAGCGCTGCCGCGAGATTTCCGCCGAGATGGGCCGCCAGCTCGGAAGCTCCGTCCTCGACAACTTCTGGACTCCCGCCGGAATGAAGGACACGCCGGCCGACCGTCTCGGTCTCCGCCGCCGTCTGCTCGACTCGCTCGACCGCATCTTTGAGGAACCGATCGATTCCTCCCTGACCGTCGAGTCCGTCGAGTCCAAGGTCTTCGGTCTCGGCCTCGAGAGCTTCACGGTCGGTTCCCACGAGTTCTACATGGGCTACGCCGCGACCCGCGGCAAATTCCTTTGCCTCGACGCCGGCCACTTCCACCCGACCGAGGTCATCTCCGACAAGCTCTCCGGCGTGTACGACTTCGTCCCCGGCATCGCGCTCCATGTGAGCCGTCCGGTCCGCTGGGACTCCGACCATGTCGTCACGCTCACCGACGAGCTCCAGGCCATCGCCTCCGAGCTGGTCGCCGGCGGTCTTCTCGACCGCACCCGTGTCGGTCTCGACTACTTCGACGCGAGCATCAACCGCATCGCCGCCTGGGCGACGGGAGCCCGCAACATGCGCAAGGCGTTTCTCGCGGCCTATCTCTCGCCGATCGAGGCGATGAAGAAGGCGGAGCTCGAGGGCGACTATACCTCCCGCCTCGTCCTTCAGGAAGTCTCCAAGACGCTGCCGTTCGGCGCCGTCTGGGACGAGCTCTGCGAGCGTTCCGGCGTCCCGGCCGACCTCGCCTTCCTCGCCGACGTCAAGGCGTACGAGAAGAACGTGCTCTCGGCGCGGAAGTAGCTCCGGAGGGCGCGCCTCCGTCCGGTCCGTACGCCGTCCGTCCCCGCCGTTCCGCGTCGGCGGCCGGCGGGCGGCCGGATTCCCTTCTCACGCGAATTCCGAGTTTTCCCCCTCATTGTTTCATGTCCACAGATTCTGAAATCCGCCGTCGCCGGACGTTTGCGATCATCTCTCATCCGGACGCCGGTAAAACGACCCTCACCGAGAAACTCCTCCTCTACGGGGGGGCCATCCAGCTCGCGGGCGCCGTGCGCGCCGGAAGCAAGCAGCGCGCGGCGACCTCCGACTGGATGGAGCTCGAGAAAGCGCGCGGCATCTCGATCTCCTCGACGCTGCTGCAGTTCGAGTACGGCGGCGCGGTGGTGAATCTTCTGGACACGCCGGGCCACAAGGACTTCTCCGAGGACACCTACCGCGTGCTGACGGCGGTCGATTCCGTCATCATGGTCATCGACGCCGCGAAGGGCATCGAGGAGCGGACCCGGAAACTGTTCGAGATCTGCCGCATGCGGGGCATTCCCATCTTCACGTTCATGAACAAGATGGACCGCCCCGCGCAGGACCCGCTGGCGCTTCTCGACGAGCTCGAGAGCGTGCTCGGCATCCAGGCGTATCCGGTCACCTGGCCGCTCGGAAGCGGTCCGGAGTTCCGCGGCGTCTACGACCGGCTGGAACGGCGGCTCCATCTGTTCGAGCGCACGGCGCACGGCCAGTACCGCGCCCCGGAACGTGTCGAGGACGTCCATTCCGACGCGCTCCGGGCCATGCTCGGCGACGAGGCGCACGCCCGGTGGGTCGAGGAGCTGGAGATGCTGGACGGCGCGGGGGCGGTGTTCTCCCCGGAGGACATCCTCGCGGGCGAGGTGACGCCCGTGTTTTTCGGCAGCGGAATCACGAACTTCGGCGTCCAGCAGCTTCTCGACTATTTCATCGAATACGCCGCCGTCCCGCAGCCCCGCACGGCGAAAGACGGGCGGAAGATCGATCCGCTCGATCCGGCGTTCTCCTCGTTCGTCTTCAAGGTGCAGGCCAACATGAACCCGCACCACCGCGACCGGATCGTCTTCGTCCGCGTCTGCTCGGGACGGTTCGAGAAGGACATGGTCGTGCCCGATCCGGACACGGGGCGGCCCGTGCGCCTCTCGTACTCGCAGAAACTGTTCGGCCAGGACCGCGAGAGCGTCGAGGTCGCGTATCCGGGCGACATCGTGGGCCTCGTCACGCACAAGGCGTTCAAGATCGGCGCGACGCTGACGACCGATCCGTCGATCGTGTACGACGAGATTCCCCGCTTCCAGCCGGAGTCCTTCGCCGTCATCCGGTCGTCGTCGGCCGCGAAATACAAGCAGTTCCGCGAGGGGCTGGACCAGCTTCTCGAGGAGGGCGTCGTCCAGTCGTTCACGACGGAGACGACGGGCCAGAACACGGCGCTTCTCGGCGCGGTGGGCCAGCTGCAGTTCGATGTGGTGATGTACCGTCTCACGACGGAATACGGCGCCGATCCGCGGATGGAGCCGGCCCCGTATAAGGTGGTGCGCTGGTTCGAGCCGGGCGTGACCCTGGAGTCGCTTCAGAGCGAGCAGCTCGGCTCCGGCATGAAGCTGGCGTCCGATCTCGAGGGGCGTCCGGTCGTGCTCTTCCCGAGCCAGTGGTCGCACGACTATTTTGTCAAGGAGCATCCGAAACTGAAGCTGCGCACCGTGTCGCGGTAGGCGGAGGGAATTGCCATGAGATTCGGAATCATCGGAGCGGGACGTTTCGGGACGACGCTGGCGGAGTGCCTCGCGTCGAAGGGCGCGGAGGTCATCCTTCTCGAGCACGACCGGGAAAAGGTGCAGGAGCTCGCGTCGCTTCCGATTCAGGTCGTCCAGGGCGACGCGTGCAATCCGAGAACGCTTCAGGAACTCGGGCTCGCGGAATGCGACACGGTCATCGTCGCGATCGGGAGCGACATGGAGGGCAGCGTCCTCGCGACCGTCAACTGCAAGGAGATCGGCGTCAAGAACGTGGTCGCCAAGGCCAACACGGACACCCACGGCAAGGTGCTCGAGCGCGTCGGGGCGGACCTCGTGGTCTATGCCGAGAGGGACCGCGCGCTGCGGCTCGCGCAGGATCTTCTTCTCCAGCGTCCCATCGACCTTTTCGAGATCGCCGACGGCTTCAGCGTCGCCGAGGTCGCCCCGCCCAAGGGAATGGTCGGGAAAAGCCTTATCGAGAGCGGCGCCCGCCAGAAGTACGGAGTGACGGTCCTC
>JAZUKQ010000282.1:0-5489 GCA_045643325.1 Kiritimatiellia bacterium | reverse complement strand
ACGGACGGGGAACGGACTGGGAGAGGCGGGCGGACGGCGGGGCGGTCGCCGCAGGAGGCGACGGTTCAGCGCTGGGCGCGGCGGAGGCGGAGCTGGCCGCAGGCGGCGTCGACGCCGCCGCCTTTCGAGACACGGAGGGTGGCGTTGAGGTGGCGTTCCAGCAGGTAGTCGCGGAAGCCGTAGAGAACTTCGGGCGGCGGGGTGCGGCCGGGGAAATGGGGCGTCGGATTGAGCGGGATGAGGTTGACGCGGCACTTGAGGGGGCGGAGAAGGCGGACGAGCGCCTCGGCGTCGCGCGGAGAGTCGTTGAAGTCCCGGACGAGCGTGTATTCGAACGTGATGATGCGGTCGGTCGCCGAAATGTACTCTCCGCAGGCCTCGAGGAGCTCGGCGAGCGGGTAGCGCCGGTTGACGGGCATGAGCTCGGAACGCTGGGCGTCGGTCGGGGCGTGGAGGGAGACGGAGAGCTCGATCTGGAGTCCTTCGGAGGCGAGCTTCCGAATGCCGGGGACGACGCCGCAGGTGCTGATGGTGATCCGGCGGGCGCCGAGACCGACCGCGGCGGGGTCGTTGAGGACGCGGACGGCGGCGAGGACGTTCGCGTAGTTGGCGAAGGGCTCGCCGATGCCCATGAAGACGACGTTGTCGGGCCGGCGGCCGAGGACGAGCGCGGCGCGGAGGAACTGGGCGACGATCTCTCCGGGCTCGAGGTTGCGGGTGAAGCCGAGCGTGCCGCTCGAGCAGAAGGCGCAGCGGAAGCCGCAGCCGACTTCGGAGGAGACGCAGACGGTGGCGCGGCCGCGCGAGGGGATGAGGACGGATTCGACGAGCTCGCCGTCGGAGAGGCGCAGGAGGAGCTTGCGGGTTCCGACATCCGCCACCTCGACGACGGACGCGGTGGCGTCGAGGTCGGCATAGGAGGCGGCGAGCCGGTCGCGGAGCGCGAGGGGGAGCGACGACATGCCCCGGAACGAGGGGACGGGCGTGTAGAGATCCTTCAGAAGCTGCGCCGCGCGATACGCCGGAAGCTCCCACGAAGTCAGAAGGGGAGCCCATTCGGAGGGGGCGACGGAGTACGCGGAACGCATGAGGGGCGGGGGCGCCTATTTGACGCGGTAGGCGAGGAGCTTGACGAGATAGTCGCGGAGTTCCCTGCGCGGGACGATGGCGTCGATGTAGCCGTGGGCCTGGAGGTATTCGGCGGTCTGGAAGTCGGCGGGGAGCTTCTGTTTGATGGTCTGCTCGATGACGCGGCGTCCGGCGAAACCGATGAGCGCGCCGGGCTCGGCGATATTGACGTCGCCCATCAGCGCGTAGGAGGCCGAGACGCCGCCGGTGGTGGGGTCGGTGAGGATGGAGATGAACGGGCAGCCGGCCTTGCGGAGGCGGGAGACGGCGCCGCAGGTCTTGGCCATCTGCATGAGGGAGACGAGGCCCTCGTGCATGCGGGCGCCGCCGGAGGCGGAGACCATGATGAACGGGCGCTTGAAGCGGAGCGCGTGTTCGGCCGCGAGAAGGATTTTCTCGCCGGTGGAGCCGCCGAGGGAGCCGCCGAGGAAGCGGAAGTCCATGACCGCGAAGACGACGCGGAGCCCGCCGAGGGAGCCGGAGCCGGTGATGACGGACTCGCTGATGCCGAGTTTGTCGACGGCGGCGGAGGCCTTGTCCTTATAGGGGCCCTTGGCGTCGGAGAAGCCGAGCGGGTCTTTGGGCGTGATCTGCTGGTTGAACTCGCGGAAAGAGCCCCGGTCGACGAGGAGGTCGATACGGTCGCGGCAGGAGATGCGCGCGTGATAGCCGCACTTCGGGCAGACGCGGAGATTGGACGCCCACTCCTCCTTGATGACGTAGGCGTTGCATTTCGGGCAGACTTCCCAGATGTCGGCGGGGTGTTCGACCTCGGCGGCCGGTGTGGAACGTGAGAACCAGGACATGGATGAGTGAAAACGCGGAGAGGGTCGGGGAGATGCCGCCGCCTAGCGGCGCGCGGAGGCGATCATGTCGCGGAGCGTGTCCTCGAATCGGAGACGCGGGGACCAGGCGCAGGTGTTGCGGATGCGGGAGACATCGAGGTGGATGGAGGCGTCGGCGGGGCGGACGAGCGCCGGGTCGACGGAGACGGGGACGCGGACTCCGACCAGTTCCTGGATGCGGTCGAGGACATCGCCGATCCGGAGGTGGGTCCCGGAGCTCACGTTGTAGGCGAGGCCGGAGACGCCGCGCTCGACGATGAGCCGATAGGCGGCGACGACGTCGCGGACGTCGGTGAAGTCGCGGACGGCCTGAAGGTTGCCGACCTTCATCTCCTTGCGCCCGCCCGCCTGGAACTCGAGGACCTGATGGACGAACGAGGGGACGACGAAGCGGGGGGTCTGCCCCGGACCCGTGTGGTTGGCGGGGCGGGCGATCATCGTCTGCATGCCGTAGGCGTTGGCGTAGGCGGCGACGGCGCGTTCGGCGGCGACCTTCGAGATGGCGTAGAGGGAGAGCGGATAGGTAAAGGCGTTCTCGCGGATCGGGACGTTGGCCGACTCGATGGAGGGCGCGGGGCCGTAGACCTGGGCGGACGAGACGAAGAGGAAGCGGACCTCCGGCGCGTGGCGGCGGCATGCCTCGAGGAGATTGGTCGTGCCGGCGATGTTGACGCCGAGGAGAAGCCCGGGATTCTTGTCGCCGTCGGGCACGAACGAGATGGCGCCGAGGTGGATGCAGGCGTCGGGCCGGACGGTCTCGACGAGGGCCTCGAGGGCGGCGCGGTCGCAGAGGTCGGCCTTGGTGTAGTTCGGGAGGGGCACGGTCCCGGGCCGCGGGTCGACGGCATCGGTCGTGAAGACCGTGTGGCCGGCGGATTCGAGTTCCCGGATGAGGTGGGAAGCGACGAATCCGGCGGCTCCGGTGAGGAGAACCCGCGGGTAGCGGGGGGCCGGGGAGACGTCGGGATGCATGGGAGAGGTTCGGAGAGGCCGGATGGTTTCCGGCGGCGGACGCGCCGCCAAGGCCTTCCGTAAAACGGGTTCGGAGTATAGCAGAAAACCGCCGGAGGCGTAAAGCGGACGCGGCGGAGGAGTCCCGGTCAGCCGCGGTTTTCCCGGGAATCCTTCAGAAGTTTCTCGGCGCGCGCGGCGGCGAGGTCGGAGTCGACCATCATTTTCACGAGGTCCTTGAACGAGACGCTCGGCTTCCAGCCGAGGACCGTGCGGGCCTTGGTGGCGTCGCCGAGAAGGAGATCGACCTCGGCGGGGCGCTCATAGCGGGGGTCGTACTCGACGTACTCCCTGTAGTCGAGGCCGAGCAGGGAGAAGGTCTCCTCGCAGAATTCGCGGACCGAGTGCGTCTCGCCTGTCGCGATGACATAGTCGTCGGGCCGGTCCTGCTGGAGGATGCGCCACATCGCGTCGACATAGTCCCCGGCGAAGCCCCAGTCGCGGCGGGCGTCGAGGTTTCCGAGGAAGAGCTTGTTCTGGAGCCCGAGCTTGATGCGGGCGGCGGCGGTGGTGATCTTCCGCGTGACGAACGTGGGTCCCCGGCGCGGGGACTCGTGGTTGAAGAGGATGCCGTTGGACGCGTGGAGACCGTAGGCCTCGCGGTAGTTGCGGGTGATCCAATACGCATAGAGCTTGGCGCACGCGTAGGGAGAGCGCGGATGGAACGGCGTGGTCTCCTTCTGCGGCGTTTCCGCGACTTCCCCGAAAAGCTCCGACGACGAGGCCTGGTAGAAGCGGGTGCTGTGCTCGATGCCGGACTCCCGGATCGCGTCGAGGACGCGGACGGTGCCGAGCCCCGTGACGTCCGAGGTGTATTCCGGCATGTCGAACGAGACGCGGACATGGCTCTGCGCCCCGAGGTGGTAGATCTCGTCGGGCTTGAGCTCGTAGAGGAGCTTGGTGAGGCGCGTGGCGTCGGCGAGGTCCCCGTAGTGGAGAAACATCTTGACGCCCATGATGTGCGGATCGAGATAGAGGTGGTCGACGCGCTGTGTGTTGAACGAGGAGGAGCGCCGTACGAGGCCGTGGACCTCGTAGCCCTTCGAGAGAAGGAGTTCGGCGAGATAGGATCCGTCCTGGCCGGTGATGCCGGTGATGAAGGCTCGTTTCATGGAGGGAGAGGGTTGTGGCGGCGCGGCCGCCGCCGGACACGACGTGAGGAAAGGAGGGAACGCGCGACGCGCTACCGCGGGGACTGCAGGGAACGGTGCGTAAAGGACTTCTCGCCCGAGGCGTAGGGGGCGACGGTGTCGCCGTGGCCGCGGAGAAGCCATTTGTAGCTGAGGAGCCCCTCGAGGCCGACGGGGCCCCGGGCGTGGAGCTTGGAGGTGCTGATGCCGACCTCGGCGCCGAGGCCGAAACGGTAGCCGTCGGCGAAACGGGTCGAGGCGTTCCAGAAGACATCGGCGGAATCGACCTCCTGGAGGAAGCGCTCGGCGGCGGCGGCGTCTTGCGTGACGATGGACTCGGTGTGCCGCGAGCTGTAGCGGCGGATGTGGGCCATCGCCTCGTCCATCGAGCCGACGACCCGGACGGAGAGGACGAGGTCGAGGTATTCCGTCGCCCAGTCCTCCTCGGACGCGGGGGCGCAGGGGACGATCTCCTGGGTCCTCCCGCATCCGCGGAGCTCGCATCCGCGCGCGTCGAGGCGGGTTTTGAGCGCGGGGAGGAATTCGGCGGCGATGTCCTTGTGGACGAGGAGCGTTTCGACGGCGTTGCAGACGGCGGGATACTGGCATTTGGCGTCCTCGACGATGTCCACGGCCATCGCGGGGTCGGCGTCCTTGTCGACATAGACGTGGCAGATGCCGTCGGCGTGCCCCATGACGGGGATGCGCGAGTTCCGCATGATGTACTGGACGAACGCGTTGGAGCCGCGCGGGATGATGAGGTCGACGAGGTCGTGGAGTCCGAGGAGCTCGTTCACCTCGTCGCGGGTCTCGAGAAGCTGGATCCAGCCGTCGGGGACGCCCGCGGACCTCGCGGCCTCCGCGACGACGGAGGCGAGGACGCGGTTGGTGCGGAGCGCCTCGGAGCCGCCCTTGAGCAGGACGGCGTTGCCGGATTTCAGGCAGAGCGCGGAAATCTGGACGAGGGCGTCGGGGCGGGACTCGAAGATGACGCCGACGACGCCGAGCGGGCAGGTCGCGCGGGTGAGGACGAGGCCGGAGTCGAGTTCCGTGCGGGAGACGACGCGGCCGACGGGGTCGGGGAGAGAGACGAGGGACCGGAGCCCCTGGGCGGCGTCGTCGATTTTGTGCCCCTGGAACGTGAGGCGCTTGAGGAGCGGGGCTGCGAGCGCGTCGGCGCGGGCGTCGGCGAGATCGAGATCGTTGGCCGCGGCGATTTCGGCGGAGCGCTCGGCGAGGGCGCGGGCGACGGCCTCGAGCGCGGCGTTTTTGACATCGGAGGGAAGGACGGCGAGGGCGCGGGCGGCGTCGCGCGCCGCGAGGGCGGAGGTACGGGTGGACATCGGAGAAGTGGCTGGGGGGCGGACGGCGGCGG
>JAZUKQ010000281.1:0-2520 GCA_045643325.1 Kiritimatiellia bacterium | reverse complement strand
CCGGGGACCGCCCCGACGTCGAAGTCCCCCTGCGCGCCGGGGGCGGAGACGAGACCGAAAAGGCGGAGCAGCTCGTCGTCGGAGCCGTCGATGGGGCCGTAGAGAAGGGCCTTGCCGCCGGAGCCGAGGTGCTGGAACAGGGCGGTCCGGAGCGCGGAGCCTTTTTCGGGGACGGGGAGAAACCAGACGGAGCCGAGGGCGACCGTCGCGTCCCTGTCGTACGCGGCGAGGAGCGTGTCGGTGCTCGTGAAGGTGTTGAGCGCGAGGCCGGCGTTGATCGCGCCGCAGACGAAGAGGTCTCCGCAGTAGAGGGCGGAAAGACGGTCCGCGCCGATTTCCGGATTGCGGATGTCGCGGTAGAGCTCGCGGAACGGATAGACCCAGAGGACGGGACCGGCGGCGTCGGGCGAGTCCTCCCGGGCGCGGAAGACGTGCGACGTGACATCGGCGGGAACCTGGGCGGGCATGCCGCCCCGCGAGTCGTCGACGGAAAGGAGCGCGAGGGTGTTCGGCGCCTCCGTTTTCCCGTCCGCGCCGAGGCGCGCGACGGAGAGCGGAAGGTAGAGGTCGTGGGGCATGCGCTGGTAGCGGTCGATCCACGGGGAATTGACCCACCACGGGTCGTGCGTGTAGAAGCGGAAGGTGAAGAGGTCGCCGGGAAGCTCCGCGGCGTGCGACATCCAGCCGGCGAACTCGAGGCCGAAGTCGCCGTCGAGCGCGGCCCACGGGGAGTTGACGGGCGGCTCGAGGAGGGCCCCGTTCTGGCGGTAGATGTCCTCTAGATCGACGCCGTCGGACACGGCGTCGATGGCGCCGGCGAGGTTGGTGCCGCGGGTTTTGACGAGCAGCCCGGGGGCGACGGAGCGGAAATCGGACCAGAATTTCGAGACGCTCGCGTGGGTCTCGCCCATGTGTTCGGGATGGAAGCCGTCGTGGTCGAAGATCGGGCCGGAGTAGCCCCAGGTGTGGAGACCGAATCCGAGGCCGTTGGAGAGCCAGAGGAAGTCGAACCCGACATCGCGGAAGAGCGCGACGGTCTGTTTGGCGAGATAGCGGCCGATGGGCTCGCCCTCGGGAATGCCGTCCGGGTAGCCGGCATAGGGTTTCGGGTCGGCGTGGAGCGAGGCGTCGCATCCGACGGTCTCGCGGCCGGTCTCGCTGAAACCTCCGGTGCAGATCTCGTTGTGGTTCTTGTATTTGAAGTCGGAGCGCGCGAACTCCGGGCCGGGATCGAACGTCTCGCCGACGCGGATCCGCATGCCTTCCGGGAGAATCCGCGCACCGACCGCGCGGATGTCGGCGATGAGGTCGCGGAGCCAGGCGTAGGTGAACTCGGGGTAGTCCTCGCGGTAGTCTACGGGACGGTGGTAGATGTGGCGGATCTCCGGGTCGGATTTCGGGCCCTTGCCGTCGGGGCCGATTTCGGGCGGCCATCCGCCGGGATTGACTTTCCCGAGGTAGTGGCACCAGTCGAATGAATCGGCAAGGTTTCCGGAGTATTCGAGGATCTCGGACCCGTCGGAGGTCCAGAGCAGGACGTCGACGCCCTTGACGGCGGCCGAGCAGAGCGGCAGCCAGGCGGTGAACATCTTGCGGAGAACCGCCCGGCGGGACGCGGGGGACGGGTCGTGGAAAGGCTTCAGGCTCAGTTCGAGCGTGATATACTGGAAGGGGGCGGGGGAGGCGATGTAGGACATGACGGGAGAGGAACGCGGGAGAGCGATGAAGAAGAGTCCGCCGGTCCTTGGCCCGGGCCGCGTCCGGCCAAGGGGGGAAGGCGGGGCGGTCAAAGGTCGAGCACGGTGCAGAGAAGCCCTTTGAGGTAGTGTCCCTCGGGGAAGGAGAGGGAGGTCGGATGGTCGGCCGCCTGCCCGAACACGCGGGTGAACCGGGCGAACCGGCGCGCGTCCAGCGCGGCGTCCGCGACGACTTTCTGGAAGAGGTCCGGCGAGACGGCGCCGGAGCAGGAGAACGTCGCGAGCGTTCCGCCTGGGCGGAGGAGCTTGAAGGCGAGCAGGTTGATGTCCTTGTAGGCCCGGCAGGCGCGCTCGACATGCGAGCGGGAGTCGGCGAATTTCGGAGGGTCGAGGATGATGAGGTCGAACGAGCGGGCGGCGTCGCGGAACGAGCGGAGCTGCTGGAACGCGTCCGCGCAGACGGGCGTGACGCGGCCGGCGTCGAACCCGTTGAGGCCGATGTTGCGCCGGAGGGCGTCGAGGGCCTCGGCGGAGGAGTCGAGGGCGGTGACGTGGGCGGCGCCGCCCCGGAGCGCGGCGAGGGTGAACCCGCCGGTATACGAGAAGGCGTCGAGAACCTCGGCCCCCCTGGCGAGGGGGGAGATCAGGGGAAGGGTGTCGGCCTGGTCGAGGTAGGCGCCGGTCTTGTGCCCGTTCTCGACGGGGACGGCGAAACGGAACCCTCCCCAAAGCGCGGTGAGGTCCGGCGGGGGCGGAGGTCCGGCGCGCAGCGCCCGGACAGGCTCCAGACCCTCGCGGGCGCGGGCCGGCGAGTCGGAGCGCT
>JAZUKQ010000280.1:0-2724 GCA_045643325.1 Kiritimatiellia bacterium | reverse complement strand
GTTTTTTTTGAGCCACAACATCTAGTCGGCCTGATTCGGGTGAATGAAAGTGATGAATGGTCGACGAGCGGCTCCGCCGCCGGTAAACCTGAATAATGCCCTTCGGGCGGAACACCAAAACGAGGGCTCGCGGAGAATCGGCTGGCGCCCCCAGTTGAGGTGGCTTTCCAGGATGAACCCCGCGAGGCACAGGTCTCCGGCCTCGATCTGGCGGAGCCCGTCCCGAAGCACGGTCTCCTGATTGTTCGGATTCCATTCCGAGTTCGCGTGGGCGCAGTCGACGAGCACGCGGTTCGAGACCTTCGCGGCCTCCAGAAGACGCTCGACCTCGGCCATCCGGCTCGACTGGTAGTTCGGCATGTGCCCGCCGCGCATCACAAGATGACTGTAGGGATTGCCCTTGGTCGAGAGGACCGCGAGCCGCCCCTCCTCGGAGACCCCCAGGAAACGGAACGGGCGCATCGCGGAGTGGATGGCCCCGATGGTCTCCTCGACCGAGCCGTCCGTCGCGTTCTTGAACCCGACCGGCATCGAGAGGCCGCTCGCCAGATTGCGGTATTCCATGCTCTCCGTCGTCCGGCTCCCGAGACAGGCCCAGGAGACCAGGTCCCCGAGGTACTGCGGAACCACGGGATTCACGAACTCGACCCCCGCGGGAAGTCCCATCTCGGCCAGACTCACGAGAAACCGCCGGGCCTTCCGGAGTCCCTGGTCCATCCGGAACGATCCGTCCATGTACGGATCGCAGACAAGCCCGGCCCAACCGTCCAGCGACGCGCGGGGCTTGGCGAAACAGACGCGCATGACGAGGAAAAGCCGGTCGGAAAGCTCGTCGGAGAGGGCCGCGAGCCGCTTGGCGAACTCAAGGCCCGCGCCTTCGGGATCATGGATGGAGCACGGACCGACGACCATGAGAAGCCGGGGATCCGCGCCGTCGAGAATCGCCTCGACCGTCTCGCGCCCGTACTGGACGGCGTGCCGCGCCGCGCCGTCCGCCGCGATTTCCCGCCGGATCTGAAGTGGCGACGGCAGTTCGTCCGCCCCGTCGATCCTCACATCGATCGTCGCGTTCATCGACATTCCGTTCGCTCCTTTCCGCGGGTGTCCGGCTCCTTCTCCGTCCAGTTCGTCCTTCGTCGTGACCGCCGGTCTTCCTACCGGCCCCGGTTCCGGATGGTCTTCTGACGGTACTCGTTCAGCTGCTCGAGCTCGGACTCGACTTTCTTGAAATCGACTCTGGGAAGCTCCGACTCGTAGTTCACGTCGGAGGGGCTCCGGAGCGTCAGCGAGAGACGGCCGCGCATCTGCTGGGCGAAGACGAGCAGTTCCGCCTCGCGGGGCGTCACCTCGAGCGTCACGGTGCTGTAGCCGGAAAGATTCTTCTGGAGCGGGTCGATGGTCTTCGCCGTGTCGGTCCCCGTCGCGAGGACGGTCACGTTCTGCAGCATCGTCATCGTCACGAGCTCCTCGGCGTCCGGCGCCTCGTCCTTGGAGAAGACGAACGTGCCCAGGACGTCGACCGTGTCGTTCGGACGCACCATGCCGGAGACTGCGGAGGCGCCGGAGACGGCGATCGACTGCGCGCGCATGCCGGGACGGATGTCGTACGCGAGCCCCTTGTAGCCGGCCTGTCCGCCCTCGAGGTCCGACCAGAAAATCGGCGCCCCCTTCTCGATGGTCTGCTCAAGTTTCCGGCCGACGATGCGCATATAGTCGTCCGGGACGACCACGGGACGGCCGCGGACCGCGATTTCGAGCACGGTGTCTTTGGCAAGGTCCTCGGCGGAGACGACGGTTCCCTTGGGAAGGGTGCGGTACGCGACGACGGCGGACGTCTTCTTCGCTTTTCCAAGAAGATCCTCGCGCATCTTGGCATACTCGGTCTCCTTGGAGCCGATCCAGGCGCGTGTGAGCAGGGCCGCGACGAGCCCGAAGAAAATGGCGGCGATCAGGACGAATTTCTGCTTCATGGAATAGTTCCTCGACAATATTCGCTAACTATACCACAGCCCCCGCCTCACGGCAAGCCGGACGCGGCTTCTGGGGCGCGGCCGCATTGCGTCAGAATAAAGGACACCATGCGGGACAGGAGGCGAAAAACAGGCAAGGCCCTTTCGACAAATACCGGACACCATGTATCATGGAGCCATGAGTACGATATGCGGATGATGCCGCAGCCCGCCGCGCGGGGGGGTGGCGGCAACGCCGCCGGGGGGTGTACACCGTGCGGCGGCCAAGCCGTCTCGCGCACACTCGCGCACTTGCGCACACCTTGCAACGGTGCAGCCTCATTGTCGCGCCCGGTGTACACCCCCAGTCGGCTCGCCGGCAGCCCCCTCGCGGAGGGGGCCGGAGCAAGCTCCGAGCCTTCGCCCCCGCGCCTCTTTGGGGCTCGCGACCGCAGCCCGCCGCAGGCGCCTCCCTCCGAGGGAGGTGGCGCGAAGCGCCGGTGGGTGTTGCCTCCACCCCCCGGGGAACACCCCCAGTCGGCTCGCCGGCAGCCCCCTCGCGGAGGGGGGCCGGAGCAAGCTCCGCCGCCTTCGCCCCAACGCCCTTTGGGGCTCGCGACCGCAGCCCGCCGCAGGCGCCTCCCTCCGAGGGAGGTGGCGCGCAGCGCCGGTGGGTGTTGCCTCCACCCCCCCGGGAACACCCCCCGTCGGCTTCCCCCACCGCCCCCTCCCAGGGGGCCGGGGCAAGCTCCCCCGCCCCCGCCCCCCCCCCCCC
>JAZUKQ010000279.1:0-5734 GCA_045643325.1 Kiritimatiellia bacterium | reverse complement strand
GTTTTTCGTCAAAAAATATAAGCATTTTGAGAAGTTTTACCTTCTTATGTCAATTTTGTATACTCGTTCTTGTCTTTGGATTTCTCTATCCAAAGAAACAAGGGTGGCACTTCTTGGAAGAAACAATCTCGCTTTCTGCGGTGCGGCGACACCCACCGCCCCTTCGGGGCACCTCCCTCGAGGGAGGTGCCTGCGGCGGGCTGAGGCGGGGCAGTTGAACCTCAACATGCCGCTTGACCTTTACCATCTTGGAGGGAGGTGCCTGCGGCGGGCCGCGACTGCGGAGAGGCGAGGGGCGATGGCGGGGGAGTTGCTCCGGCCCCCTTCGAGGGGGTTGTCGGCGAAGCCCCTATATTCCGCGAAGAACCTTTTCTCTCCGACGATCGCGCGGCAATCGGCAACATTTCGTAAACCGTGGATAATTGCGGCAGCCCGGAAGAAAACGAAAACCCGCGAATTTCACATGAAACTCGCGGGTTGAAGAATGGTGGTGGGTCTACGATTCGAACGTAGGAAGGCGTGAACCAGCAGATTTACAGTCTGCCCCCGTTGGCCGCTTGGGTAACCCACCATGCGGAAAACGCGGTCAGTATGCCATAGACCGGGACGGGAGTCAAGGGGGATTTTTACTTTCCGTAGCCGTCGGGATGCGCCTGGTGCCAGGCCCAGGCCGTGGCGAGGATGTCGGCCGGCTCGGTGATCTCCGCCTTCCAGCCGAGGACCTCGGCGGCGAGGGAGGGATCCGCCACGAGTTCGTCGGGGTCGCCGGGGCGGCGGGGGGCGTAGACGGCGGGAATCGGGTGCCCGGTCACAGCGCGGGCGGCGCGGACGATCTCGTCGACCGAGAAGCCGCGTCCTGTGCCGAGGTTGAAAGCTCCGGTGACGGAGGACTCGACGGCGAGCCGGTGCGCGCGGGCGAGGTCGTCGACGTGGATGTAGTCGCGGACGCAGGTGCCGTCGGGCGTCCGGTAGTCGTTGCCGAAAATCTTGACGTGCGGGGTCTTGCCGAGGGCGACTTTGAGGATGTTGGGGATGATGTGCGTCTCGGGCGTATGGTCCTCGCCGAGGGGGCCGGAGGCTCCGCAGGCGTTGAAGTAGCGGAGCCGGACGGGCTCGAAGCCGTAGAGTTTCTGGTACCAGACGAGAATTTTCTCGAACATCAGCTTCGACTCTCCGTAGGGGTTGGTCGGAAGCTGGGGGGTCGTCTCGCGGATGGGGAGCTTCTCCGGCTGCCCGTAGGTGGCGCAGGTAGAGGAGAAGACGATGCGCCTCACGCCGGCCGCGCGCATGGCCTCGACGAGGTTGAGGCCGCCGTAGACATTGTTGCGGAAATACTTTCCGGGATTCTGGCAGGACTCGCCGACGAGCGCGTAGGCCGCGAAATGCATCACGGCGTCGGGGGAGGCGGCGCGCATGGCGGAGGCGATGTCCTCCGGGTTGCGGAGATCGCCCTGCATGAACGCGGCGCGTGGGTCGAGCACCTCTTTGTGGCCGACCTCGAGATTGTCGAAGACCGTGACGGTGTGCCCGGCGTCGAGAAGAAGCCGGGCGGTGACGCTGCCGATGTAGCCGGCGCCGCCGGTGAGGAAAATATGCATAGCGACGAAACCTCTGTATGTATTTCGACAAGTATAGCAGATTTCCGCGGAGAACGGAGCGGTTTTCGCGGGGGCTATTCCAATCCGCGGAATTCGAGGTCGTCCTCGTCGAGGCCGAGGAAGTGGCCGAGTTCGTGGTAGTACGTGACGCGGACCTCTTCCCGGAACGTCGCGGGGTCGCCCTCCGCGTAGTCCCAGATGTTCCGGAGGTAGAGCGTGACGGTGGGGCCGATCCAGTCGTCGTCCGGGGCGTCGAGGAGAGACGGTCCGCTGAAGAGGCCGAGCGTGTCCGGCGCGACGCCTTCCGACGCGACGAGCTCCTTCGGCGGGGTGTCGGCGTATTCCAGGGCGACATCGGCGGCCCGCCGCCGGACCTCGGGAGGAAGCGACGCGACGAAGCGCTCGACTTCGGCCGCGGCGACGGCGGCGAGCTGCCGGAAGTTCATGGCGTTCAGAAGAATCGGCGGAGGAGCGCGCGGGAGTCCCTGAAGAGGAGCAGCGCGAAGAGGGCGAGGAAAAGGACCGCGAAGACGTTGACGACGATGTTCAGAACCTTCGGGGAGATCTTGCGCCGGAAAACCGCCTCGTAGAGCGCGAAGAGGATATGGCCGCCGTCGAGCACGGGAATGGGGAGAAGGTTGAGAATCGCGAGGTTCACGTTGAGGAGCCGGATGAAGCCGAGGGTGACGAGAAAGTCGGTGAGGAGCCCCACCCAGATGGAGGCGAAGATCATGACGGGACCGTTGAGCGCTCCGGCGACCTTCCCGGCCTCGCCCTTGTGTTTCGGCGCGACCAGCCCCTTGAGGATGCGGAAGATGGAGCCGGCGTCGCCCCGGAGCTGCTTCCAGGGGTCGCGGTACTTCATCCACTGGCGGACGGAGGTGTCGAGCAGGTTGACGGGGACGCCGATGATCTTGCGGCCGGCCTCGGCGTCGAACTCCGGGGCGACGGAGACGGTGAGCGGGGCTCCGTCGCGGAGCACGGTGAGGGAGAGCGCGCCCTCCGCCCCCGCGAGGCGGTTGGTGAAGTCGTTGAAGCCGAAGAGCGGCTCGCCGCCGACGGAGAAGAGGCGGTCCCCCTCGCGGAGACCCGCCCGGGAGGCCGGGGAGTTCTCGCCGGGCTCGCCGATGACGCAGACGGAGGCGAAGAGGATGCCGGGAACGGAGAAATAGCCTGTCGACGCGCTTTTTTTGAGCGGGGCCTCGACGGTCCGGACGGCGCCGGAGACGCGGTTGGAGACGACGAGCGGCGCGGAGCCGGCGCCGGAGACGAGATGGCACTCGGTGAGAAACTCGTCGGGCGTGGCGACGGGGGCGCCGGCGACGGAGAGAACGCAGTCGCCGAGGAGGAGGCCGGCCTCCTCCGCGGGGGATCCGGGCATGACCCAGCCGACGGCGGTGCCGGCCGTATGCTCGAAGCCGGGCGCCGGATTGTGCGGCGGGAGCGCGGCGATGACGAGGGCGAGGAGAATCCCGAGGACGATGTTGCCGAAGGGGCCCGCGAGGGCGACGAGGACGCGTTTCCACCAAGCCGCTGGCGGGAGTTCCGTGCCGTCGCCGCCCTGGATGGTGGACATGGACGAGGGGTCGAGCTGGGGCAGGGCGACATAGCCGCCGAAGGGAATGGCGCTGACGCGGTATTCGGTGCCGCCGCGCCTCCGCTTCCAGATGGCGGGCCCGAAGCCGACGGAGAAGACGTCGGCGCGCATTCCGAGCGCCCTGGCGGCGAGGAAATGCCCTGCCTCGTGGATGAGGACGGAGACGCCGAAGAGGAGGAAGACGCCGAGGCCGGCGGCGATGTAGCGGAGGATGGTGAGCATGAACGATTCTTTCCCGGATGCGGTCCAGAAACCTTTCGGCGGGGCCCGGGGACGCGTGGGGCGTTCCCGTCCGTCCGCGCGGCGGCCGCTCCTAGTTCTTCGTGAGGTATTTCCCGGAAATCTGGTAGCGGAGAGAGGTGAGCGCCTCGAGGCCGAGGGGGCCGCGGGCGTGGATTTTGTCGGTGGAGAAGCCGATGTCGCCGCCCATGCCGAACTCGTTGCCGTCGGCGAAGAGGGGGGAGACGTTGACGCAGACGCAGGCGGAGTCGACCTCCCGGAGGAAGAGGTCCTTCACGCCGTCGTCGGAGGCGAGGACGGTGTCGGCGATGTGGTCGCCGGAACGATTGATCCGCTCGACGGCCTCCTGGACCGAATCGACCAGCTCGATCCGGAGCGGGAAGGCCTCCTCCGGCCCGGGCGCGGCGGATTCCGCCGGCTGGGCGGGGTCGCACTCGGGGACGCCGAGAATCGCCGCGGCACGGGCGTCGGGGCAGAGCCGGCACGCGCCGGATTTGACGGCGGGCTCGCGGGCGAGCGCGGGGAGGACGGCCTCCGCGACGGAGGTGTGGACGAGCAGCGTGTTGGCCGAGGTGCAGAGGTCCGGCTCGGCGAGGCAGGCCTCGCGGACGACGCCGAGACTCTCCTCCGGGGGGGCGGAGGCGTCGAGATAGACGTGGGTATCCCCCTCGAGGTGCTTGAGGACCGGGACGGTCGCGTGGCGCGTGATGTCGGCGACAAAGTCGGGCGATCCCCGCGGGATGACGATGTCGACGAGGCCCTGGGCGCGGGCGAGCTCGCGGGCGGACTGCGGCGTGTCGGCGATGACGACCTGGATGGCGGAGGTCGGAAGGCCGAGGGGGATGCCCGCGTCGCGCACGGCGTTGGCGAGGCCGAGCGAGGTGCGGCGGGCGACGGAGTCGGCCGCGACGAGGAGCGCGTTGCCGATCTTGATGCAGAGCGCGGCGGCCTCGGCGATGACGGCGGGGCGGGACTCGAGGGCGAGGCCGACGACGCCGATGGGGGCGCGGACCTGCTCGATCTGGATGCCGCTGTGGCGGACCCACGAGTGGACGGTCTCGCCGACGGGGGAGGGGGTGTCGGCGAGGTTGCGGTATTTATGGACGAGGTCCGCGATGTCGGCGGCCGTGAGAGCGAGCCGGGAGAGGAACGCGGGGGCGCGGCCTCGTCCCGCCGCCTCGGCGACATCCTCCGCGTTGGCGGCGAGGAGGACGTCCGCGCGCGACTCGAGCGCGTCGGCGACGGCGAGCAGCACGGCCCGGCGGCCTTCCTGGGGAAGGTCGCGGAATTCCGTCGTCGCGGCGACGCCGCAACGGGCTAGTGAGGTGATGGATTGCATAGAAAACGGTGACCGCCGGGCGAGCGGAAAACGCGTCGCGTCGGACTGCGGACGTCTGGAATCAAAGCGGAGAGGCGACGAAGAGCGTGCCGGTGTCCTCTCCGGCGAGGATGCGGGAGAGGACTCCCTCGCGGCGGCCGTGGGCGATGACGACGTTGGTCCCCGCCTCGACGCAGGCCTTGGCGGCCTTGAGTTTGGAGTCCATGCCGCCTTTGGAAAGCGTCGCGCCGCCGGCGGGGCGGACGAGCCGGAAGAACGCGGGGGTGAGGGACTCGACGAGCGGAATGAGGCGGTTGCGGCCTTTCTCGGAGGTGTCCTTGAGTCCGTCGGTCGTGGAGAGGAGGACGAGCAGGTCGGCGCGGATCTGGCGGGCGACGAGCGAGGCGAGGTGGTCGTTGTCGCCGAGGGAGAGGTCGGCGCGGACCTCCTCGTCGGCCACGACGTCGTTCTCGTTGACGACGGGGACGACGCCGCGGGCGAGCAGGTGGTCCATCGTACGCCGGAGGTTGGTGAGACGGAGCTTCTGCGCGAAGTCGTCGTGGGTGAGGAGGACCTGGCCGACGAGGACGCCCTGGGCGGCGAAGAGCTCGGTGTAGCGCGTCATGAGGCGCGACTGGCCGATGGCGGCGCACATCTGGAGGTGGGGGACGGCGGTGGGGCGCGCGGGGAGGTGGAGGGCCTCCATGCCGGCCGCGATGGCGCCGGAGGAGACGAGGACGACCTCCTTGCCGTCGGCGCGGACGGCGGCGAGGTCGCGGGCGAGCTCGCGGAGCCGGCGGAGGTCCGGCCGGCCGGCGGAGTTGACGATGACGCGGGAGCCGATTTTGACGACGACGCGCCGCGACTCGGTCAGGGCTTCACGGAACTTGTTCATGGTCGGGAGACTCGTGACGGGGGCTCAGGGACGATTCTAGGGCTCGGCGGACCTGTTCGCCGCGGGAAGTCGGAGGCCAAGCGGTC
>JAZUKQ010000278.1:0-2224 GCA_045643325.1 Kiritimatiellia bacterium | reverse complement strand
GGAACGACTGGAACGCGCAGCGCTGCTCGCTCGGCAACGCCTACTACAGCCGCGCGATGAACATCGGAGACGGCGCCGTCTTCGAGTACATCGGCACCGAACCGGCCGAAGGCCCCTCCTCCGACCGGACGTTCGCACTATACGGCACCGGATCGCTCAAGAACAGCGGCACCGGCGTCCTGCACTTCACGAACACCGGCACCTTCTGCTCCGCCGGCATCCAGGCCTCCCGCCTCGTCCTCGACGGCGCGGGCGACGGCATCATCGACGGCGCCATCGCCCCCGGCGACTGCGGCTGGATCGAGAAGCGAGGCACCGGCACCTGGCCGCTTACGAGCAGCGCCCACTCCGGCGAATATCCGGCGCGCATCTACGAAGGCACCCTCCGCCTGACCGGCGCGCTCAACGGCGGCGCGGTCGTCGAACGGGGCGGCACACTCGCCTTTGGCGAGGGCGCGGTCCTCAAGCGCCACCTCGAGTGCCACGCAGGCGGCACGATCCGCTACGAGGCCGATTCCGATGCAACCGAGCATGTTCCGGCGCTCGTCTGGGGCACCGCCACGCTCGGCGGCGCGCTGGAGGTCAGCGGCAAGATCCACGGCAGCGTGGTCGTCCTCACCGCCGAAAACGGCATCGAGGGCGCGTTCACGACCGTCCCGGACAACCTCGTCGTCCGCATTGTGGGCAACGACGTTGTCGTCGACGCCGCGATGCCGACGCTGCTCCTCCTCCGCTAGCCGCGGCGGAAAAGGAAGAAGGAACAAGGAACAAGGAAGAAGTGTCGGCGGGGGCGCCGCCCCCGCACCCCGTTTTTCGGGGGCCTTGGGGGCTTGCCCCCAGCCACACTTCTTCCTTTTTACTCATTCCTTTTTACTTGAACGGTGCCGGCGTCGGGGACCACGTCGACAAGCGCGTAGCGCGCCCCGTCGTGCTCGACGATCTGCACGGCGGCGGGCTTTCCCGCCTGCGTGGCGGCAGCGGAAGTCCAGTCGTCGGGGAGGCGGAGCTTGACGGTCAGCGGGAAGTCGAAGAGGTCGTCCTTCATGCGGTCGGAAAGGTCGAGCGTGAAGCCCGACGCGGCGCTGCCGCCCGCGGAAAGCGTGGCGGTCTCGCGCTCCTGCCCGTAGCGCGCGACTTCGCCGAACGTGCCCTGCCAGAGGTCGTCCTTGCGTTCGACGTAGAAGTCGAGCGACCGGCGCGCGTCGGCGACGCAGGCTTCGTCGTTTTCGCGGATGAAGTGCCAGAAGAGCACGAGCCAGCCGCGGTACGAGCGGTTGCGCGGCGAGGCGTCGAACAGGTTGTAGGCGTTGCTCCACGCCTGCTCCGGCTTGACGCCGATGTTGTGGCTGCTCATGGCGCAGACGTTGAAGTACTCGATGCCCTGGGCGGGGTTGATGACGCCGCGCCCGCCGCGCGCGGCGATGGCGTATTTCGCGGCGACCTCCTCGCTGTTGTGGGAGGAGTTCTTGCCGCCTGGGAAGGCGATGCACGCGGGTTTCCAGCCGCCTCCGATCTGCTCCTCGATGAGGCGGAGCGATTCGGAATACTCCCACTCGATGCCCTTCCAGGAGGCGAGGTCGTCGCAGCCGGAGAGGTGCGTCATGGAATGCGACTCCAGGGCGTGCCCCTTGGAGCGGACCTCGCGCCAGCGCTCCCAGGTCGCGTGCGACGCGGGGCGGTCGGTGCCGCCGACGGGGCCGGCGATGAGGAACCAGGTCATGCGGATGCCGCGTTCGCCGGCCTCGCGGAACCACCAGTCGATGTTCTGCGCGTTGTTGTCGTCGATGCCGAAGGAAAGGGCCGCGGTCTTGTCGTCCTTCCAGAGGCAGAGCGCGGCCTCGCCGGGCTTCTCCGGCCAGGTCTTCTCCAGGGGGATCTGCGTGCGCTCCGCAGGCGGGACCTTGTAGAGGTTGGGCAGCTGCTCCGCGGCGAAGACGGAGACGGCGGACAGGAAAACGGAAAGGAGGGTTGGAAGAGTTTTCATGGTTGGAAGGTGTGCCATCCACAATACCGGAAAAGCGTCCGGAAATCCAACGGATATTTCGGGCTTCCGGTCGGCCGGGCACATCCACGTTTGCCTATGCCGCACAGCTCTCTTCGCGGTTAGTCCATATGGGCATTTGGGATGTCGGAGGCAGGGAGTGCTTCGGGGGCCGTCAGTCCTAGGGCTTCCAGCGCGCATCGTGACGACTTCGGAATCGGCTCCAGCTGCCAACCGTCGCCG
>JAZUKQ010000277.1:0-3174 GCA_045643325.1 Kiritimatiellia bacterium | reverse complement strand
TCGTCCTCGAGCCCACGCCCGAGGAGAAAAAGAAGAACGGGATGAAGGGGTGCATCATCTCCATCGTGGTCGTCGGAGCGCTCGTCATCGCCGGCGCCGTCGGCGCGTTCGTCTGGATTGTCCACAAGAACAAAGACGCGGAACGCGCGAACAACGCGCTCATCGCCGAGGCCAAAGAGATCGAGACCAACGCGGACGCCTATGAGAAGCGGATCGCCGAGGCGACCCAGAAAGTCGCCGACATCGACAAGGAGGCCCAGAAAATCGTCGGCGACATCGCCGCCGTCGTGAAGGAGGCCTCGGGCTCCCCCTGGACCCCGCCCTCCCTCGAGCCCGCCGAGCCGATTGTCGTCGTGCCGGCGAAATCCGAGCCGAAGGAGGAGGCCGCTCCCGCCGCGGCGGCCCCGACCGGAAAAACGCTCAGTTCCTCGGAAAAGAAGGCCGTTCTCGACGCGCTGAAGGAGTTCTTCCCCGACATCATGAAGACCCACAAGGACGCCGCGAAGAATCTCTACGCCGTCCTTGAGGAAATCGGGGCGGAAGACCCCGTCGCCGCCGCGAAATCCATCGCCGAGTTCGCCGCAGCGGACGAATCCGTTCTCGCCAGCCTGACCGCGATGAAGGACTTCTTCGCCGCCGAGGCCCCGAAGGAAAAGCCCGCGGAAGAACCCGCCGCCGCTCCTGAGGAGACGGAGGAACCCGCCGCCGAGGAGAACACCGTCGGAGACGCCGCGTTCGACGAACCCGCCGCGGGGGAGCCCGCCGCCGAACCGGGAGTCCACCCCGTTGTCGCGCGCGCCGGCGAACTGCTCGAGCCCGCCCGGGCCATCCGCAAGGCCCTCCGCGTCGCCGAGGCGCACCGCGACCGCGACGACATCGTGCCGTTCACCCCCATCAAGGGCAACATCACGAACGAACAATATAAGGAGCGCATGGCCTTCAAAAAACTGATGGAGGCCGACGAGAAGCTCATCACCGGCTCCATCGCCGCCTGCCAGCAGTCGCTCAAGACGCTCAAGAACAACCTCGCCCTCCTCCAGAAGGAGTCCCGCAAGTTCATCGCGGAGAACAAGGAGAAGGCCGCGCAGGCCGAGCGCGACCGCCTGGCCGAGCGGGCCGCCGCGGAACAGCGCGCGAAGGAGGAGGAGGCCAAGGCGAAGGTCCAGAAGGAACTCTTCGCCGTCGAGGAGTTGGTCACCGGCGTCGACGAGAAGGTCAAGACCTATCAGTACGCCGCCGCCGCGAAGACGCTCGCCGACTATAAGGGCACCTTCATGGCGAAGGAGGCCAACGAGAAGATCGCCGCCGCCGCCGACCGGATCGCGCGGCTCGCCTCCCTCAAGGAGTTCATCCTCTCCGACCTCCAGAAGCACAACGGGCTCCGCTCCGGCTTCCGCGGCCGCGACATCACCGCGGCCGATCCGAAGGCCGAAACCATCACCGTGGGCGGAAGCACCGCGTCGATCGACAAGATCAACATCTCCGAGTGGATGCACCTCATCAACAAGCTCATTGAAGCCCGCGACCCCGACCGCGGCCGTCTTTCCGTCATGGAGGAGGGCGACCAGCTCTTCAACGCGGCCCTCTTCTGCGTCACCCACGCCCCCGGAAACGAGAGCGCGACCGCCCGCGCCATCGCCTTCGCCCGCAAAGCGCTCGGAAAGCGCACGTTCGTCAAGCAGGAGATCGAGCGCTTCGCCCCCGAGCTCAAACCCGCGCTCGAGGAGGAGATTCCGGGACTCAACCCCGCGGATTCCTCCGAAACCGACGGGGCCGACTTCTTCTAGCCCCGAAACCCGCCCCGGGACCTCCGCGCGTCGCCCCGGTCTTGATCGGCCGTCAGGCCGGCTCTTCCGTCACGTCCTACCAATCACCCCTTCTCCATGAAACGCAACGTCCTCCTCCTCGCCTCCGCCCTCCTCCTTCTCGCGCCCGCCTCCCGCGCCGCCGGGACCGCCTTCTTCCTCGGCGCCCGGCTCCACCCGGAGCACAGCATGGTCGCGGAATGGCCCTACGCGGACGACCCGTCCTACGGATTCTCCCTCGCCTTCTACGACGGCATGGGCTACCTCGAACTCGGCCTCGACTACGCCCCCGAAAGTTCCGTCTACGGCATCGAGAGCGTCTGGACGCCCCGCGCCATGCTCGTCGTCTCCGACAAGTTCCTCGCCATCGGTCTCGGCATTCTCGACAACTACGTCTCTTTCGAGGACGACCGTCTCGACGCCGACTGGAGCGACCTCCTCTATCAGTTCTATCTCGGACTCGAGATTCCCGCCGGCAACCTCCGCCTCGGCGGCGGCGCCTACTATACGTTCGACGACTGGGGCAATCTCGGCGATTTCGACACGGACGACCTCGAGTACGGCTTCCACCTCGGCCTTGTGTTCTAGCCGCCGCGGCGCCGCCCCGCGAACAGCCTCCAGAGGAAAAACTGAAGCCGGCGGTACCATGGGGCGCGGCCGTTCCGCGCGCGGCGCCCCGGTTTCATGCTGTAATTGCGATCGATGAGAGACATCCCGTCATTCTTTCAAAAAACCGAGGAGCCTGGCAACCCCGAAAATGAGACTTCCGACGGAAGCCTCCGTCTTCAGGTCGCCCTCGCCCACGCGGGCGTCTGCTCCCGGCGGCACGCCGCCGTGCTGATCGGGATGGGCCGCGTGCGCGTCGACGGCGAAGTGGTCCACGAGCCCGGATTCCGGATTCCCCTCGGCGCCCGGATCTCGGTCGACGGGAAGCCCGTCACAGCCGGCGCGCGCGAAAAGCCGCGCACCATCGTCCTCAACAAGCCGCGCGGCCTCATCTGCTCCGCCGACGACTCCGAAGGACCGACCGTCTACGAGTGCCTCCGCGGCGTCTCCGAGCGCGTCGTGCCCGTCGGGCGGCTCGACCGGGAGTCCGAGGGGCTTCTCCTCCTCTCCAACGACGGCGAGCTCGTGAACCGTCTCACGCATCCGCGCTACGGGCACATCAAGGAATATCTCGTCACCGTCCGGGGCGACCTCGACGAGCCGACCTTCCAGCGGCTCAACCGCCCGATGGTCCTGGAGGACGACGGCACGGAACTCCGCGCCGTCCGGGTCGACTACGACGGCTACGACGGCTCCTCCGACCCGCCCCGCCACCGGCTCCGCATGTTTCTCGGCGAGGGCCGCAACCGCCAGATCCGCCGCA
>JAZUKQ010000276.1:0-13116 GCA_045643325.1 Kiritimatiellia bacterium | reverse complement strand
GAGCGCGAAGCGCTGGAGTCCCTCCATCGTCTTCACGACGGAGTAGAACGCCTTGAGCACGTTCTTGATTTCCGTGACCTTCGGCGTGCCGAGGGCTCCAAGCAGTGGCTTGTCGTACTCATCGACGAGAATGACAATTTTTCCTGTGGCAGAGCGTTTTGCGATTTGCTCGCAAAGCGCCATGAAACGAAACGACAGCGAGGGTTTGTCCGGACGAGAAACGCCGTAGGCATCCGCAATATCGTCCAACCGTGAGTTGAGGACAGCAGTCAACTGATCGGCGGAACTGATTTGGAAGGACCCCATGTCGAACCGGAGCACCGGATAGGTCTTCGACCAGTCCCACTGGTTCTCGATGGCGAGGCCGTGGAAGAGGTCCTTGCGTCCCTCGAAGAGGCACTGCAGCGTGGAGACGAGCAGCGATTTTCCAAAGCGGCGGGGCCTTGAAAGAAAGTACTGTCCGAACGCGGGTCCGGCGAATTCCAGAATCTTCGCCGTCTTGTCGACATAGAGAAAACCGCCCGTACGGAGGTTTTCAAAGGAATAGACGCTGGTGGTAATCGGCTGCATGGGCAAAAGAATAGCACAAACAGACGATGCGAGAAAGAGGGCGGCATTGGTGCGTGGGATATAAGAACGGGTCATTCTCCGTCGCCTACGTCCTACCGGGTGCTTTTGCTTGCCGGCTCATTCTTTCCGCGAACGCGGGACGACGTTTTTGTCCCCCCGACCGGTGGGGACCGGGTTGAAGACACGGAAGAAAAAGAGTAGGATATCCCCTTGTTTTTCGGGGGGATGTCGTTGGTTTTAAAAGGTATGACCCATGTGGGATTATTCTGACAAAGTGCTTGACCATTTCCACAACCCCCGCAACGTCGGCTCGCTGGAGAATCCCGACGGCGTCGGGGAGGTCGGCGCGCTGGCGTGCGGCGACGCGCTCAAACTCATGTTCAAGCTCGACGAGAACGGGCGGATCGCCGACGTGAAGTTCCAGACGTTCGGGTGCGCGAGCGCCATCGCCTCGTCGTCCGCCCTTACGGAGATGATCAAGGGCATGACGCTCGAGGAGGCCTCCAAGGTCACGAACCAGGACATCGCCGAGTATCTGGGCGGACTCCCCGAGCAGAAGATGCACTGCTCCGTCATGGGCATGGAGGCCCTCGAGGCCGCCATCCACAACTATAAGACCGGCGAGACGACAGTCCGCGAGCTCAAGGACGACCCGCTTGTCTGCACCTGCTTCAACGTGCACGAGAGCGAGATTGTCGAGGCGGTCAAAATCAACCGTCTCACGACCCTCGAGGAGGTCATGAACTACACGAAGGCCGGCGGCGCCTGCGGCAAGTGCAAGGACGAGGTCCAGAAAATTCTCGACCGGGTGAACCGGCCCGAGGGCGGCCCGGCGGAGGCCTGCTGTTCCTCCGCGAAGCCGGCCGAAGCCGAGCCGAAGCCGATGACCCCGTTCCAGAAGATGAAGAAAATCGAGGAAGTCCTTGAGAAAGAGGTGCGTCCGATGCTCCAGCGGGACGGCGGCGACCTCGAGATTCTCGACGTCCAGGGCGACAACGTGATCATCGCGTTCCGCGGACACTGCGCCGGATGCGTCGCGGCGACCTTCACGAAGAACGGACTGGTCCAGAAGAAGCTCCGCGACGCGGTCTCCCCCACAATCACGGTGGAGGTGAGGCAGGACTGAGACGGCGTCCCGCATACGGGAACGGACACCGACGGAACTTGTGCAGGCGGTTTCTATGAGCGACAGTGTGATTCATTATTTTGACAACAACGCGACGACGCGCGTCGCGCCGGAGGTGGTGGAGGAGATGCTTCCCTTTTTCTCCGACCGGTACGGCAACGCGTCGAGCATGCACGCGTTCGGCGGCGCGGTCCAGAGCGATCTCCGCAAGGCGCGCGCGAAAGTCGCCGCGTTCCTCCGCTGCGACCCCGACGAGGTCGTCTTCACGAGTTGCGGCAGCGAGAGCGACAACCAGGCGATTTTCGGAACGGCCGCGGCGCTCGGGACCGGGCTCACGGTCATCACCTCGCAGGTCGAGCATCCGGCCGTTCTGCAGCCCTGCAAGCGGCTTGAGGAGCTCGGTCACCGCGTCGAGCGGATCGGCGTCCGCGCCGACGGCACCCTCGACATGGAGGCGTACCGCGCCGCGCTGGAGATTCCGGGACCGAAACTTGTGACGCTCATGTGGGCGAACAACGAGACCGGCGTGCTTTTCCCGATCGCCGAGTGCGCGCGGTTCGCGAAGGCCGCGGGCGCGGTGTTCCATACGGACGCCACGCAGGCGGCCGGAAAACTCCCCGACGTCGACATGGCGGCGGGCCCGGCGGACATGCTCTCGTTCTCCGGACACAAGCTTCACGCGCCGAAAGGAATCGGGGTTCTCTTCATCCGCCGGGGGACGCCTGTCCGGCCGTTCCTGCTGGGCGGACACCAGGAGCGGAGCCGCCGCGCCGGCACGGAGAACATGCCCTACATCGTGGGGCTCGGCAAGGCCGTCGAGATGGCCCGCGAGGAGATGGCCTCCGGCGGGATCGACCGCGTCCGCGCGCTCCGCGACCGACTTCAGGCCGGACTTCTCACGATTCCGGAGACGGTCGTGAACGGCAGTCTCGAGACGCGTCTCCCGAACACCCTCAACGTGAGTTTCCCCTACATCGAGGGCGAGGCGATCCTCTACCATCTGAGCGACGCGGGCATCTGCGCGTCCTCGGGCTCGGCCTGCACCTCGGGGTCGCTCGAGCCCTCGCACGTCCTGCGCGCGATGGGCGCGCCGTTCACCTCGCTCCACGGCTCCATCCGCTTCAGCCTCAGCCGCTACAACACGGACGAGGACGTCGACACGGTGCTCGCCGTGATGCCGGGCATCGTCCGGAAACTGCGGGAGCTTTCGCCCTTCGGTCATAAATAGGGCCGTTCCGCCGCCCATCCCTCCGACCCATGACGCCGACTCTCGCCCGCTCGCTCGAACTTCTCCGCTCCGCCGGGGGAGGGCGGCGTGTCGTGCTCGGACACGACTGGCTCACGGGCATGCGGGGCGGGGAGCGGATTCTCGAGCTTCACTGCCAGGCGTTTCCGGAGGCGCCCGTCGCGACGCTCCTCGCGAACATGGACGCCATGTCGCCGGACATCGCCTCGCACCGGGCGGTCACGTCGTGGTTCCAGAGGATTCCCGGAATCTCGAAGCGGTACCGCAACCTTCTTCCCCTGATGCCCGCCGCGGCGCGGAGCGTCCGGGTGCCGGCGTGCGACCTCCTCTTCACGAGCAGCCACTGCGTCGCGAAAAGTTTCCGCAAGCCCGCCGGAGCGCGTCATGTCTGCTGCTGCTTCACGCCGATGCGCTACGCGTGGCTTTTTCGCGAGGAGTATTTCCGCAATCCGGTCAAGCGGGCGCTTGTCTCGCCGCTTCTCGCGTGGCTCCGCGCGTGGGACCGGAAGACCGCTTCCAACGTGGACCGCTTCATCGCCATCAGCCAGTGCGTCGCGGAGCGCATCCGCGACTTCTACGGACGCGAGAGCGACGTCGTCTATCCTCCCGTGGACATCGACCGGTGCACGCCTCTCCCCGGCGGACAGGGCGGCAAGGGCGGGTTCGACCTCGTCGTTTCCGCGCTCGTCCCCTACAAGCGGGTGGATCTCGCCGTCGAGACGTACACGAAAAACGGATGGAGACTCCGGGTCGTGGGCGTGGGAGGTCAGCTCGACGGGCTGCGGGCGAAGGCGGGGCCGACCGTGGAGATTCTCGGCTGGCTTCCCGACGAGGCGGTGCTGGAACTCTACCGGAACTGCCGGATGCTGCTTTTTCCCGGCGAGGAGGATTTCGGTATCGTGCCCGTGGAGGCGCAGGCCTGCGGCCGTCCCGTCGTCGCCTACGCGAAGGGCGGCGCGCTGGAGACGGTGGCGGACGGCGTGTCGGGCGTCTTTTTCAAGGAGCAGACCGTCGAGGCGCTGGCCGACGCGGTCGAGCGCGCGGCGGCGATGGACTGGGACGAGGACGCCGTGCGGGGCAACGCGCTGAAGTTCGCCGCGGAGCGCTTCCTCGAGGGCGAGGCGGCGGTGGTCGCGCGGACGATGTAGCGACACCTCGTCTCCACAGACAGGAATCTGGACGATGAAACAGTTTCTTCTGGTTTGGCTCGCCGTCGGAATGGCGTGGAGCGGATTTGCGATGAAGGTCGCCGTGAGCCTCGAGCCGCAAGCGGGGATTCTGGAGGCGGTGTCGCCGGAAAAGACGGAGGCGCTCGTTCTTGTGCCCGGCGGAGAAAGTCCGCACGGGTTCGAGCCGAAAGGGAAGGCGCTGCTCGAGCTCTCGAAATGCGATGTGTACTTTCTCGCGGGCATCGATTTCGAGGAACATCTTCTGGAGAAGCTCCGCGGACTCGCCCCGGACATGCGTTTCGTCGACGCCGCGGAGAAGGGGGACGACTATCATGAGTGGACCTCGCCCGGCGGACAGGTCGCCATCGCCGAACGGATGGTCGCGACGTTGGGAAAGGACAACCCCGCGTGGGCGGAACGGCTCGCCGCGTTCAAAAAGAGGATGGCCGAGAAAGACGCCGAACTGAGGGCGAAGTGGTCCGGAAAGAAAGTGTTTCTCGCGTATCATCCCGCCTGGGGGGCTTTCGCGGAGGCGTACGGACTCGAGCAGCTGGCCGTCGAGAAGGACGGCGCGGAGCCTACCCCGAAGTCGTTGTCGCTTTTGATGGAGCGCGTGAAAGCCGAGGGCATCCAAACGGTTTGGGTGCAGAGCGATTCCGAGGCGGAGCGCGTGAAGCCGCTTGTGGACGCGCTGGGGCTGGAAATCGTGCGGGTCGACCCGCTTTCCCGGGATCCCGAGACGTTGTGGGGAGCGCTCCGGTAAGCTATCGGCGGCGCCGATCCACGCGGCGCGCGGCCCCCCGCGGGGCGGAAGCCGATATCCACGGGAGGGCGGACCGGAAAGACGCGGAGCTCCCGCCTAAAGCCGCACTTCGTCGAAGGAGCCGACGATGAGGTCGGGGGCGGGGGTGAAGGCGCGCAGGGCGTCGGCCGTGAACGTCGTGGTGACGGCGACGACTTTGCAGCCGGCGGCCTTTCCCGAGGCGATGCCGGGAAGCCCGTCCTCGAAGACCACGCAGTCCCGGGGATCGGCGCCGAGCGCCTTCGCGGCGGCGAGATAGATGTCGGGAGCGGGTTTGCCCCGGGGCGCGTCGGTGTCGCCGAGAAGCGCGGAGAAGTACGGGCGGATGCCGAGGGTGTCGAGAATGAAATCGATGTTTTCCCGGGGACCGCCCGTCGCGACGGCGCACGGGATGTTCGCGGCCTTCGCCCGTTCGAGAAGTCCGAGAAGACCGGCGACGGGGCGGACATGCGGACGATAGAGCTCCCGGTAGATCCGCTCTTTCCCGGCCACGGTCTCACGGACTTCTTCCGGCGTCGGGGCGCGTCCCAGGAGCGCCTCCAAATAGCCGGCGGTCGTACGTCCGAGGAGGTCCGTGACGGTCTTCTCGGAGACCTCCAGATGAAGTTCGCGGCGCGCGTATTCGCGCCAGGAGAGGACATGGTAGGCGGCGTTGTCGACGAGGGTGCCGTCCATATCGAAGAGGTAGGCGAGCATGGGGAAGGGGGAGAGATATGGAAACAGGAGGGCGGGGAATCAGGTTCCGGGAATGTCGGTGACGAAGTTCGCGGAGAAGGGGGCGAAACGGCGGCGCATGATCTCGACGGCTTCCGGATTGGAGTCGACGAGGATGCAGTCCCGTCCGTGGACGGCTGCGGACTCGCCGAGGGTTCCGCTTCCGGCGAAGAAGTCCAGCAGCGTGTCGCCCGGGGAGGAATGGACGTTGACGATCCGGTCGACGATGCCGCGCGGTTTCTGGGTAGGATACCCGGTCTTCTCTTTGCCGTTGGTCGGGACGATGGTGTGCCACCACGTGTCGGTGGGAAGCTTTCCGCGGGCGGCCTTTTCGGGCCCGACAAGGGACGGGGCGAGGTATGGCACGCGGTCGCAGGCGTCGAGGTGGAACTGATAGTTTTCGGGATCCTTCGCGTACCAGAGGATGTTGTCGTGTTTGGCGGGCCATTTGGATTTCGAGCGCGCGCCGTAGTCGTAGGCCCAGATGATCTCGTTGATGAACGAGTCGCGTCCGAAGAGCGAGTCGAGGAGGACCTTGATATAGTGGACCTCCCGGAAGTCGAGATGGACGAACAGCGATCCGTCCGGCTTCAGGATGCGCCGGGCCTCGCGGAGCCGGGGCTCGAGAAACGCGGGAAAATCGTCGAACGAGTCGGAATAGGCCCGCGTCTCGCCCCGCTCCGTGACATATCGGCGGCCGCCGAATCCGGTGCGGTCGCCGGTTTCCAGGGTGCCGGTCGTCTTGAGGACCGTACGTGACTGCGCGCGGCCGGTATTGAAGGGCGGGTCGATGTAGATGAGGTCGACCGAGCCGTCCGGAAGGCTCCGGAGCACGGGAAGATTGTCGGACAGATAGACGGTCAGCATGGACTAGACGCGGAGGCGCTGGACGCGGGACCCGATGGAGCAGAGCACCTCGTAGGGATGCGTCCCCTTGAAGGTCGCCCAGTCCTCGATGGTGACGGCGTGGGGACCGGTCCCGCCGACCAAGGTGACCTCGTCTCCATAGGCGGCGTCGGGAACCTGCTCCAGCGAGACGGAGACATAGTCCATGCAGACGCGGCCGAGCACGGGGCAGGCTTTGCCCCGGACGAGGACATGGCCGCGGTTGGAGAGGGCGAGGGGCAGACCGTCGGCATAGCCGGCGGCGACGGTTCCGACGCGCATGGGGACGGGCGTGGTGAACGTGGCGCCGTAGCCGACCGTGGCGCCGGTGGGAAGGGTCCGGACCTGGGCGAGATGGGTTGTCAGGGTGAGGACGGACTCGAGCTGGAGCGAGCGCTTTCCCTCGATGTCGAACGAGCCCCAGAGGTTGATGCCGGTGCGGACGTGGGTGAACGGGGGGCGGGCCGCGACGGGGAAGTTGTTGATCGCGTCGCTGTTGGCGAAATGTTTCCAGGGGATCGGGACGCCGAGCGCCTCGACGGCGGAGGCGACCGCGCGATAGAGATCGATCTGGCGGAGCGTGAAGTCCGAGGCGTATTTGTACGCCATCGGGAAGTGGGAGTACATGCCCTCGAGCTCGAGGCCCGGGAGACGCGCGACCGAGGCGATGGCGGCCGGCGTCGCGGGATCCTCGGCGCGGAAACCGACGCGGCCCATGCCGGTGTCGAGAGGAACATGGACCCGGACGGTCGTGCGCCGTTTGAGGGCGATCTCGGAGACGCGGCGCGCGGACTCGAGATCTGGCACGGGAATCCGGAGCCCGGCCTCGACGGCGGGCTCGAGCTCGTCGGGAAGGAGCCCTCCGAGGATGATGACGGGGAGACCGTACGGGGCGGCGGCGAGACCTTCGCGGAGTTCCGCGACGGCGATGGCGGCGATGCCGCAGTTGGCGAGCGGCTCGACGACGTTGGCAAGTCCGAGCCCGTAGGCGTCGGCCTTGAGGACGGCGATGACCTTGGAGGGGGCGACGGCGTCGGCGATGCGGCGGTAGTTCTGGATGAGCCTCTCCGTATGGATGGAGAGGACGACGCGGGAGGGAATCATTTTCGGAGCGGAACTTTTGGGTTATCCGACGTCTTTCCGGGAGAGCGAGGCGATGCCGAGGAGAAGCCAGAAGGCGATGCCGCAGGCGGCGGAGAGAACGCTGAGAAAAAGGTAGGAAAGAGGGATCGCGCCGCCGTTGGCGACCGCGTCGGTGCGCCAGAAGTTCTGCACGTCGGGGACGAGAAGATAGAGGGGGCGCAGGACAGGGATCGATCCGGCGATGAAGAGCCGTTCGGCGAGAAACCCGAAAAAGAGGAGCCCGACAAGGGACAGGACGACGGGCGCCGCGCGCAGGCGGGTGGAGAGGGCGGTCGCCACGGCGGTGTAGACGAGAAGGAGCAGGGTGACGAGCGCGGCCGCCGGGAGGACCCGCGCGTTGATTTGGAGCGCATAGCCGCCGGCGGGGGACGCGCCGGTCCGGTCGACGAATCCGCAGAGGAGAAGGACCAGAAGCTGCCCGGCGGGAAGGAACAGGAGCGCGGCACGTCCGAAACGGACCTCTTTCGCGTAGTTGAGCGCGGCGGCGAGAAGGAGCGCGGCGGCGAGGGCCGCGAGACTGCCGAGACCGGTATATTTATCCACGCAGGAGCCGAGGAAGACGTCCGTCTCGACGAAATGCTCGGCGGTCCGTTCGGCGAGGAGTGTCGAGAGCGTGACCGTGAGGGAGAAAAGGAGGACGCAGGAGGCGACCCCGAGCCATTTCCCGAGGAGGAACTGGGCTCTGGAGACAGGTTTCGCGAGGACGGCGGAGGCCGTGCCCCGGCGGAGCTCGTCGTAGATAGTGGCGGAGGCCGTGAAGGCGACCGAGACGAGCCCGAGAACCATGAGCGCGGCGAGTCCGCTGTCGCGCGCGAGCCGGCCCTCCTCCCCGAACGAGAAAAGGTGGACAAGGGGGCCGAGCCCGGTAATCGCGCAGGCGGTAAGCGTCAGGAGAAGCGCGACAGGCTGCTGGAGACCTTCGAGCGCGGTCGTGCCCGCGATGCGCAGAATCGCCCGCATCATTTCTCGACGACGGCCTCGACGCACTCGTCGGACCCGGCGGGGGCGGAGGAGGAAGCGGGCTTTTCGTCCGGGGTCGCGGCAGGCGCGGGGGCGGCTTTTTTGAGACCGGCGGTATTCTCGGCGATGTCGAAGAACGCGGTCAGAAGTTCCGCCAGGAAGTAGGTCGAGACGAGGGTGACGAGTCCGAAGACGGCCATGCCGAAGCCGATGAAGACGCCGTCGAGGAACCGGGCTCCCGCGACGTGGAAGACGGCTCTGGCGAGAGAGCGGCTGGACCAGACGACGATGCAGGCGGGAACGGCCATGACGCAGGTTCCGAGGAAGACGGCCTCTCCGACGCCGTGGATGATCTCGCCGAACATCGGGGCGATGTCATAGCGGCGGTCGGGAAGCTCCCGGACATTGTCGAGGCGGCGATAAAGCTCGCGGAGGGAGAGGAACGAGGCGGCGAGAAACGCGGCCTGCCAGAGGACGACGGCCACCCAGCCGAAGAATCCCGGGGCGAGTTCGGCGGCGAGATTCCATGTGACGAACCAGAACCGGAGGATGGGGTAGGCGGTGGCGACAACGGCGATCTGGAGCAGGAAGGCGATGGTCGCGTGGATACCGTGTCCGCTGCGGAAGGTGTCCATTTGGGCGTCGATGAAGTTGAGAATGGATTTCATGGGATTTCCCTTGGAGGGCGCGCCGTTCGCCGGCGCGCGTGAAATGGTTGGGTGAAACGGTGGGGTGAAACGGTGCCGGGGAGGCGCGTGCCTACTGGTAGTTGTTTTTGTTGTAGCGGGTGCCGGTGACCTTCAGGTGAAGCTCGTCGAAAAGCTTGCGGTCGATGCGCGGGAGCGAGTCGGCGTCCTTGGCGATGGTGCGGATGAGCTCGGTGGCGCGTTCCTTGTGCCCGAGCCGGCTTTCGGCGTCGGCCAGATGGACGGAGATCCGGAGGTCCTCACCGAAGAGGTCGAGCGCGTGCCGGAAGGCCGTTTGGGCCTCTTCGACCTTTCCTTGGGCGAGCAGGACGAGACCGTTCGTGTCCCAGAGCGCGTATATCTGGTCCGCGCCGTCCAGATTGAACGCCTGCTGGACACGGACGCCGGCCTCCTCGATTTGTCCGAGGCGGTAGAGGACATAGGCGAGGTCGTTGAGGTTCGCGATGCCCGGGGCGGCCTCGACCGAGCGGCGGAGGTAGGCCTCGGCCTCGGAGAACGCCTCGCTGTCGATGGAGAGCGATCCCATCACGTAGTTGGCGAACGAGTGGTTGAGGTCGAGCCGGAGGAGTTTCATCGCGTCCTCGCGGGCGTGGAGTTTGTCGTTGAGGCGGAAATCGAGGGAGAGGATTTGCCCGAGAAGGACGACGTTGGCCGGCTGCTGGCGGCTCGCGCGGACATAGATGTCGCGGGCGGCCCGGAGACGTTCCGCGGCGTCGAGCGACTCGCCGTTCTCGTTCTCGCCGAGTTCCGCGAGGACGGCGCGGGCGATGAGGGTCTGGAAGTGCTCGGTGCCCACGGCGGTCTCGAGGTGGCGGACGGCCTCCTTCATTCCGGGAATGTCCTTCTGTTCGTTGAGGACGATGCAGAGAAGCGACCAGGCGCTGGTGTTCTGGGGCTCGACATCGACAATCTCCTGGAGGATGGCGCGCGCGAGCACATGTTCTCCCTCCGCGTAGTAGATGAGCGCCGAGGTGAGCTTGAGGGGCGTCGCGGACTCGCCGGCCTCCTTCGCGCGGTTGAGGAACTCGCGCGCCTGGGCGGTGTTGCCGGAGATGGCGTTGAGGTTGGCGAGGCCCATGAGGGCGGTGAGGTCGCCGGGGTCCTCGACGAGCATCTCGTAGTACACGCGCTCCGACTCCTTCGGCTTGTTCGCGAGGAGGCTGAGTTTCGCGGAGACCGCCTTCAGTTTCGAGCGGCGTTCCTCGGGAACCGCGGCCTCGGCGGTGGCGATGGCCTGCATGGCGAGGTTCGGCTGCCCGGTGTTGGCCCAGGCCCATCCGAGTTCGGCGAAGGCCCGCGGGTTCTCGACGTAGCCGAAGACGCGGGACAGGCTCCAGAGCGGGAGACCGGAGATGGAGACATCGATACTCTTCTTGAGTTCGTCGAGATCGGCGATCGCCTTCTCCTTGAGCGAGGGATCGCGGTCGAAGACATAGATGGACCAGTTGAGAAGGGCGCTGATGTTCCTCGGGTCGAGCTCGTGGATTTTCCCGTACACGGCATACGCGAGATCGGCGTATTTCTTTTTCGTCGCGGCGTCGAAGCCCTCGGTCCGCGACAGGGTGGAGAACAGATAGCCCAAGTTGTTGCCGACGAAGCTCAGCTGCGTCCGCATGATCTGGTCGATATAGGCGCGGACACGGAAAGGCGCGGATTTCGGAACGGCCTCGAAGCGGTCCGAAAACTCTTTCCACATGGCCTCGTGTTTCGCGAGCGTCGCGTCGGGGTCGATCTTTTTCAGCTCCTCGTCGGTCGTTCCGAGGAAAACGAGCCCGTTCGGGAGCGTCTGGTATTTCCCGAGACCCCAGAAATCGGGGAGGATGGAGAGCGCGAGGCTCTGGGTGACGTCCTCCGGATGGAGGGTGATCCACTCTTGGACGAGGGTGACCAGGCCCATGGTCGCGGAATTCTTGAGCTGGACGTTGTCGAGTTTCTGCTGGATGCGCTTGATGGCCGTCGGCGAGAAGGGCGCGGCGAGGTTGATCGTCTCGAACGTCTGGCCGCGCTCGTGGGCGCGGAGGCGGAGGACGTTGTCCAGAATGCCGTTGGTCGCGAGCCAGGTCCGGCCGTCCATGCTGTCGAGCATCTCGTCGGCATAGGCCGAGAAGAGGCCGGAGTACCGGTTGTTCGTCTCGTTGACTCCGTTGGAGACGGCGGCGACGACGGCGATGAGCGGGAAGACGACGGCGACGGCGGCGCGGAGGCGGGCGCAGAGCCGTTCGTTGGTCCCGTACTCGAAAATCATGCCGGGAAGCAGATAGAGGTACGTCGCGACATAGCCGAACGTCTGGGCCGTGAGAAGGTACGGGACGATGGTGGTGTTGGAGATCCCGAGGAAACGCCAGGGCGACGCGCGGAAGTCGAGGACGACGAGGACGGAGATGACGGCGATGATGGTGTGAAGGCCGTAGAAGCTCAGCGACTTCTCCCCGTTGATGGCGCGGGAGGCCGTGACGATCGCGGCGCACCAGGGGGCGATGGAGAGCCCGACGAGAATGAGCCACGGGGCGCGCATGATGTTGCCCCGCGTGCCGGCCCAGAGCGCGTGCGCGAGCGTCTTGACGGCGCGGGCGAAGGTCGCGCTCGTGCCCCAGGCGAGCTCGCATCCGGGGCTGTGGACGAACGCGTTCGCCGAGACGAGGAGCAGGGCGGAGCCGATGAGCCCGCCGACCGCCGCGATGAGGATGGGGCGGAGGTAGGACGTCGTCTTGCCGGAGAGGATTTTGAAAAGGACGAGCGCTCCGAGGAACGGGAAGAAGTCGATGAAGACGGAGGTCTGCGTCATGCCGGCGACGTGGACGACGGCCCAGGCGAAGAGAATCCGGTCGTCGGACGACTGATAGTACGCGAAGAACAGGTTCAGGGCGAGGAGCAGCCAGGCGATATAGAACGGATGATAGTAGCAGGCCGTCGCGGAGATCCAGAACGGGATGCAGAAGGCCAGGGCGAGCGAGGCGCAGATTCCGCCGAGCCGGACGGCCCGCTTGGCGGTATTGACCGCGAGGCTCTGCTGGGCGGCCGGAAGCTTCGCGGCCTGCAGCGGGTCGATGACGAGGGAGAGGGCCCGGACCATCACGCTGTAGCAGAGCCCGGCCGCGACCGCGCCGAACAGCGCGCTGGTCATGTGGATGGCCGCCGACGCGTTCGCGCCGCCGAGCCCCGCGACCGCGGCGACGATCTTCCTCCAGAGGAAGTGCATCGGGGAGAAGTTGGGCGAGATGCCGAGCGCGCTCACCGCCAGATCGGACGAAACGCCGGGCTGCGGGCCTTTGGCGAGCGTGATCAGATAGACGATGAACGCCACGGCGCCCAGAGCGAGCGAAATCCATCCGCCGCTGATATTCAGCTTGGTGGACTCCTGGAAGGACTCTTTGGCGCCGTGGGCTACGTTAGGGGTGTTTTTTTCCGCCATGGTTGAAAAGAGAGGGTAAAACCGTCGAAAATCGTGAAAAGCGCCTCATCATGGGGCTGACATATTTTTCCAAGAATCCGGCGGTTTGTAAAGGCAAAACTTCGGGACGGGCGAAACAATGCGTTGTCCCGCGTTCGTGCGGGACGGGGACGGCTGAATTGTTCCGACACTTCGCTTTTTCTCCCGGTTCCCGGCGGTTTGCCGCATGATGGACCGGGCTCGCCCGAAAGCGGACGCGCGACTCCCTGAAGGGCCGTAGCCCGCCGCAGGCGCCTCCCTCCGAGGGAGGTGGCGCGAAGCGCCGGAGGGTGTTGCCTTCGCCCCCGGAAAACACCCCCAGTCGGCTCCGCCGACAGCCCCCTCAAGGGGGCCGGAGCAAGCT
>JAZUKQ010000275.1:0-7627 GCA_045643325.1 Kiritimatiellia bacterium | reverse complement strand
AGGCGGTCGCCCCACGCGTCTTCGGCCATGGGGTGTATTCCGACCTCTTGCGGCGGCTCTCCTGCGATGGGACAGCACGCCCCGGCGCGCCGGTGTCGGACGCCGTGAAAGGCCCGTACCTTCCGGGATTCGAGACGTCTTTCGCGAAAACCATGGGATAGCGGACGGCCGGACATCCGTGGAAAGCACGGTGATTCGTCCGCGAACGCGCACACGCCCTCCGCCGCGACCAGTTCCCCGCGCATATCCTCGGCCGGGCCGGACGGCAGTTCGGGGGACAACGTTTTGCCGCGCCCGCCGGTCCGAATGTTTTGATAGGACAAAATCCGACCTTTTCCCCTCTCTTGTGTTCCGCGAGGGCTTCATGGTAGGATAGGATTCAGATTTCCATTGGCGTATGCTGGCCGGAACCGATTCCGAAGGCGGCGCGGAAGGCCCTTCGTATTGGGAGTCCCGCACCGCCGGAATCTTGTTCGGAAATCCACCCCACATCATGGACACGATGACCCCAGAGCAGCGCCACCGCTGCATGTCGCACATTCGCTCGACGGACACGAAGCCTGAACTCCGGGTCCGCCGTATCGTGCGCGAGCTCGGATATCCGGGCTACCGGCTCCATGTCCGCGGACTTCCCGGCTCGCCGGACATCGTGTTCAAAGGCCGCAAAATCGTGCTCTTCGTCAACGGATGTTTCTGGCACGGCCACTCCTGTCTCGGGAAACGCGGGAAACCGGCGACGCACAAGAAATTCTGGACCGAGAAAATCACCCGCAACAAGGCGCGGGACAAACGCGTCGTCGCCGAACTCCGCCGCGACGGATGGCACGTGATGACCATCTGGGAATGCGAACTCAAGAACGAGGAGCGTCTCCGCGCGCGTCTGGACCGCTTCCTGAAGAGATGCGGCGCGCCCGCCCGCCATCCGCCGGCGCGGGAGATTCCGTCCGCGCCCGGCTCTCCTTCCCGCGTTTTCCCCGCGCCCCCGCCCCTCTGCGGACTTCCCGATTCTCCCGAACCCCGGCTCGTCGCGGAGTCCGGCGGCGTCCAATACTCGTGAGATCCGCCCGCCGCGCGCGTCCCGGCGGAAGAAGCGCCACGGTCAGTCCGGAACGTTCTTCAGGAACACCTCCGCCTGCCTGGACAGCGGCCGGTCCTCCCGCCAGGTGAAGCAGAACGAGACCGTCCGCTCCATGTCGAAGGGGACGAATTTGAGCTTTTCTCCCTGAAACGGGACGAGCGACCGCTCGAGACCGCAGGCGCAGCAAAGTCCGGACCCGACGATGGACACCACCTGCGACGGAAGCCGATAGGTCCCCACGCAGAAAAGGCTCGAAATGGATTTCTCATACCATTCCTGAAACGCGGTGTTCACCCCGTCCTCCCTGGGAAGGAGAATCGGCGTGTCCGCGAGGTCCTTAAGCGAAAGGCGCCTCTTCCGCGCGAGAACGGAGTCCTTCCGGAACAGGACGCCCCAGCGGGACGCGCCGGAAAGCGGGATTTTTCCGTATCCGCTCCGGTCGAACGGCTCGGGAAGCACCGCGAAATCCAACTCGCCGAAATCAAGCCGGAGAAGAAGCTCCGCCGTGTCGCCGCTGAAAATGTGGTACCGGATTTTCGGAAAACGCGTATACGTCGCCTTCGCCGCGTCGAACAACTGCGGCCATGTGTTCGTCTCGCAGTCTCCGATGGTGAGGTCGCCGGCAACCTCCTCGTCGAAATCTTTGAGCGCCGCCTCCAGACGGTCCGCGTGGTCGAGAAACGGAGTGACACGCTCCAGAAGCCTCGCCCCGGCGCCCGTGAGCGACACGCCGTGCTTGTGACGGATGAAAAGCGGCGCGCCGATCTCGTCCGCAAGCTCGATGAGCTGACGCGAGACGTTCGGCTGCACGGTGTGAAGGTCCTCCGCCGCGCGGGAGAGGTTTCCCCGACGCGCGACAACGCGGAAGGTTCTCAAATTCCGAAGTTCCATGTTGCGCTCCTGCTGGTCCGAATCCGGACCGACGCCCATTCTACCAAGATATTCCGGATCCGCATATCTTGTTTTTATCATGCGAAGCTTTTATTGGACGGGAAAAACCGCATGATTAAAATAGGGCTCCGTTTTCGAGCAATCCGTTTCATCCTGCGCCACCAAACATCATGAATGCATTTTTCCACGTCCGTTCCATGCTTTCGCCCGCGTTTTTTATTTCGTCCGCGCTTCTCGCCCGGGGCGCCGGATTCGGTCTCAACGAGATGAGCGCGCGCGGCAACGCGCTCCAAGGCACGCTGGTCGGCTCGACGCGCGACGTCTCGTCCGTCTACTACAACCCGGCCAATCTCGCGGAGCTTGACAGCGGCCGCTGGGAGTTCATGCTCGGAACGACCTTCTGCCGGCCCGACTACGACACCCGGGCGAAAGGCGTCACGACAGACCAGGACGAATCGGTCTATCCCCTGCCCCACGTCTTCCTCGGAGGCGGACTCGGAGACAGCCTGTACGCGGGATTCGGCGTCTATCCCGAATACGGGCTCGGGACAAAATACGAGAACCGGCGCGACTGGCCCCTCGCGGCCGACAGCTGCAAATCGACGCTGATCAGCTTCACGGCGAGTCCCGAAATCGCTTGGCAGGCGACGGACGACCTCGCCCTCGCCGCGGGGCTCCGTGTCGTATATCTCAATATCGTGAACGACCGGATGCTCCCGTCCTACGGAACATACTTCCATCTCGATGTGGACGACTGGGCGTGCTCGTGGCTGGCCGCGGCCTCCTACCGGCTTACGGACACGCTCCGGGCCGGTCTCGTCTACCGCGCGGAGACCTCGTTCGAGGAGGAAGGTCGCGCGGAATTCTCGGATCTCGGCCGGACGCTCGGTGTCCACGGACCCATCACCATGCCGCAGTCGGTCATGGCGGGTCTCAACTGGCAGGCGACGGATCGCCTCTCGCTCGGCGCGAACCTGACGTGGACCGGATGGAGTTCCATCGAGTCGCTGGACATGCGGTTCGACACCCCGGCGGTGCCAGACCAGCTTGGGCCGAAGAACTGGCACGACACGATGCGCTACTCGGTCGGCGCGGAATATGCCCTGACGGACAGCTGGAAGGCTCAGGTCGGCTACTCGTTCGACGAGGATCCGACGAATGCGGGCTATCCCGACACGATGTGTCCCGCGGGCGACCGCGACCAATTCGGCGCAGGTCTCACATTCGCCCGGAACGACTGGGCGCTCTCGTTCGACGTGATGCGGGTCCACATCCACCCCACCGACCGCGAGCTCTCCGGTACCGAAGTCCAGTTTCGGAATCTCCGCGCCGACACGCTGGGCTTCTCCTACTCCCGAAAATTCTAACGCTGGTCTTTTTCCCGGTTTTTGGGCATCGGCGTACAAATTCAAAAACTTTTTCGCTAATTTTACTTGTGTTTTTATATGTTTTTCAGTTTTGTGTCAATATGGAATTATATTTCACAAATCAAAGCACGCCGAAATCTGTCGCAAAATGACATACAAATAGAGTCTTTTTGTCACATATCTGCTACCATTTTTCCCTGTCATGGGGTGTCACGGACAGTGCAAAAACAACTGCCGATGCGAAACGCGACGGCACACAACATCAACCAACAACCTAAGGAGATTCACATGTACATTTTCACCCCCTTCACGAACGTCCTCCCCGAAAACAACCCGTTCAAAGTGTTTGAGGACTGGATGAAAGTCGGCGACTCTGTCCTCCGCGGCACCGCGTTCCCGAACGCCGCCACCCGCGTGGAGGAGAACGAGGCCGTCGTCGACCTCGAAGTCCCCGGCGTCGATCCGGACGCGATTACCCTTTCGATGGAGAAAAACACGCTGCGCGTCGAGGGCCCCGTTCCCGAGCGCCATCTCCCGTCCGAAGCCGCTGAAGAGGCGAAGACCTTCTCCCGCACGTTTGAACTTCCTTTCCCGGTTGACGAGGAACACATCGAGGCGAAATATGCGCTGGGCGTCCTCTCCATCCGCCTTCCGAAAGTGAAGGAAACCGCTACCCGCAAAATCACGATTATCAAGTAGCGGATCAACATATCGGTTGGACGACGGTCAACCACGGTCCGCGGGCGTTTCGTCCGCGGACCTTTTCTTTTTAAGCCCTTCATCGCTTCCGCGAAACCGCTTTCCTCCCGCCCTGTTCCGGTAAAATGAAATTACGGTGCGGAAAAAACGAGGCACGGGAAAAGGACGACTCCTTCCGACCGCCGGACGACATCCCGCCGCCCGTCATCGTCCCCCAAGCCCCAGGCGCCGTCCGGGAGGCCGTTCCTTCTCTACCCAACCCAGTGGATCGCGAATCCGTTTCCTCTCCATGCGATTCCGGGCTTCCCTTCCCCGACCGCGCCCTTTCGCCTCCCGACCGGGAAAAGGCCGGCCATGACGTCCGGGAAGGGGCCGGCCACGATGTCCGCCCCGACGCCCGGACGCCGTCCTTCCCCGTTTCTTCGCCCTGAAACGACAGCACGATCTCGACCGCCTCCCCGGCCGATTAAACAAAAAGACCGGCAGCGCGCTGCCGGTCTTTCCGCGCCACAGAGGGCGTTGCCTTCGAACGGGAATCCTACCCGCGGCGGCCGCGGAGACGGCCGTGACGGAGGAATCCGTCATAGTTCCGGACGACCAAATAGGCCTCGACCTGACGGAGCGTGTCGAGCCCGACGCCCACGATGATGAGGAGCGAGGTGCCGCCGAGGAAGCTCGCGAGACCATTGGGGACGCTGAGCCAGCGCTGGACAATCGCCGGAAGGATGGCGATAATCACGAGACCGATCGCGCCGATGAAGGTGACACGGGTCATCGTGGCGTCGAGGAACTCGGCCGTGGGAAGTCCGGGACGGATGCCGGGGACATAGCCGCCGGAGCGCTTAAGATCGTCCGCGATACGGACGGCGTTGAACTGGGTCGCGACCCAGAAGAAGGAGAAGAAGAGAATCAGAATGGCGTAGACAATCATGTACGTCCAGCCATGGCTCCGGGAGAGCGCGTTGCCGAAGTCCTTGAGCCAGAAGAGCCAGTTGGCGTTGCACTTCGAGAAGAGCCATCCCGCGGCCATCATAATCGGACCGGCGAAGATGATCGGCATGACGCCGGAGAAGTTGACGCGGAGCGGCATGTAGGAGGTCGCGAGACCCGCGGCGGTGCGGCCGCCGACCGAACGGCGGGCGGTGTGGATCGGCACACGGCGGAGACCGAGCGTCAAGGCCACCGTGCCGGCGAAGACGAACGCGGCGAGAAGGACGAGAAAGACAAGCTGCACGAAGTTGAAGCCGCCGGCCTTATAGGACTCGAGCGCCTGGACAATGGCGACGGGGAGACGGGAGACGATGTTGATCATGATGATCATCGAACCGCCGTTGCCGATGCCGCGCGCGGTGATCTGCTCGCCGAGCCACATCATGAACATCGTGGCGGAGGTCATGCAGAGGATGGTGAGCAGACGGAAGCCCCAACCCGGGGAATAGACGAGCGAACCATCGATGCCGAAGGCGCCGGGCTTCTCCAGCGAGAGCGCGAGCGCGAGGGATTGGCCGACGCAGAGAATGAGCGTAAGATAGCGCGTGACCTGATTGAGCTTCTGGCGGCCGACGTCGCCCTCGCGCGCCATGCGCTCGAGAGAGGGGATGATGGCGGTCATCAACTGGATGATGATCTGCGCGGAGATGTACGGCCAGATGTTGAGCGTGCCGACCGCGAACTGGGAGAGCGCGCCGCCGGAGAACAGGTCGAACATGCCGAGGAAACCGCCGGCGCCGCTCTGGGCCGCGTTCTTCATGGCCTCGGCGATCGCCGCGCCGTTCACGCCGGGAGTCGGGACGGTGGTCATCATGCGGCAGATGAAAATCAGACCGAGCGTGAACAGAATCCGGTTACGGAGTTCCTTGATATTCCAAATGTTTCGGATGGTGGACATGGGAAAGTTCCAAGTTAAAAAAAGTCCTATCGTGCAAAATGCAGAGCGTAGTGTAGCAAAAACGGAGCGGAGATGGAAGGGGGTAAAGCCGAAAACCGAAAAGAAAAGAACGTCCCCCCTTGCCCCCGCGCAAGGAAAGGTGTATACTTCCGCCTTCCTACAAACCAGGAGACTCATCCCATGCCATACACCGCTTCCGATCTGCGCAAAGGCCTCAAAATCCTTTTCGAAGGCCAGCCCTACGAAATTACCGAATACCAGTTCACCAAGCCGGGCAAAGGCCAGTCCATCTACACTTGCCGCCTCAAGAGCATCCTCTCGGAGAACACCTTCGTCAAGAACTTCCGCGAGAACGACGAGTTCGAGAAGCCCGACCTCGAGTCCAAGACGGTCCACTACTCCTACGAGGACGGCGCCCACTTCATCTTCTCCGACGAGAACTTCGAGGAGACTCCCGTGCCCGCCTCCGTCCTCGGCAACAAGAAGTACTTCCTCTCCGACGACCTCGAGTGCACCATCAACTTCTTTAACGGGAATCCGATCGAAGTCGAGTTTCCGACCTTCATCGAGCGCAAGATCGTGAAGTCCGACCCCGCCGTCAAGGGCAACACCGCCGCCGGCAAGGTCATGAAGCCCGCGACCGCCGAGGGCGGCTACGAGTTCATGGTCCCGATTTTCGTCGAAGAGGGCGACTGGGTCCGCATCGACACCCGCACCGGCGAATACGCCGACCGCATCGTCGGCCGCAAGTAAGCGGAACGCGCCGGGCGCGCTCTGCCGGAAATCCGTGTTTTCCGCCCCGCGGGAAGCACGGATTTTTTGTGACCGCCGGCCGCTCCGCGTCCCTCCGTCACGCCCCGTCTTTCCTGATTCCGTCCCGAAACGTCTTTCTCCGTCATGCCCGCCGCCCTTTTTCTGATGTTCGCCATCACGTTCATTCCCGGACTGGAGCTCCGCGCCTCCATCCCGTACGGCGTGTTCGGCACCGATGTCGCGTGGGAGCTCGTCTTCCTCGTCTGCGCCGTCTCGAACGTCCTTGTCGGACTTCTCGTCTTCGGCATCATGGGCCCCGTGTTCCAACTGCTCCGGAAATGGGGATGGTTCGAGCGCGCGGTCTGGCCGCGTCTCGAGCGCCGTCAGGAAAAGCTCCGCCCCTATGTGGAGAAGTACGGCGAATGGGGTGTCGCGCTCTTCATCGGCGTCCCCCTGCCCGGCACGGGCGTCTACACCGGAGCCTTCGGAGCGTATCTCCTCCGCCTCCGCCCCCGCAAGTTCTTCGTGGCGAACGTCGCGGGCGTCCTTCTCGCGGGCGTCGCCGTCACGGCCATCTGTCTTCTCGTCCAGCGCGGCTTCGTCGGAAAGGACAGTCTCGTCGCGAGACTTTTCCTTAAAAATGTCGACCGGACCGAGCAGGTCCACCCCGCGCCGGAGGAATCCGCGCCCGCGCCGGCGGCGGAACCCGCGCCGTAGTCCCCGGGCCCGCGCCCCCGTCCATTCGAAATCTGGAAACATCTCGCATGAGCGCCTACTGGATCCTCGGTTCGGGAACGAGCGGGAAAGCCGCCGCGGAACTGCTTGTCCGTCGGGGAGTCCACGCTTCCGACATCGTTCTGTTCGACGGCGCGCCGGAAAGCCCGGCCCACGCGGCGCTCCGCGCCGAGGGCTTCCGCGTCGTCGCCCATGCGCCGGCCCTTCCCGCCTCCC
>JAZUKQ010000274.1:0-3408 GCA_045643325.1 Kiritimatiellia bacterium | reverse complement strand
TCCCCGACTCCTGATCCGTTCCCGGTCCCGCCTTCCCGCGGACCGCGCCGAAGCCGCCGCCAGCCCACGATTTCACCATGCGCCTTCTCATCCAACGCGTCAGTCACGCCTCCGTCGACATCGACGGGAAAACTGCCGGATCCATCGGCCAAGGTCTCCTCATTCTTGTCGGATGCCGGGCCGGCGACACCTCCGAGGACGCGCTCTACCTGGCCCGGCGGGCGACCGCGCTCCGGATTTTCCGGGACTCCGAGGACCGCATGAACCTCTCCGTGCAGGACATCGGGGGAGGCGCGCTGCTCGTCTCCCAGTTCACGCTCTACGCCGACACCCGCAAGGGCAACCGGCCCGGCTTCGCGCTGTCGGGCGATCCCGCCGCCGCGGAAAAGCTGTACGAGGAATTTGTCGGACACGTCCGGGGCATCCTCGGGCCGGAACGCGTCGGGACCGGCGTCTTCGCGGCGGACATGAAAGTCTCGCTCTGCAACGACGGCCCCGTCACCGTCCTCCTCGACAGCGACACGAAATTCCCGAAAGAGACTCCCTGACGCGGGACGCGTCCGCGGTCCGCCCGCCGGAACGCGCCGGGCACGAAAACGCCGCGGCCCCCGACAACCCGGGAACCGCGGCGCTCGGCGTACGGTCCGGAAAATCCGGCCGTTATTTCGCCATCAGGTCGCTCAGGAGTTTCGAGAAGCGCGCCGGATTCTTGATGGGCGAGCCCTCGGAGAGAAGCGCCTGAGCCTCAAGAAGGTCGAGGCTGTCGGCAAGGGCGGGATCGTCTTTGTCCGCCTTCGCCATGTCGAGCAGCTTCTTCATGAGCGGATGGCCGGGGTTGATTTCCATGACACGCTTCGAGTCGGGCACGCTCTGGCGCATCGCGCGGAGAATCCGCTCCATCCGCGCCGTGGGTCCGTACTCGTCGGCGACAAGGCAGCAGGCGGAACCCGTCAGGCGGTGCGAGACGCGGACCTCTTTGACGGTGTCGGCGAGCCGGGCCTTGATCGCGTCGAAAAGCGGGGCGAAGGCCTTCGCCTCCTCCTCCTCGGCCTTCTTCTTCGCGTCGGCGTCCTTGCCGTCGTCGTCGAGGTCGATGACGCCGCGGTCGACGCTCTTGAGCTGCTTGCCGTCATACTCGCGGAAGCTCTGCGCGACATACTCGTCGATCGGATCGACGAAGAACAGCACCTCGTATCCCTTCTTGGCGAACGCCTCGAGGAGCGGGGAGTTGCGCGCCGCGTCGAGATCGTCGGCGGAAAGCGTGTAGATGTCCTTCTGACCCTCCTTCATCCGGGAGACGTAGTCCTTGAGGAACGTGCGCTTCTCCCCCTCGGTGAAGGTGGAGGGATAGGCGACGAGGTCCTTCAGCTTGTCGGCGTTCTCATAGTCCTCGTGAAGACCTTCCTTCAGGCAACGGCCGAAGGCGTCGTAGAACGCGTCGAAATCGGCGACGGCGTTCTTCTTGAGGTCCTCGATCTTTCCGAGCACGCGGGAAACGAGCGTCTTGCGGATGCGGCGGACGACCGCGTCGTCCTGCAGCATCTCGCGGGAGACGTTGAGCGGAAGGTCGCTCGACTCGACGACGCCCTTGACGAACCGCAGGTAGTTCGGAAGGAGCGCCTCGATGTCGTCGCCGATGAAGACGCCGCGGACATAGAGCTGGAGCCCGTGCCGCTTGTCGGTCGCGAGGAAGAGGTCGTACGGAGCCTCTTTCGGAAGGAAGAGGAGGGCCTTGAACTCGGTCGTCCCCTCGGCCGCGACGTGGATGTAGGCGAGCGGGTCGTTCCAGTCGTGCGTGAGGTGCTTGTAGAACTCGTTGGTGTCCTCGTCCTTGAGCTCGTCTTTGCCGCGCTTCCAGATGGGCTTCATCGAGTTCAGGGTACGGGGCTCCGGGGCCTTGGGCTCCTCCTTGTCGCCCTCCTTCTTCTCGGGCGGCGGGACGGAGGGGTCGGGGTTGAGGACGACCGGATACGCGACGAAATCGGAGTACTTGCGGACGATGTCCTCGATGCGCCAGGCGTCGAGGAAGTCGGTCTGGTCGTCGTTGAGGAACAGGGTGATCCTCGTGCCTCGGGTCTCTTTCGGACTCTCGCCGAGGTCGTACGTCCCGGCGCCCTCGGAGACCCAGGTCACGGCGTCCGCGCCGACGCGCTTCGTCTCGACCTCGACCTTGTTGGCGACCATGAACGCCGCATAGAACCCGACGCCGAACTGGCCGATCATCTCGGGCTTGTCGGCGGCGTCCTTGAGACTCTGGAGGAAGGCCTTGGTGCCGGAGCTCGCGATGGTGCCGAGGTTCTTCTCGACCTCCTCGGCGCTCATGCCGATGCCGTTGTCCTCGATGACGAGGGTCTTCTCGGCCTTGTTGGGCGTGAGGGTGATCTGGAACGCGGCGCCGTCGGCGAGGACGGCCGCGTCGGTGAGGCCCTCGTAGCGCGCGCGGTCGATGGCGTCGGAGGCGTTGGAGACGAGCTCGCGGAGGAAAATCTCTTTTTTGGAATAGAGCGAGTGGATGACGAGGTCCAGCAGCTGGCTCACCTCGGTCTTGAATGTTTTTGTCTTCATGATGTCGTCCTTTTTCGAGAAAACGCCGCCTTGCGCGGCGAGGGTTCCGTCGGGAAGGCGCGTAGTATACCATATCTCCGAAGACCGGACAAAACCCGCCGCGAGGTCGCCGTTTGGGAAAGAGGCCGGACAATCCCGGGTTTGCCGCTTTCAATATAAACGTTAGTACCTATATCTTGAATCGTACCAAATAAAATCACTGGCATCCCGTAGAATGGGTGATTGGAAATCGTTTGGCCTTCTTTTGAAGTGCGACAGGGTGATTGTGCCTCAAAACCCAAGCACAAAAAGAAAGGCAAACGATGAAAAGGTTCTATCATGTTTTCATCAGATCGTTCAACCGATTCCCCCGCGGATTCATGGAGCAAATCGCGCGGGAGCATAGCGAGGAATGCGCACGCGCCGATGACGGGAAAGCGGTCGTTTCCTGCGTCTTCGGCTATTGGGTGCATTCCGACCTCTTGCGGCTGCTCTCCTGCTATGGGACAGCACGCCCCGGCGCGCCGGTGTCGGACGCCGTGAAATGCCCGTACCTTCCGGGATTCGAGAAGTATTTCGCGAAAACCACGGGATAGCAGACGACCAGACATCCGAGGAAAGCACGATGATTCGTCCGCGAACGCGCACACCCTTGCCGGAAAAACCACGCGAAACCCTATGAAAATAAGCAGTTTTCCCTTGTCATCAAACGTCTATGGGATGCTAGTGTGCCGATTCTCAAATACATTTCCCTTTTCGTGCCTTCTTTCCGAAAGGTGGCGGGGCCGTGGTTTTCAGTTCCGTCATACCAAGGCTCCTCCTCGCGCTGTTGATCTTCGCAAGGATGTCCTCTCCCTCCGCATG
>JAZUKQ010000273.1:0-6580 GCA_045643325.1 Kiritimatiellia bacterium | reverse complement strand
ATCGCCGGCAAGGGCGAGGTCGGCGCGACGCCCCCCGACAAGAAGGGCAACACCGAGCCCATTCTCCGCTTCCCCGGCCGCCGCACCGGCTTCTTCGTCGTCGTGGGCGGCGCGGATCTCGTCGAATCGCTCCCGAAGCGCATCCCGGACACCTCGAAGTACCTTTCCGATGGCGCGGTTTCGTGGACGGACGGCCTTGGCCGCTCTGTCTCCGCGACGTTCCAGCCCGACCCCAACGGCGACTGCCACGGCAACCGCCTCTGCGCCGCGACGCAGGACGGCAACCCGGTCGATTTCGACAACTGGAACATCTACGGCGGCCCGTTCGTCCGCCAGAGCCCCGGCCGCATCGAGATCTCCAACGGCAAGGAAGGCTATTCCATCGACTTCTCCGGCGACATGCCGGTGTATGGTACGCTCTAGCCATGAACACCACACCCCGGCTTCGGGCCTCCATTGATTTCTTCCGCAACGCCGGCTACGGCATGATGGTCCATTTCGGGCTCTACTCGCTCCTCGGGGGCGAATGGAAGGGCCAGTGGGAGCACGCCTACGCCGAGTGGATCCAGTCGCGCTACGGGATCCGCAACGCCGAGTACGAAAAGCTCGCCCAGGCCTTCAACCCCGTCCTGTTCAACGCCGACGACTGGGTCCAGTTCGCCCGCGACTGCGGCATGAAGTACCTCGTCGTCACCTCCAAGCACCACGAGGGGTTCAGCCTCTACCATTCGAAGGTCGACCGGTACAACTCGGTGGACGCGACGCCCTTCCGTCGCGACCTCATCGAGGAGCTCGCGACCGCCTGCGACCGCCACGGCCTCAAGCTCGGGCTCTACTACTCGCAGGACCTCGACTGGCACGATCCCGACGGCGGCGGCTACAAGTCGCGCCACATCCATTGCGACGGCATGTCCTGGGACAACTCCTGGGACTGGCCCGACGCCTCGAAGAAGGACTACGCCCGCTGCTACGAGCGCAAGATTCTCCCGCAGGTGGAGGAGATCACCACCCAGTACGGCGACCTGCTTCTTCTCTGGTTCGACGTCCCGATGACGCTCAATGAGGAGCAGAGCCGGGGCATTGCGGAGATCGTCCGGAAGAACCAGCCCGGCTGCCTCATCAGCCCGCGAATCGGCAACGGCATCTTCGACTACGTCTCCCTCGGCGACAACGAGATCCCCGACAAGCCGCTAGACCAGATCCGCCCCTCCGAGGACATGAACGACATCTGCGGCTTCAAGCCCTCCACCTATGGTCTCTACGAGAGCGCCTGCACCCTCAACGACACCTGGGGCTTCTCCTACCGCGACCACTTCTGGAAGAGCGCCGACACCATCCGGGCGAACCGCGAGCACCTCAACGCCCTCGGCATCAACTACCTCATCAACATCGGGCCGGACGGCCTCGGGCGCTTCCCCGGCCCCGCCATGGACATCCTGAAAGCCGCGGCGCGCTAGTTGTCCGCGGCTTCCGCTTCCAGGAAAAAAAGGAGGGCTCCGTCCGTGGCGTTCTGCGATTCCTTGCTTCCAGTTGTCCCGGGGACAGGCTTCCGGATGGACGGAAGCTACGTCTGGTGCGGCTCCGCAGTCGAGTTCGAGGGCCGATGCTGGCTCTTCGCGGCCAGATGGGACAAGAGCGCGACCTTTCCGGCCGGATACATGACGCATTCCGAAATCGTCCTTGCGGTTTCCGATTCGCCCGAGAAGCCCTTTTCCTACGTGAAGACGCTCCTCGGTCGCCGCGACGGGGGCCGCTGGGACTCCCTGATGGCGCACAACCCCTTCATCGCGCGGATGGGCGATGCGTTCGTGCTTTTCTACATCGGAAGCCCCGATGGCCGGTTCGAGACCCGTAAAATCGGATACGCGGTGTCGGACAGGCCCGATGGGGAGTGGATCCGGTCGGACGAGGCAATCGCGCTTCCCGACAACGCGAACAACCCCGCCGTCGTCGAGGCTCCCGATGGCGGCGTTTTCCTCTATTTCCGCGATGGATGCCTTCGTGTCTCCGTGGCGCACGCGAGGCGCTATGACGCCCCGTTCACCGTGCTGAACGACAACCTCTTTCCACGGGGTCCCGTCGAGGACATGTTCGTCTGGAGGGAAGGGGGCCGCTACCGCATGCTCGCCGAAGACGGGCGGGGGCGGTACACCGGACTGGAAAAGGGCGGTGTGCTGTTCGTGTCGGACAACGGGGTCGATTGGGAGTGCGAGGACACGGCCCCGGCCTATGGTTTCACCGTGCCGACGACGGGCGGCGGCGTTCTGGAACTTCAGCGCCGGGAACGTCCCTTCCTGCTGGATTTCCATGGGAACCGCTACCTGTTCACGGCCGCGAAAACCGGCGGCGAGACGCGCCTGACCGGCGGCGACACGTGGAATATGGTGCAGAAGCTGAAACGATGACGGCACGCGCCCCCCACGCCATGAATGCCAGAATTCTCTTTGCCTGAACTCGTACACGCCGGCGCGCCGTATCCGAACGGGCGTCCCTATCCCGGCGCGGACGAGATCCGCAGGATCGTCTCGGAGTTCGATCTCGCCCCTACGACGTGCAGGTCCTGAAAGGAAAGCAAGGAACCCTTCTTGTCGCAAAAAGCCCATTAATAGACGGAATGTGCAATTTCCCGGCGGAATGGCAATGTGCTACGATGGTCCCATGAGAATGCATACTTCCATTGTCCTCGCATCGGCGTTTATCGCGGTCTCGCTGCACGCCGACACTCTCTCCTCCATCATCTCCAGCCTTTCCGACGCGCCGCATGCCGCGCATGTCCCCGCGTTCTCCGCAGCCAGGGAGTCCTTCACCTTCGCCAGCGACGGCAAGGCGCAGGAGTTCTGGACCATCAAGGACGGCGACCGCTACGTGGCGATCCTCCAGGAGGGCGCGGCCCAGCTGGACATGATCACCTTCGACCCGACCAAGACGGTGGAAAAGCCCCCCTTCCAGGCGTACTACTCCTGGGGCACGCTGCTCGGCACCCGCATCCTCACCACGGCGTGGGTGGGCGACATGCGCCCCACCGGCAAGGTCGAATACAAGTTCTCCGAGGGCGGCAAGACCCTCGTGCTCGACACCGTCCAGACCTGGCCCGGCCGCAAGGGCTCCTGCCGCTACCATATGACGCTGCGCGTCGATCCCGTCGTCGGCTACGTCTGGGACTGCCACACGGAGTACGACACCGACAAGCCGCCCATGCGCAAGGCCAAGCGCGACGGCGCCGAGGTCGAGGTCCCCGACCGCGTCGAGTTCTTCAACTGGCAGGTCCGCGTGACCGGCTGGACCAAGCGCCACAACAACCCCCGCTGGCCCGCGGCCTGGACGCATGAGCGCACGGTCTTCCAGCGCAAGGACGGCGCGTTCGTCGGCTTCTACAACAACCCCGACGCCGTCGACCGCAGCCGCTTCAAGCGCACCGACGTCATGGAGGGCGGCTTCGTCGCCATGGGCCCCGACGCCGACGGCCGCGCCATCGCCCTCGCCCCGGCGCTCCGCCACGGCAAGCCGCAGAAAGGAAGGGGACCGAGAAACGGGCGCTCGCCTTCTACGCGTCCCGCTCCCCGCGCACATCCTCGGTCGGGACAGGCGGCAGTCCGGGACAAAGTTTTGCCACACCCTGCGGAGCAACGCCTTTCGTGCCATCCCTTGTGTAGCGATGCGGACTGTTCGGTTCTTGGCAAGATTTCGTCCCCATTGACAGAGTGTTGTTTGGCGTGTATATTCCGACCTGACTTTTGACTGGAATATCGGGAACAGACCGATACAGTTGGCCGACTTGCGATGTTCCCCACCATCACAATCAGAGGTATTCTCCATGACCCATCAAACCAAACTCCACGGCTGGCGTGCGGCTTTTGTCACAGGAATCCTGGGTTCGCCGGCCCTGGTGCCCTGCGCCGTGGCCATCTTCCTTGCGGGAAACGCTCCGGCGGCCGTCCCGGCGTCCCAGTACTACCAGGTCGTGCTTGAGACCGCGCTGTTCCAAGTCCAGGACGTGGACAACGCGCGCGAACTGATGCTTGATCTGGAACGGGTCGGCGACCAATGGGGGCCCGTCTACGGCCTGGCGCGCAACTTCAACATGGGATGCCACCATGGCGCGGTCACGGACTTCTCGGAAGCGGATGGCCGGATTTCGCTGCGCATGGGGCTCACCATCACGCCGGACAAGTGGGTTCCCGGCGGTGAGGCGGAATACACGGTGCAGCTCGATGCCCGGCCGGACGGCTCGCTGGAGGGGACCTTCTCCGGCACGTTCAACGGCACCAAGGTCGGCGGGCGCGCCTTCGGTACGCGCTACGCGCCGGTGCCTGCGGCCGACCACGTGCCGCTCGCCCCGCAGGAGCATCCGCGCCTGCTATTGCGCAAAAGCGACCTTCCGGCGCTTCGCAAGAAGGCGGAAACGCCCTTCGGAAAGGCGGCGGTCGAGCGCATGAAGAAGATGGCCACGCCCGCCTGCCTGGGATTCCTCTACCAGCTGACCGGCGAGCGCGAGTGGGCCGAAAAGGCCGAGCTGGAAGCCATCGAGTACATGGAGAAGCGCAAGCCCGACGAATCCCCGTTCGTGCCGATGATGGCGAGCTGGTCGCGCATCGAGCAGCTGGCTCTGGTCTACGACCTCTGCTACGACGCGCTCTCCCCGGAGTTCAAGACGCGCTACCGTGCGTGGATAGGCAACTTCGCCTACCAGGTGTACTTCGCGCCCGAGAACCTGCGCGGAAACTGGATTCCCGTGAGCAACCATTCGGCCAACGTCTATTCGGGTCTCGCCCTCGGCGCGCTCGCGCTCTTCGACGAGCCCGCGCCGGAGCCGGCGCCTCCGGTGGCGCCGTTCCTGGACGAGGAGCTTCCTCCCGCCGAGGGTTTCTCGCCCGCCGAGGGCGTCCCCGTGGTGCCGCTCAAACCCGGCGTCTCCCCGACCGAGTGGCTCCAGACCGAGCCGCTGCGGGCCGTGACGCCCGACGACCCGCGCGAGGTCTTCTACGGGCTCGAAACCGTGGAGGCGCGCCCCGGCACGAAGGTGAAGGTCGGCGAGCACGAGCTGACGTTCATGACGATGCCGCCGGAAAACCGGTCGACCGCCGACTACGGCGGCCTGCACGTGGGCCACTTTCTCCAGGCCGACGCCTCGGCCAAGCTGAAAGAGCCGCTCACGATGGCCGTCTACACCGTCGTCCGCGTCGACGAGCCCGGCGAATACGTGTTCCACTGCCCGGTCTCGCGCTCCAACCTGGCGCAGGGATCGCTGGCCGGGAAACTGCTTGAGGACGGCCAGGTCGTGAAGCTCCGCCCCGGCCTCTATCCGCTGATGACCCTGGTCCAGTGGCGCATGAAGTGGGGCTCGATCACGCCGTCGCTCTCGGCCGTCAAACCCGAGCAGGCGGAGGCCTGGCGGAAGCGCGCCGAGCTGCTGCGCGCGCGCCATGAGGCCCGGATGCTCAAGTACGCCTCCGAACTGGACGAGTGGCGCCGGACGGGCGGAGACCCGGCCTATGCCCGGATGCTGCGGCTCACCCGCTTCACCAGCACGATCCACTGCGTCGAGGCCGTCGGCCGCGGCGGTTTCCAGGGCGAGTCCGGACACTATTCCAACGACGCCTGCTACGGTCACGCCCAGCTCTGGCCCGCCTACCGCCGGGTCATGGGCTACGACCTCACGCCCGATGGCGAGTATGTGGACTACCTTCCGCGCAAGATCGTCGGCGGTCCGCAGGACATCACCGGCACGACCTCCATCGACGGCCACATCTTCCCCGCCCTGTTCCCCGTCATCCGCGAGGAGTGGCAGCCCGAAATGCTGACGGCCTGGCTCCGGGAGGAGAAGGTCGCCGATCCCGCGCTGCCCGTCGAGGTGCTGCGCGTGGATCCGGTACGGGCCTTCATCAGCTTCCCCCTGGACATGGCCCCCGCGCCCATCGGCACGAAACTGCCGCTCGTGTGGGAGGCCCCCGTCCTTGGCTACTACTGCCTTCGTTCGGGCTGGGACGACAACGCCTTCATCGCCCAGGTGTTCCTCAAGAGCCGCAAGCAGTCGGGCTGGAACGGCGAGAACGCCGGCACCTTCCGGCTTCGCGGACTCGGCCGGGAATGGGCCTGCGGCACGACCGACCGCGCCCGTACGCGCGAACAGGAAAACGTCGTCTGGTTCCCCCAGATGGAACTGGAGGACGGCGCGCGCGGCCGTCTGACGGATCTGTCCATCGGCGACGGCACGCTGGAGATCAGCGTGGACCTGGACGAGGTCTACGAATCGCGCGGACGCTACACCTACAGCAAGATGGGCAATGTCCGCACGCTGGTCCGGCCCGGCACGGACCGCGATGGCAAGGAACACGAAGTGCCCCCGGCCTCGGGCATCCACGGCACCCGGAGTCTGGCCTTCGACTTCACGGGCATGTCCGGAGCGCCGTGCCTGTTCGCCACCGTGGACCGGATCGAAGGGGCGGAGGGCGAGCCCCGCATCTGGCTGTTCCAGCCGCCGGCCGATCCGCCGAAGAAGAAGCGCGACAAGGCGGCGGCCCCCCTCGTCGAGACGGACGAACACGGCTTCCGCGTCAACCCCTTCGGCACGGAGGCGACG
>JAZUKQ010000272.1:0-6369 GCA_045643325.1 Kiritimatiellia bacterium | reverse complement strand
GCGGCGGCATCGCCGACAACTGGACCGGCAACGGCGGCAACGTCTCCATCGTCGGCGCCGCCGGTCTCGTCACCCACTGCCGCATTCTCGACGCCACCATCAACAACGAGGGCGGTTCCTACAAGGCCGCCAACGTCTACCTCAACGCCGGACGCCTTGAGCACTGCCTCATCGCGGGCGGCACGTCCACTACGGCGGGCGCGAGCCAGACCGTCGTCCCCGGCGTCTGCGCCGCCGGCGGCTCCGTCCGCCACTGCACCATCGCCGGCAACTCCGGCCCCGCCATCGCCGGCATCGTCGCCAAGAACTGCACCGTCTCGCAGTGCATCATCGCCGGAAACGCCACGACCAACGCCGCCCTCGAGTCCGCCTGGTCCGGCACCGCGTCCTGCTTCTCCAACTGCATCACCGACAACGCCCAGCCCATCAACGACTCCTGCGCCGTCGCGACCGCCGCCGCCCTCTTCGCCGACCCCGCGAACGGCGACTACACGCTCGCCGCCGACTCCCCCGCCATCGACGCCGCGGCCGTCTCGACCGGCCTTCCGCAGGTAGACCTCGCCGGAAACAGCCGCCTGCAAGGGGCCGCTCCGGATCTGGGATGCTTCGAACTCTCCACCGGGTTCACCCCGCTCTCCGTGACCTTCTCCCTCACCGACGGCATCGCCGAGGCCGGCTCCAACCTCACCTTCACCGCCACCGCGCAAAACGCGCCGGACACCGTTTCCTACGCCTGGGACTTCGGCGACGGCACCACCGCCACGACCACCACGCCCTCTGCCACGCACGCCTACGCCGCTTCTGGAACCTACACCGTCTCGCTCACCGCCACCAGTGGCTCCCAGACGGCGACGTTCTCCCAGTCGCTGACTGTGGCCGAGGCCCCCGTGCCTCCGCCGCCGATGACCGCCTCTTTCACGGTCTCCGCCGACGCGGCGACGACGGCTGATGCCGTTTCGTTCTCCGCCTCCGTTTCGGACGCCCCGGAAGGCGACATCACCTACGAGTGGACCTTCGGCGACGGGACGACGCACACCGCGACCAACCAGTCTTCCGCCACGCACACCTATGCGACGGCGGGGTCGTACACGGCCGAATTGACCGTCATCTGCAATGGGCAGCGCGTCCATGTCGTCGCCACTTCCGCCATTGCCATCACAGCGGCCACAACCCCTGAAACTCCTGATCCCCCTGTAGCTCCAGCCGAGACCAACATCTGGATCGGCGCCAACACCTCCGGCAAGACCGCCGCCGACTACGACTTCGACAATCCCGCGAACTGGTCGCTCGCGCGCGTCCCCGGCATCGGGAACGACGACATCGCGCTCATCGAGCAGACCGAGGCGCATACGAATCTGTACTGGACGGCGAATCTCAATCCGTCGGCCCTCATCTACAAGAACCCGTCCTACAAGGGCCCCAAGAACATCTACCTCGACCGCTCGCTGTCCATGGAGTCGATGGCCCTCACCACCTACGGCTCCACCGGCGGCTCCGGAACCCTCTTCGAGAACCGCCTCTACCTCGGTTCGCTCGCCACCTCGCCCATCACGCTCACGCTGACCGGCAGCGGCGAGGCGCTCGACATCACCGGCTCCAACGCCAGCTGGGCCTTGCTGAACTTCGGCACCGCGGGGATGACCACCCTCGACTTCACGGGGCGCTCCATCACCTTCTCCCGCGGCAACGTCAACCGCGTCCTCGATAACACGATCAAGGGCGGCACCACCGCCGAGAACGCGACCGGCACCGCCAACGGCACCATCCGCTTCAGCGGTCCGGGAGCCCGCGTCCACCTCGCGGACCAGGGCCAGCGCGGCACCGCGCTCGGCCTCGGCACCGTCAACCTCGCCGTCCGCTCCGACCAGGTCTGGACCGCCGATCCGCTCGCCTTCATCCGGTCGACCTCCCGCGTCGGACCCTCGGGCGTTGCCGCGCCGCCCGTCGTCACGTCCCTCGACGGCGCCCGCCTTGACAACCTTGGCGCCCTGAACTTCGTCTTCTCGCGCAGCTCCAATTCCGGCGGCGCCGCCGCCACTGGCCAGCGCATCCTCGGCGGCACATACGGCAGCTTCCGCTTCGCCGGCGGCAACACCTCGCGGCGCGACGTGTTCTACGTCCTGGAGGGCGACGTCGCTCTCGCCGGCCGCACCGTCGTCCCGGTCTCCTCCGCCGCTAAGACGGCCGAGGAGGCGCTCCGCGTCACGTCGTCCAACTCCTTCACCACGGTGTACGGCCTCCAGATGCTCTCCTCCGCCGGCCAGATGGCCAGCTGGTTCCTCGAGCTCGACGGACACGCCCTCACGGTCTCCAACGGCCTCCAGTTGGCCGACTCGGAAGGCTACGCCTCAAGCGGTCCCGCCGCGCGCATCCACGCCCTCGACGCCACCCTCACCATCCTCGGCGACCTCGACATCCGCGCCGACGCCAAGGCCGCGACCAACGCCGTCCACGGCCTCTACGCGACGCGCAACCTCGGCATCCGCGCCAACGCCGGCACCGTCCTGAACCTCGGCGGCTGCTTCCGCACCAACTGCCGCTCGCTATCCTCGTCCGACAATACCGCCAACTTCAACTTCAGCGCCTCGACCGTCAACCTCGTCGGCGGCGCCGAAGAGCGCACCTTCGAGGTGGCCGACGCCTCGACTCTCGCCGCGCCCGACCGCAACACGTTCTCCATCGGCACGCTCCACGTGGGGACGGACTCCGCCACCGCCAACGTCCGCCTTGTCAACGAGTGGCTCAACGACAACCCGGCGAGCGGCTGGACCGATGCCATCGCGCCGAACGACATGCGCGCGGGCGAACGCCTCGTCGCCGGAACGCTCTCCATCGGCCCCGCCTCCCGTCTCGCCGTGGGCGGGCAGGACGTCCGCGTCGCCGGCGCGTTCACGATGGCCGACACGGCCGTGCTCGACCTCCGGGGCGACACGCCGCCCACGCAGGGGAAGGTCTACACGAACTTCCAGGCCGCGGGCGACCAGACGGCGGCCTGGTCCGCCTTCGCCGCGAACGTCACCGACTCCGCCGCGCCCCGCGCCGCCTTCGCCCCGCGCTACGACGCCACGCTCGACGCCACCGTCTGGAAACTCGTATGTCTCGACCCGGCCACGGTGCTTATGGTCCGGTAACGGGCGCACGTTGCCGATTCCCAGCGAATCGGGTATAATGCGCGCCTGTCTTTCTACGGAACATTGGGTTCCATATAAGTAAGGAAAAACACCATGAGCAAATATGTCTGCAGCGTCTGCGGATACGTCCACGAGGGCGACGAGCCTCCTGCCGCCTGCCCCCAGTGCAAGGCGCCCGCTTCCAAGTTCACCAAGGTCGAAGCCGAGACCGGCAAGAAGGTCTGGGCCGACGAGCACCGCATCGGCATCGCCAAAGGCGTCGATCCCGAAATCCTCGAGGGTCTTCGCATGAACTTCAACGGCGAGTGCGCCGAAGTCGGCATGTACCTCGCGATGAGCCGTCAGGCCGACCGCCAGGGCTATCCCGAAGTCGCCGAGGCCTTCAAGCGCTATGCGTTCGAAGAGGCCGAGCACGCCGCCAAGTTCGCCGAGCTTCTCGGCGAGGTCCTCACGGACTGCACGAAGAAGAACGTCGCCATGCGCGCCGACGCCGAGCAGGGCGCCTGCGAGGGCAAACTCAAGCTCGCCAAGCGCGCGAAGGAGCTGAACCTCGACGCCATCCATGACACGGTCCATGAGATGGCCAAGGACGAGGCCCGCCACGGCGCCGGCTTCGAGGGCCTTCTCGCCCGCTACTTCAAATAGGCTGACGACGGTTTCTCTGTCTACGAAAAGACTGGCACGGAAATACCGTGCCAGTCTTTTTCGCATGGAGGAATCCGACGAAGGAAGGGGACCTATTGCGCACGCCACCTTCGTCTTGACGTCGAAGGAGCCGGCGGGAGCTTCCGGCCGTCCGTTCCCAGGGTGGTCCTTTTTCTTGGTTGACCCACTAGATGTTATAATTTTCGCGGAAACAAGGGTTGCGTTCGCGCCCGTACTTTCGTATCATAGCAAACTACCAAACGTCCATTCCAACAGGCCCTATCCATGAGCATGCAAATTCTAGCCTTCATCCTCTACTTCCTCGTCGTCCTCGCCATCGGCATCTACTTCTTCTTCAAGACCAAGGGAGGCGGAGAGAAGGAGTACTTCCTCGGCGGCCGCCAAATGGGTCCGTGGGTCACCGCGATGTCCGCCCAGGCCTCCGACATGTCCGGCTGGCTGCTCATGGGCTTCCCGGGCTCGATCCTCGCCTTCGGCATGGGCAAGGTCTGGATCGGCATCGGCCTCGGCCTCGGCACCATTCTCAACTGGATCCTCGTCGCGCGCCGCCTGCGCCGCTTCTCCGAAGCCGCCGGCGACTCCATCACCCTGCCGCAGTACCTCACCAACCGCTTCGCCTCCTCGAATCCGGCCCTCAAGGTGACCTGCGCCGTCATCTTCCTCATCGCCTTCACCGTCTACGTCGCCTCGGCGTTCGTCGCCGGCACCAACGTCTTCGTCAGCGTCTGCCCCGCACTGCAGGGCAAGGAGCAGCTCGCGATGTTCATCTTTGCCGCGCTCATCCTCGTCTACACGTTCCTCGGCGGCTACAAGGCGGTCTGCTGGACCGACTTCTTCCAAGGTCTCATGATGCTCGCCGCCCTGCTCCTCGTGCCGATCGTCATGACCGCCATCGGCAAGTTCGACGCCTCCTACGCCGGCGCCTTCGCCGAGGGCATCAAGCCCTTCGGCAGCAACCCCTTCGCGGCCACTTGGAACGACATCGTCTCCGGCCTCGGCTGGGGCCTCGGCTACTTCGGCATGCCGCACATCATCGTCCGCTTCATGGGCATCAAGAGCGCTTCCGAAGTGAAGAAGTCCGCCTGGATCGCCTGCGTCTGGGTTGTCCTTTCCCTCGGCGCCGCCATCGCCATCGCGATTCTCGGCCGCACCTTCCTCCTCGACGGGGCCGAGTCGCTCGCCGCCAAGCTCATCCCCGCCTCCACGCAGCAGATGGTCTTCGTCGAGATCGTCAACAGCGTCTTCCCGGCCTTTGTCGGCGGCCTTCTCCTCGCCGCCATCATCGCCGCCTCCATGAGCACGGCGGACTCCCAGCTGCTCGTCGCCTCCTCCGCCTTCTCGAGCGATTTCTACCAGCCCATCGTCCGCAAGAACAAGGCCTCCGACGCCGAGATGCTCTGGGTCGGTCGCTTCGTCGTCGTCGTGGTCGCCTTCATCGCCTTCTACATCGCCTCCACCGGCATCGGCAAGCCCGGCTCCTGGGCCAGCAGCATCATGAACATGGTCGAGAACGCCTGGGGCCTCTTCGGCGCCTCCTTCGGCCCGGCCATCCTGCTCTCGCTCTTCTGGCGCCGCTTCAACTACGCGGGCGCCCTCGCCGCCATCCTCGTCGGAGCCGTCGTCGACATCGTCTGCCTCTACAAGCTCACCGACTGGCTCGGCGGCGCGTATCTCTACGAGATTGTCCCGGGCTTCATCGCCAGCCTCATCGTCGGCGTCGTCGTGACGCTCGTCACCCCGAAACCCGGCAAGGACGTCGATGCCATCTTCGACGCCGCCACCGTGAAAAAATAAGCGCGAGCGTTCTAGTCTCCGTCTTCAGAGAAACGCCGGTCGCCGCGCCCCGCGGCCTCCGGCGTTGCCGTATCCAGTCCCCTCCACCGGCCCCTGCGCGTCGGCATCGGCGTCTTTTGGAACTACTGCACCGTTTCAAAAAGGGTCTGACCCCTTTTCAGGCCCCCTTTTCGCGACCCCTTTCGCGGCGGATGAAACTACGGTGCGGAAAGAATCGTCAGAGAGCGGACGCCCTTTTTATAGAACGATACTTCTTGAAAAATAAGGGTCTGACCCCTTTTCGCGACCCCTTTTCGCGGCGGATGAAACTACGGTGCGGAAAGAATCGTCAAAGAGCGGACGCCCTTTTTTCATAGAACTGTATTTCTTGTAAAATAAGGGTCTGACCCCTTTTCGCGACCCCTTTCGCGGCTGATGAAACTACGGTGCGGAAAGAATCGTCAAAGAGCGGACGCCCTTTTTATAGAACGATACTTCTTGAAAAATAAGGGTCTGACCCCTTTTCGCGACCCCTTTCGCGCTTCACGCGCAATTTCCGCACCGTCGTTTCAGCCCGGATTTCCCAGTGGATTGCCGCGCCCGAAAAGGACCCCCTTTTACTCTCCGTTCCGCTTGGCATGCGCGGACGGGACCGGTGGTGAAACGGGAAAGCGCTCAAGGCGCACGCAAGCGCGCACGCGCGACCCTTGACCCGTCCCCGCGAATATACTATTCTTCCGGAGTTCGCCACCTCCGCCCCATCCATTTCAGGAGCAGTCCATGTCCTCGCCTCTTCCTC
>JAZUKQ010000271.1:0-2243 GCA_045643325.1 Kiritimatiellia bacterium | reverse complement strand
GGAGCGTCTCCACCGGAGCGTCCGGGCGCGAGGGGGGAATCGGCGACGCCGGGGGCTCCGCCGCGCGGCCGCCGTCGTAATGGGCGGACGGCCCCATCGTCCCCCAGCAGCCGAAGGTCGTGCGGAAGCCCCTGACCTTGAGCGCGCAAGGCGCACCCCCGTGGGCGAAGACGTTCCCCGAAAGGCCCGTCGGCGCGACGTACTCGGCCGCCGGCTCGCCGGACTTCGACAGGACAAGCGCGTAGTTCCACGGCGACTTCGGACGGTATTCGCGCACGGGGAACCCCTCGCGGTCCTTCTTCACCGGCAGCGCCGTCACCTCGGCGTCAATCTTCAGGGCGTAGACCAGGGCACCGCGCCGCAGCGCCGCCGAATCGTTGATGCCGCGCTCGGCGGTCACCTGCGGACGGAACGAAAGGACGATCTCGTCGCCCGGCTTCCACTCGCGCTCGAATGCGCGGAAGCGTCCGGCGTCCTCCGCCGCATCCCAGCCCGGGATGCGGGCGAAAAGCGGAAACCTCCCGCCGCCCTTCTCGACGCGGATCTTCACCGTGTCGCCGAACGGATAGTCCGTGACGGTCCGGAGGACGACCTCGCGTCCGCCGACCTCCGCCGTCACGGTCGACGGTCCGTAGGCGACGGCGGCGAGGCCCCCGTCCTTCCGCATCCACAGCGACTGCACGAACTTCGGCCAGGCGAAGTGGAAGTTCGACCGGCAGCAGCCGAAGCCGGAATCCGGCCCCGGCGTCACGCTGATGCCCTTGTCGTTGTCCGCGAAGCCGAGATGGCTCTTGGCCTCGCAGACCGGCTGGTTCAGGAGCGTGTAGTAGCGAAGGCCCCGCCCGTCGTCCCCAAGGACCGCGGGCAGCGCGTTGTAGGCGACGACCTCCAGGTCGTCCGCCGCCACCAGGTCCCCGAGCGCGGACACCGTCTCCTGGCACGAGAGGATGCGCTCGGCGATGGCGCAGCACTCCGTGCCCTGCGTGGAGCTGCGCCCGGCAAGCGGCTCGGACCCGTTGAGCATGCGGTCCGCCCGCCCGTGTCCCTTCCACGCCCATCCCGAGAAGGCGGCCCGGTAGGCGCCCCGATCCGTCTCGTCGCCGCCCAACCGCCACTTGAGCGCCGGCAGCTTGAGCCCCTGCATGAAGTTCACGATGTGCTGGCAGTAGCCGCTCTCGTTCCAGCCGCCCTCGCCGCCGACCGTGTAGTAGCCCGTCCAGTCCGCGGCCGCCCCGAGGAGCTTCCGCGCTAAATCAAGGAGCTTCGCGTCGCCGCGCCGCCCGTAGAGCCAGAGAACGACCTCGATCTCGTCCCCCGCCCGCGCCTTCGCCCAGGGCGAGTTCGCCCTGTACAGTCCGTTCGTCTCCAGGCAGGCGGCATGATAGGCGAAGTACTTGGACAGGAACGGCTCAATGCGTCCGTCGCCCGCCGCCTCGCCCCAGTCCCTCACGAGGTGCAGGGCGATCATGTTCGCCCACCAGTTGTCCGGCTTCGGGCCGAAGTCGCCCGTGTCGCGCTGGGAGGCGAGGATGGCGTCCACCCAGCGCTTCGCCTTCGCCTTGAGCCCCGCGTCGTCAAGCGTGAGGGCCAGCGCGACCAGCCCCTTGGCGTAATAGGGCCCGCGCTCCCAGCTGAAGCCGCCGCCGCGCTTGCCGCCCGTCAGCCAGTCGCTCTGCCCGATGTCCGGATAGAGCTCCTCCGCATGTCCGGTCAGCCCGTCCCGCTGCAGCTCGAGCTGCGTCCTGAGCCACCCCTCCGGCTTCACGCAGCCAAGGGGCAGCTTCTCCAGCGCCAGCGCCCGCGGCGCCTCCCGGCAATCCCCCTGCGCGGCCTGCCCCAGCCCCATCGCCAGGACCACTGCCACGCAACCGACCGTTCGAAATGCTCTCACGCCAATTCCTCCGGTAAAACTTACCGCACCATCAGAACCAGCCCCGGGGCGTCCCCGAATATCCACTGGTTCGCCGGAATGCCGCCGGCGTTCGAGAGCGTCAGCGCCGTCGGATGGCGATTACCCGCGGACCGCGGATAATTCTCCCAGTACAGCGCCCGCGTCGCCGCATCCAACTCGCCCCACGGACGGACCAGCGTCCTGTCGCCTATGTAGGCCTTCCAGCCCGGATGCCTCGAAAGCGGACTCGGCAGGAAGAACCGGCGCTTGTAGTCACTGCCGCCCGGGAAGCTCCCCGCCGCCAGGATCGGCTTGTCTCCGCCGAACGTGACGTCGGCGCACGGCGCCAAGG
>JAZUKQ010000270.1:0-4180 GCA_045643325.1 Kiritimatiellia bacterium | reverse complement strand
ACTTCGTTTCCCGCATGGAACAGGTCGTTTTCACGTTTTTCCGGTGTGTGGAAAAAGTCCTGCGTCGTTCTAACCGTCACGAAAGGCTTGCCGCACAACAACAATCTTCATCTCGTCTCTCAAAAAGCGGGATAAGTGTGTTAATTCATACGGATCCGACATGAAAAATCCGATGCTTCTTTCCGCGCTTCTCTTGGCGGCCCTTCCCGCGTTTTCCGAAGTCTACACATGGACCGGCGGCGCCAACGGGTTCGCTTGGATTTGGGCCGGCGCCCCCATCGCCGCCTCGGACTATGTCGGCGCCGGTTCCATTGTCCTTACCGTGCCTCCCATGGAGACGCTGTTCTTCATCCGATAGCCGTCCGCCGCGTCACGCGCGATCCGTCCGGCCCTTCGCGACGGTGAGCCGGGCGCCGTTGTCTTCCGTCCCCCGGGGGGGGCGTCTCCCGCCCTCGATGAGAACACCCCGATGAAAGCGATTCCGTCCTCCTGTCCGTGCCCGGCGACCTGCGAGCGCTGGGGATTGTTTGAAATCGCCGTGCCGGGGCCTGCGGGCGGGAATCCCTTCACGGAGCAGTCCGTCTCCGCCGTCTTCGAGGGAGCCTCGGAGACGGTGTCCGTCAACGGCTTCTATGACGGAGACGGCCTGTACCGGATCCGGTTCATGCCCTCGCACGAGGGGGAGTATTCTTTCCGGATCTCGGCGTCCTTTCCCGTACCGCGCCCGGAGGGGACGTTCACGGCCACCCCCGCCGCCGAAGGCAACCACGGTCCGGTCCGGGTCCGGAACACCTTTCATTTCGCCTACGAGGACGGGTCTCCGTACTATCCGGTGGGGACCACCTGCTACGTCTGGGAGCTGCAGTCCGACGGCCTCGTCCGGCAGACGCTGGATTCGCTGAAGGTCTCCGGCTTCAACAAAATCCGGTTCTGCGTTTTCCCGAAGCACTACGTCTACAACCTCCGGGACCCGCGGTCCTTCCCCTATGAGGGGACGCCCATGGACTGCGGCCTTTTGAGCGAGGACAACTTCAACGACTTCAACGGCGCGGCACCCGGGAACGCCTGGGATTTCACCCGCTTCAATCCGGAACATTTCCGGCATATCGAGGCCTGCGTCCTCGAGCTGCAGAAACTCGGAATCGAGGCGGACGTCATCATCATGCACCCCTATGACCGCTGGGGGTTCTCCTGCATGACCCGGGAGCAGAACGACCTGTACTGGCGCTATCTGACCGCGCGCCTGTCCGCCTTCCGGAACGTCTGGTGGTCTCTGGCCAACGAATACGACATTCTGACATCCATGAAGGAGGAGGACTGGGAGCGGCTGGCCGGCGTGCTGTGCGCGGAAGACCCCTACGGCCACCTCCGGTCCATCCACAACTGCCGGGCGTTCTACGACTACACCCGCCCCTGGGTCACCCACTGCTGCATCCAGCGCCAGGACCTGTACCGGACGGCGGAATACACGGACGAATGGCGGGCGAAATACGGGAAACCGGTCGTGTTGGACGAAATCGCCTACGAGGGCGACGTTCCCTCCGGCTGGGGAAGCCTGACCGGCGAGGAGTTGGTCCGCCGGTTCTGGGAGGGCGCGGTCCGCGGCGGCTACCCGGGCCACGGGGAGACGCTTCCGGACGGCGGGGACGTGCTCTGGTGGTCGCACGGCGGCCGGCTCCGCGGCGAAAGCTGGAAACGGGTGCGGTTCCTGCGCCGGATCCTCTCCGAAACCCCGGGGACGGGCCTCGCTCCCGTACGCGGGGGATGGGACGACGTGTCGGCCGTGCCCGAGGAAAAACGGCTCGCGGAGGCGACAGGATACCGGATCTACTACTACAGCTTCATGCGTCCGTCCTCCCGGTATTTCCGGTTCGACGACCGCCGCGCCCGCCGCGTGGAGGTCATCGACACCTGGAACATGACCGTGGAATGCGCGGGCGTCTTTTCCGGATCCTTCCGCGTCGCGCTGCCGTCCCGGCCGTACATGGCCGTCCGGATGCGTTACGCGGACGAGCAGGGCGGGACGCCGGCCGGATAGCCGCCCGCGCGCCGTCCTCTTTTGAATTTGATTTTCGGTTCGCGTTCACCTACAATGAATGCAGAACCGCGAAAGGATTCCATCATGGCAACTTCCTCCGTCTCCGTCCGGGAGGGCGTCCTCGAGCTCCCCTCCTACCCCGTCGATCCGCCCGAGAAAAGCCCCGTCTTCGACTGCAAGTGGTGCTACCAGCGCGCGCGCCGCTCCATCTATCCGTATCCGCTCAACGACAACTGCAACGCCCGCGCCCCCGTGACGCGCGCCTGGAAGGCGCTCTACCTCGAGAACGAGTACGTCGAGGCGTGCGTCCTGCCCGAGATCGGCGGCCGCCTCTTCTACGCCGTCGACAAGACGAACGGCTACGACATCTTCTACCATCAGGATGTCGTCAAGCCCGCCTGCATCGCCATGAACGGCGCGTGGATCTCCGGCGGCGTCGAGTGGAACGCCTTCCACCACCACCGCATCACCACCCACATGCCCTGCGACTGGCGCCTCGCCGAGAACGCGGACGGCTCGAAGACCGTCTGGGTCGGCGAGACCGAGCGCCGCCACCGCATGAGCTGGGCCGTCGGCATCACGCTCCGGCCCGGCTCCAGCGTCATCGAGGTCGACGGGCGCCTCGTCAACGGCACCGAGGACACCAACTCGTTCCTCTTCTGGGCCAACGCCGCCACCCACGCGAACCCGGACTACCAGATCATCTTCCCGCAGAACACCGAGTTCGCCGCCTTCCACGCCAAGAACTCCATCTGCCACTGGCCCGTCTGCACCGAGCCATTCAACGGCACGCGCGCCTACGCCGACCACGTCGACGTGAGCTGGTGGAAGAACCACCCCTGCGGCAACTCCTTCTTCGCCTTCGAGCTGCCCGAGAACTTTATCGGCGGATACGACCACGGCCGCGACGCCGGCACCATGCTCGTCGGCAACCGCCACATCGTCCACGGCGGCAAGTTCTGGAGCTGGGGCCCCAAGAGCGGCTGGCCCACCCGCATCCTCACCGACGCCAACGGCCACTACGTCGAGCTCATGGTCGGCGCCTACTCCGACTCCCAGCCCGACTACGCCTGGATCGGCCCCGGCGAGAGCAAGGGCTTCCACATGGCGTGGTACGGCGTCCGCAATCTCCGCGGCATCAAGATGGGCGACGAGAACGCCGCGCTCAACATGGAGCCCGCGGACGGCGGTTCCGGCCTCTTCCTCGCCGTCAACGGCACGCGCCGCCTCGACGGCCTCGCCGTCCAGGTGCTCCGCCGCGGCGCCGGCAAGGTCTTCGAGGAGACCGTCTCCGTCGCGCCCGACGCCCCGTGGTCGCGCACCATCCCCTGGCCCGACGGCGCCGCCGAGACCGACCTCACGATGCGTCTCGTCCGCCTCGACACCGGCTGCCCGATGCTCTCGTACACGCCCGTCGCGCACGATCTCTCGCGCCCCTGTCCGCCGGAAGTCCGCCGCCCGAAGCGTCCGCGCGACATCGAGTCTTCCGAGGAATGCTACTTCGTCGGCCTCCGCGCGGAGCAGTTCCACAATCCATACGTCCAGCCCGCCGACTACTTCGAGGAGGTGCTCCGCCGCGATCCGCTCGACTCGCGCGCCAACACCCGCATGGGCGTCCTCGCCCGCAAGCGCTGGGATTTCGAGGCCGCCGAACGCTACCTCCGCGCCGCGCTCGTCCGCCCCACCGCAGACTATACCCGCGTCAAGGACGGCGAGGCGCTCTACAATCTCGGACTCGTCCTCGCGGATCAGGACCGCGTCGACGAGGCGGTCGACGCCCTCTTCCGCGCCTCCTGGACCTTCGAGTACAACGCCGCCGCCAACCTCAAACTCGCGCGCCTCTACTCCGCGCGGGGCGAGGCGGCGTCCGCTCTCGAGCGCCTCGACGAGGCCATCGACCACAACGCGCGCCTCCTCGACGCCAAGTGCCTCAAGGCCGCGCTTCTCCGCCTCGCGGACCGCCGCGACGAGGCGCTGTCCCTCGCCGGGGACGTCCTCGCCTGCGACCCGCTCAACGCTTTCGCCGCGCGCGAATCGGCGCTCCTGCTCGGCACGCCCGAGGCGGACGCCGCGTTCGACGCCCTGATGCGCGACGACCCCGAGAGCTAAAGTCGGAGGCCAAGCGGTCTTAGGAAGACAAAG
>JAZUKQ010000269.1:0-10114 GCA_045643325.1 Kiritimatiellia bacterium | reverse complement strand
CAGGCCGATGCCACGAAGTACATGGTCTATCGCGTACGCAACCATGCGGTAATCAGCAAGGAGCGCATCGCACTAAGCGGCTATCCAAACCCGCAGGGGGACTACTTCTGCTACATTCTCGACGAGCAGGTTTCGCTGGGGCCGATAGACATCCCCGGCTTGCTGGCGGCGCAGACCGGAACCCCGCAGGGGACCGGCAAACCCATCTACATGACGGGAAGCCAGGTTCTGTCACCCGCCCCGTAACGCCCGCGGCCGAAGAGTTCGGCCGGTTTGGGCGAATCGCGGCAGGGACGGCGCCGACGGCCTGTGTCACTTCGCGCCGGCTTTTCCGGAAGCGGCACGGGGCGCGGCGAGGAGTCCGAAGACGGCCATCGAGTTGGCCTGGCTGTTGACGGTGCCCTCGTCCATGGCGATGGCGAAGATGCCGTCTACGAAGCAGTGCAGCGGGGCGAAACCGTCGCGGTGCGCGGGATAGAGCGTGTCCTTCACTCGGTATCCTTCGGCGCGCTGGTTGGGACCCTGCGCCTGCTGGCCGGCGACGACGAAACCGTCCGGGCGGAACCGGCTGTTGTGCAGCGGCATGCGGATGGTCTGCGTGCCGATGCCCGTCACCCACGAGAGGTTGAGCGGATTGGCGCCGAGCGTGTTGTCGCAGGTGCGGACGAGCCAGTCGCGGTAGCGCGTCTCGCCCGTAATCGCCCAAAGGTGCGCGGCGGGCAGCGCGTAGTTCTCGTAGGCGCCGGTGCCCCAGGAGATCGGCGCCCAGGGGTTCCGGAGGAACTTGTACGCCATCTTCGAGGAGCCGGCGATATACATCTCGGCCTCGGCGCGGATCGCGGAGAGGACGGCATCCCAGAGCGCGGGGTCGGCCTTGTCGCGCGGAATCCGCGTGTAGGCGTAGGCGGCGCTTTTCGCGTCGTACTGTCCCCACACGGCGATCTCGGCGCGCGGGTTCTTCGTCCAGGGGCAGTTCGCCTTGAAGTCGTCGTGGAACGCGGCCTCGCCGGTGGTGTGGAAAAGCTCGGCGGCGGCATAGGCGCGGGAAGAGACGTAGTACTCGTCGAACGTCGGCGGATGGTCGATCACCGGCTTGTGCGCGACGCCCCAGGCATAGGCGGCGCGGGCCTTCTCAAGGAGGACCGCCGCTCGCGGCGCCTTGCCGGGAAGCGGCGCGATCAGGCGCGAGGCCTGCGCGAAGAGGCCCGCCGCGAGGAACGAGGCCTTGCTGTCCTTCGCGAAGCAGAAGTCGCCGCAGCCGTCGAGCTCGACGGTCTGATAGATGGCGGGGTCGCCCTGCGACTCGGTGCCGTCGTAGACGCCTCCGTCCACGTCCTGAAGGCCCTCCCAGAGCTTCAGCGCCCAGAGCGCCTCGTCGAGGATGTCGGGAACGCCGTTGGAGCGCTCGTTCCGCGCGACGAGGAGCTGTCCGTCGGAGAACGATTCCGGCGCGAGCTCGTACGCGGAGAAGAGCACGCGGGCGACGTCGATGTGCGAGCGCGGGTTGTAGTCGCCCGCGTCGTGGTGGCCTCCGCTCGCCAGAAGTGTCTTCGGCCTCGCGCCGCTCTCGTCCATGACGAGGTGGTCGCGGAACTTCGCCTGATGCCCGGCGCCGCCGACGGTGTAGCGCGGGATGTCGGAGACCTGGATGCCGCCGGCGTGGCAGCCGAGACGGTTCCAGCCGAGGTCGACGCCCGTGAAGCCGAAGTAGTCGCCCTTGTCGCGGGAGAACGGGATGCCGCAGCGCTGGGCGAAGACGCCGAGCGCCTGCGTGCGGAAGACCTTCGCGTAGACGTCCGCGCCGATGTCGAAGCCGAAGCCGCGGCCGACACCGTCGACGGCAAGGTGGTAGCGGCCTGGCTTGCGGAACTCTGTGAAGTCGAGCTCGTAGACGTTTTCGGCGCTGTGGTTCGCGTTGCCGTCGTTCTGAAGCCCGTTGTGGACGAGTTTCGCGCGGCCGCGCCAGGCGACGGCGCCGGAGGCGTCGTCGACGACAAGGAACTCGGGCGGCTCGGCGAACGACAGCGCGTACGGCGCGAGCGCGGGATCCGAGCCGACGACACGCTCCGGAAGCGGACCGTCTCCGGCGGCGGCGCGGTCCGGATACGAACCGAACCAGCAGCCGAGGTAGGCGACCTTCGGGGCGTCCGGGAGATAGCCCGCCTGGTTCGCCTGGATGGAGCGCGTGTAGGACGCGGCGGGGTCGAACGTGAAGGACGCGCTCCTCGCGCCGGCGGTGACGCCCTCCTCGACTGCGAGCCCGACGCGGTCGCCCTTGCGGAGCGGCCGGCGGATGTCGAGGAAGAGGTCGTGCTGGAGCAGGACGGAGAACGGCCAGCCGGAGGGCCGGTAGGCGTCGATCTTCGTGCGGCGGCCGAGAGCGGCGACGGGGACGGGCTCGCCGTTCACGGTAACGCGATAGTTGGCGAGAACGTCGCCTCCCGCGACACTGTAGCCATGACCGAACTCGGCAAGGAGCATGCCGCCGCCGACGCTGGAGAGGCGACGGAGGCCGGCGATCCGCGCGGCGGCGCGATCGGCCGGGACCGCGCCGTCCCCGTCCGGACGCTTCCCGCAGACGAACTTCGCGGCCGGGACGGCGAGGGTGAGGACGTCGTTGCCGTCGCCCTGCCCGAGGACGGCGTACTCGCAGCCGGGCTTGAGCGGACGGGGAGGCGTGAGATCGACGACCGCGCGGCGCAGCGGCGTGTCGGCGCCCTTCGGGGCCGAGAAACCCGCCGGAAACGGAAACTCGACGCCGTCCTCGACGACCGTCGCGGCCGCGGGCCGCACGAAAAGGGAATAGTCGTAGTCGGGATCTTCGTCGCTCACGATGCGCCAGACCCCGGCGTCGCGCATGGCGCCGGTGCACGCGGGGCCGAGCACGACGCGGATCTTGCCGTCGGGCGTATCGTACGCGCCGCGGAGGCCGTACACGCGCATGGCGGGAACCTTCAGGTCCAGATACGGGGTGGCGGGAGCGGCGGACGCCGGAAGAACGGCGATGGAGAGAAGAACGAGGAGGATCGCGGAAATGACGCGTTTCATGACGATATGTGGAGTGGATAAGTCGCTGTACGAACCGGAAGCGGTCCCGCCCGGGAGTTCCGCGCCCCGCTACTGAAGTTCCAGGGCGGGAAACCAGACGCCCTTCCGCTCGTGGAAGGCGAGCGAGGCGACGCCGCAGTACGGGAACATGAAGGCGCCGACCGGGAAGGGCCGCACGCCGAGCAGGAAGCCGAGCACGGCGTTGAGCGACCCGCCGTGCGCGAAGAGCGCGAGAGTCCGTCCCTCGCTGCCGGGATCCGCCACCCAGCCGCCCTGGCGCGCGTGCCAGCCCTCGCGGGCGAGCGCGCCGAGCAACGCCGGAACCGTGCGCGCCAGGACGTCGAACGTCCCCTCGCCGAGCTCCGTCTTCCAGGTCTCCTCGGCGTAGCGCTCGCGGTCGCGGGCGTCCATCTCCGCCGCCTCGGTCGAGGTCGCGTAGCGGAACTCGGGCGACGGCGTCCACTCCTGGAGGCCCGGCAGGCGCTCCAGCGGAATGCCGCGTCCGGCGAGGGCGCGCTCGGCGGTCTCGACGGCGCGTCCGTAGGGCGAGGTGAACGCCTTGTCGACGGGGACGGAGAGCAGCCGCTCGCGGAGCGCCTCGGCCTGGGCGATGCCTTCCGGCGCGAGACAGCCCGTGACGGGCGAGGCGGGTTCACAGAACGGGTCTCCGGCCATGCGGCCGTGGCGGATGAGAAGAAGTTTCATGGAAATGTGCGCGTTACGATTGAAACAGTCGCGGAATCATAGCGCACCCGGAGCGCAAAATCAAGAAGACCGCTTGCAAGACGGCGCGCGCGGGTGTATTGTTCCGTCATCATGTCCACCACCACCGACCGCGCCATCTCGCCCGACGACATCGTCCAGGATATCGTCCGGCCCCCGTTCGAACATCACCGGACCTGGGGCGACAGCCCCGTCCTGAAGGGCTCCGCCTTCCAGCGCCCCCGCCCCCGCGACTCCGCGGACGCCATTCCGCCGCCGGACGTCTGGCGCACGGCCGTGCCCGAGCCCTTCTGGGACGGCCACGACGATGTTGTCGCCTGCTACCGCCGCGCCTTCGAGATCGTCGGCTCCAAGATCCGCGCCCCCGAGCCGGGCAGCGGCTTCACGAGGAACTACGTCTTCACGAAATTCTCCGGGGCCGTGTTCGTCTGGGGATCCTGCTTCATCACGATGTTCGGGAAATACGGCGACGGCGCGTTCCCGTTCATCCGGATGCTCGAGAATTTCTACGGGGCCCAGGACTCCGACGGCTTCATCCCGCGCGAGCTCGACATCACGAACGGGCGCTCCGCCTTCGAGCGGAACGACCCGAGCTCCGTCGGAGGCAACCTCTTCGCCTGGGCCGAATGGCAGTGGTTCCTCTTCTCCGGCGACCGCGTCCGTCTGCGCGAGGTCTATCCGGCGCTGCTCGCGTATCACCAGTGGATGCGCAAGCACCGCACCTGGCAGAACGGGACGTACTTCGCCTCCGGCTGGGGCTGCGGCATGGACAACATCCCGCGCATGGACACCTCGCGCTACTCCCAGGAGTTCGACCACGGCCACCTGTCCTTCGTGGACGTCACGCTGCAGCAGGTCTTCAACGCGCGGCTGCTCCTCAAAATCTCCGAGGCCGCCGGGCTTCCGCGCGGCCCCGCGGAGGACGGGCTCGCCGCCGAGGCCGACGCCCTCGCCCGCCTCGCCAACGAGCGCATGTGGGACGAGCGCGACGGTCTCTACAAAGACCTCGACCGCGACGGGAACCGCATCGCCTGCGGCCACATCGGCTCCTTCTGGGCGCTTCTCGCCGGCGTCGCGACGCCGGAGCGCGCGCTCCGCCTGCTGGAGGCGCTGGAGGATCCGGCGCGCTTCTCGACCCCGTGCGGCACGGCGACCACGCCGAAGTCGGACCCCGGTTTCGAGCCGGACGGAGGCTGCTACTGGCGCGGGGGCGTCTGGTGCATCACCGAATACATGATTGTGGAGGGGCTGCGCGCCTGCGGGCTCGGCGAGGCGGCGCACCGCCTCGCGCGGCGTCACGTCGAGGCCGTCGCCAAGGTCTTCGCGGAGACCGGCACCATCTGGGAGAGCTACAGCCCCACGGCCGTGGAGCCCGGAAAAATCTACGGCTCATGGGTCCGCGACGAGTTCGTCGGATTCTCCGGCGTCACGCCGATCGCGATGTTTCTGGAGGACGTGCTCGGCATCCACGCGACCCCGGAGCGGATCGACTGGGACGTCCGGCTCGTCGAGGCGCACGGCGTCCGGCGTCTGCGCCTGGGCGACGGCACGCTCGTCGACCTCGCCTGCGAAGCCCGCGTCTCGCGCGACGATCCGCCCCGCGTCGCGGTCGCCTCCAGCCGTCCGATTCCCGTCTACGTCAACGGGCGGCCGATGGAATCGTGAGGGCGGGCGGACTCCCGTCCGTCCCTTTCCGCCCGGCGCGGCCCCGCCGCGCTACATTCCGCAATGCGGGCAGCCCGCGCACGCGGCGCCGTCGCGTCCGGTCCAACAGTAGGTGCAGAGGCGTTCTTTCGGGATTCCGACGGAGGCGAGGCAGTCGTCGATCCGCTGGAAGGCGAGCGTGGTAAGATTCAGCTGCTTGCCGATGCGGCGGACCATCTCCGCGTAGTCGGGCGTGTCGGGATCGGAGAAGCGGCGCGCGGTCTCGTCATCGTCCTTCCCGGTCATGTCGAGAATGACGCGGCGGGCGATGAGCTCGAGCGCGGAGCGCGACCGCGTGAAGTTGAGGAACGGGCATCCGAACAGGAGCGGCGGGCACGCGATGCGCGCATGGAGCTCCTTGACGCCGTATCCGTAAAGAATGCCCGCGGTCTCGCGGAGCTGGGTGCCGCGGACGATCGAGTCGTCGCAGAAGAGGATGCGTTTCCCGTCGAGCAGGCTCGGGACGGGGATAAGCTTCATGTGCGCGACGACGTTGCGCTGCGCCTGCTTCGGGGGCGTGAAACTGCGGGCCCAGGTCGGAGTGTACTTGATGAAGGGCCGTTTGTAGGGAAGCCCCGAGGCATGCGCGTAGCCGAGACCGTGGCCCGTGCCGGAGTCGGGGACGCCGGTGACGAAGTCCGCCTCGACACGGTCGTGCGAGGCGAGCCGGCGGCCCGACTCATAGCGCGCCTCCTCGACGGAGACGCCCTCGTAGGACGAGGAGGGAAAGCCGTAGTACGTCCAGAGGAACGTACAGACGCGGCAGTCCTTATCGGCCGGGCGGACGGTCTCGACCGAGCCGTCGGGCCGGATGAAGACAATCTCGCCGGGCCCGAGCTCGCGGACGACATCGTAGCCGAGATTCGGGAGGGAGCAGGACTCGCTCGCGACGGCGACGGACGGCGTCGGCTCGGGAGCGGCGGAAAGGGTGCGCTGGACGATTGTCGCGGCGTCCGTCCCCGTGCGCTTGCGGCCGAGGATGACGGGCGTCCGCCCGTAGGGGTCGCGGGCGGCGAAGAGGCCCTTGTCGGTGAGGAGGACGAGCGAGCAGGACCCCTTGACGGACGTCTGGGCGATGCGGATGCCCTCGGCGAACGTATCGCCGTTGTTGATGAGCGTCGCGATGAGCTCGGTGGGGTTGACCTCGCCGTCGCCCATGATGGAGAAATGGGTGCGGCGGTTGTCGAAGACGGAGCGGACGAGCTCGGCGGTGTTCTTGACGACGGAAACGGTCGCGATGGCGAACATTCCCAAGTGCGAGGAGATGACGAGCGGCTGGTCCTCGTAGTCGCTGATGATGCCGATGCCCATCGTGGCGGCGGGGAGCGTGTCGAGATCGGGCGAGAATTTCGGCCGGAACGTGGCGCCGGAGATATCGTGGATGCGCGAGGCGAACCCGTTCGGTCCGAGGACCGCGAGGCCCGCCCGGCGCGTGCCGAGATGGCTGTGGTAGTCCGTCCCGTAATAGAGGTCGGACAGGCAGTTGGTGGGAGAGATGACGCCGAAGAAGCCGCTCATGTTTCCGGAAATTTTTCTGTTCTCTTGACCGAAGGACGCGGACCGCTATAGTTCCGCCAGTTTCTTCGCGACCTTCTCGTTCGCCGCGGCGACCTTGTCGGCGAGGGACCGTTTGAAGTCGGCGAGTCTCGCGGCGAGGGAGGCATCGGAAAGCGCGAGAATCTGGACGGCGAGGATGGCCGCGTTCTTCGGGCCCGCGGAGCCCACGGCGACCGTGGCGACGGGGACGCCGGAGGGCATCTGGACGGTCGCGAGAAGCGCGTCCATGCCGTTCAGCGCGCCGCCCGCGACCGGAATGCCGATGACAGGGAGCGTGGTATGCCCCGCGACGCCGTCCGCGAGGTGCGCGGCGCCGCCGGCGGCGCAGAGGAGGACCCGGATTCCGCGGGAGGCGGCCTCCGCGGCGTAGGCGCCGGTCGCCTCGGGCGTGCGGTGCGCGGAAGAGACGCGGACCTCGAAGGGGACACCGAAACTTTTCAAGGTCTCGAACGCGGGCTTGAGGGCGTCGAAATCGGAATCGCTGCCCATCACGAGACCGACGAGAGGAGAGTTGGCGGACATAGGACGAATGCTCCAGAACGGCTACTTTGAAATCAGATACGCGGGTTTCTCCGTGCGGAACGGGAAAACGGGCAGGAGGTCTCCCTTGCGGTAGAGCGACGGGCGGGGCGGGAACGCGGAGAAGGCGTACTCGGCCGCGACGGGCTCGGCGACCTCGTCCGAAAAGATCCAGAGGGTCTTGCCGTCGGCGTCGAGCTCGGCGGTGCCCCAGCGGCAGTCGCCCTTCGCGTCGGAGACGGCGAAGAGGTGCGGACCGGCCGGCTCCTTCAGGAAAAGTCCGTCGCCGACGTTTTCGAACGTGACGCGGATACGGTTTCCGACGCGCTCGGCGGAGGCGAGGCGGGGGCCGGGCAGCGCGTCGGCGCGTCCGTAGGCGACGCGGAGCGCCTCGTGGGCGAGACGGACGCCGACCGTCTTCTTGTCGGCGGGATGAATGTCGAACTGGTCGCCCGCGTCGATGGTGCAGGCGACGCCCGCGCCGGGATAGTCGAGGAACGACTCCTGGACCTCGCGCATCGGGGCGTACCCGGGATTGTCGCGCGGCCCGAAGCGCTTCCAGAAGTCCTCCTCGAGGCGGTTCTCCGGCTGATGCTGCTGGAAGGCGGAAAGCTGCGTGATGAGGAACGGGAGCTCCGGATTCCGCCACGCGCGGCGCCAGTCCTCGATGAGGATCCGCTGGAGCGCGACATAGTCCCGGTAGGCTCCCGCGTTGGAGCAGCCTTGGTACCAGAGAACCCCGGCGATGTCCATCGCGGTCGCGCCGAAGGTCATCGAGTTGTAGAGCGTGGCGGGGGACTGCTGGGACTCGCGCTCGGCGCCGGAGGCGGCGGCCACGGGCGGGCGGACGCCGATTTCCCCGATGTCGGCCGCGAACTCGCGGCGCTCGAACCAGGTACCGTTCTCGCCGAGCTGGAGCGTCATCCCGTCGGGGCCGCGCAGCGTGATGTCGGTGGAGATGTAGCCGGAGGAGAAGTGGTCGGAGACGCGGAAGGCGAGCGTGTGCGCCCCTCCGGCGGGGGCGGAGGGGCAAGTGAACGTGTACGCGCGGGGAATCGCCCAGTAGGAATCGACATCGACCGTCGTCTCGCCGACTTTCTCGCCGTCGAAGAACGTCTCATCGACATCATTGATGGCGCCGGTCTGAAGCGTGACGGGTTTGCCCTCCCATCCGGCCGGGAGCGTGACGTCGGTCCGGTACCATACGACGCCCTCCCGGTTGAGACCGGAGAAGGACGCGAGAGCGCCCGACTTCCATTCCGAGAGGTCGATCCCCGGCTTCGCCCACGAGGCGAGCGCCTCGGCGGTGACGGCGGGGGCGGAGGAGTAGAACGCCTCGAACCAGCGCATGGTCTTGGCGCGGACCTCGGCTTTTTTGCGGGCGATTTCGGCCTGAGCCTTCTCGGGATCGTTCGCTTCGAGGACACGGGTCGCGATGCGGTCGAGCTCGCCATCGCGGCCGGCGGCCTCGAACGCCTCCTTCGAGATCCACGGCTCGATCATCGTCCCGCCCCACGAGGAGGAGATGAGGCCGACCGGAGTGCCGGCGGGGAGGAGGCGGCGGAGCTCGAGGGCGAAGTGATAGGCGACGGCGGAGCACTCGGCGACGGGCTTGAACGAGGTGGCGGGGCGCCAGGTGTCGAGGATGGGGAGCTCGTCGCAGGGTCCGTCGGGGCCAAGCGCGCGGCCGACATTGAGGATGCGGATCGCGTCGTCGTGGGCGCGCGAGGCGAGCTGCGCGCCGTCCTTCAGGCGGAAGAACTGGCCCTCGCCCCAGACGGGGAACTCCATATTGGACTGTCCGGAGCAGAACCAGACCTCGCCGACGAGGATGTCGTGGAAAACGCGGTACGCGGCGTGGGGATTCGAAATCTTGAGGGTGTAGGGGCCGCCGGCGGGACGCGGGGAGAACTCGAGGACCCAGCGGCCGTTCGTGTCGGCGGTGGCGGTGGCGGTCTCCTCTCCGAACTGTCCGAAGACTGTCGCGAAAGCGGGGGCGTCTCCCACGACGCGAATCGGTCGTCCCTGTTGGAAAACCATGTGGTCTGAATAGAGGTTACTGACGAGGAAACCGGATTTCATGACGGATTCGGGTTGGCAGATTCGGACAGAAGACGGAAAACGCCCGCGGACACAGAGGAACACGCGGGGCGGCGAACTGCCGGATAGGATACCGCTTTTCGGATGTTTCGACAAGCAATCGCGTCAATCTTCCGCGCGAGGCGCGACGACGGATCGTCCCCCGCCCCTCCTTCCGCGCGGTTTCTCTCCCCCGCCCCTCCTTCCGCGCGACTTCTCTCCCCTGCCCCGTTCCGGCTTCGGACACGAGACTTTCATGTGACGTCATGCGGCCCGTCATGTCTTCGACTGTCTCCGATTTTTCCTCGCCCCTCTCCCGCCCCCTTTGTTTTCTCACTTCAAGTTTCACCGAAATTTATGCTCATTTTCCTTTCATTTTTTGTGTGTTTTGCATTTTGAAGGCGGGAAAAAGGGGAGATACAGCTTCGATCTGCATGTAAGAAATACAGTGGTATCAAGGGTTTCTTGAACTCTGTAAAAATTC
>JAZUKQ010000268.1:0-15536 GCA_045643325.1 Kiritimatiellia bacterium | reverse complement strand
CCCGCCGCGCAGCCCCAGCGTCCCGCCTCCGCCCCCGCGGCCGCTCCCGCCGCGCAGCCCCAGCGTCCCGCCTCCGCCCCCGCGGCCGCTCCCGTCAACACCTCGACCTTCGAGAAACTTCTCACGCTCGAGCAGATGCCCGGCAAGGTAGACTACATCATTCAGGGCGGCGATTCGCTCTCTAAAATCGCCAGCAAGTTCAACTGCCCGGTGCTCCTCATCCAGAAAATCAACAACATCGGCAACGCCAGAAGCATTCAGGAGGGCGACGTCATCCGCGTCCTCGACCACCCCGCGTTCTCCGTCCGCGTCTCGAAGAAGTCGAACACGCTCACGCTGTTCCTCGGCAACGAGGCCATCAAGCGCTATTCCGTCGGAACCGGCGCCTACGGCCGCACGCCCGTCGGCACGTTCAAAATCTCAGAGAAAGAGGAGAAGCCCACCTGGTGGAAGGACAGACGCGCCATCCCCTACGGCGACCCGGACAACATTCTCGGCACGCGCTGGATGAAGATTGTCGCGACCGGCGACACCCCGAATGTCAGCGGCTACGGCATCCACGGCACCTGGGACGACGCCTCCATCGGCTCCGCCTCCTCCGCGGGCTGCATCCGCATGCACAACAGCGAGGTCGAGGAACTCTACATGATGCTTCCGCGCGGCACCCCCGTCACCATCTCGGAAGACTAGGCCCGGAATTCCGAAGAGGCCGGGCCCTCCGCCCCGCGACCGCCCGCCCGCCGCCCTATGCCCCCGATTCTTGAGAAAACGACCGGAATCGTCCTCCGGATTCACCCGTTTTCCAACACCTCGCAGATGGTCGCCTGGCTCACGCCCGACGCGGGCCGGGTCGTGACTTCCGTCAAAGGCGCCTGCCGCCCGCGCTCGATGTCCCTCGGCCAGTACGATCTCTACTACACTTGCGAGGTCCTCTACTACGCCCACGCGAGCTCCGGCGTCCACATTCTCCGGGAATGCTGCCCGCTCGCCCTCCGGCGGGGGCTCCGCTCGGACTGGCGCGCGAACCTCTGCGCGTCCTATCTTTGCGACCTCGCCGACCGGCTCTCCTCCGACCACTCTCCGCCCCCGGAACTCTATCCCCTCGTCGACGCCGCCCTCGACGACCTCGCCGGCGAACCCGCCGGGACTCCGCCGCCGTCCGCCTCCCGCGCGCCGCGCGCCGTGCACGCCCTTTCCGCAGTCCTCCTCGCGTTCGAACTTCGGCTTCTGCCTTTGCTCGGCCTCGTTCCCGATCTCGACGGCTGCCCGCACTGTCTCGAAACGCTCGAGACGACAGGTGTCCGGTTCTCGATTCCCGACGGACGCCTCGTCTGCCCCCGCTGCGCCCCGAAAGAGTCCCCGTCTCCCGAGGCGGCCGTCCTTCTCCCCAAGCGCCTTCTTTCCCTCCTCCGGCTGGCGTCGCGGACCCCGAGCTACGCCCCGGTCCTCTTCGACAAACTGTCTCCGGCCGACACAACGGTCCTGCGGCGATTCCTCGGCATCTTCCTCCACTACCACCTCGATGTCCGGCTCGACGCCCGGTCCATCGCCTGGGACGGGATATTCACGACGCTCTGACTCGCTTGCGCGGCGGTGTCCTCGTCGAGGGCCGATTCGCCGGAACGGTCTCCGGCGTTCCGCCGAAAAATCGGGCGCGGCAGATTCTTGAACCGCGGCTACAGGACCTTGAACTTCGGCAGATCCTGAATGTCGATGGTGCCCGCGAAAAGACCGTCGGGCCCGAGGACGGGAAGGTCGTCGATGCGGTGCGCCTCGAAGACGCGGAGGGCGTCGACCGCGAGCTGTGTCGTGAGCACATGGATCGGCCGAGGCGTCATCCGCGGCGCGACCGGCGCGTCGAGCGGCGCGTTCGGAGTCGACGCGAGATAGCGGCGGAAATCGCCGTCCGTGAAGATGCCCTCGAGGACACCCGCCTCGGAGACGACGCAGCAGCATCCCGCGCGCGCCTCCGTCATCGCGAGAATGGCGTCGCGGACGGTGGCGGTCGGCGAGACGCGCGCGACCTCCGCGCCGTCGCCCTTGCGCATGATGTCGGCGACCTTCGTGAGAAGCGCTTTCCCGATGGCGCCGGCCGGATGGTAGAGGGCGAAATTCTCCTTCGTGAACCCGTGGGCCTCCATGAGCGCCATCGCGACGGCGTCGCAGAGCGCCAGAGTCGCCGTGGTCGAGGCCGTCGGGACCATTCCGAAGGAGCACGCCTCCTGCGGCACCGCGACGGAGAGGACGACGTCGCTGAACGCGCCGAGCGTCGACTCCGGATTCGACGTCATCCCGACGACGGGAATGCCGAGCCTCCGCACCGCCGGCAGCAGGTTCCTGATTTCGTCGGACTCCCCGGAATAGCTGAGCGCGACGAGCACGTCGTGCGGCGCGAGGATGCCGAGATCCCCGTGCAGCGCCTGGGTGGGATTGAGGAACACGCTTGTGGACCCCGTCGAGGCGAGCGTGGCGGACATTTTCTCGCCGATATACACGTTCTTCCCGACGCCGGTCACGACGATTTTCCCCCCCGCGTCCAACGCCGCCAACAGCCGTTCCACGGCGGCCTCGAAGGAGGCGTCCAGCGCCTTCATCACCGCCTCGACCCCCTCGATTTCCGTCTCGAATACCTTTTTCGCCGTCTCGATCATCTTCATATCTGTCACACGATTCCTGGTTTCCGGCGGCTTTCCGCCGCCCGTCCGCGGCCTATGCCGTCTCCGTCAGGAGCGCCGCCCTTTTTTTGGACTCTTCCGCCACCTCGCGGTACAGGCTTCCTCCCGCGGCGTCCATCCCGACAATCGTCTCGAGCCCCTCGCAGCGGAAACGCCACATCGCCTCCGTCGGACCGAACTCCTCCAGAAACCGAACCCCCTCCACGGCCGCGACCCGCTCCGCGATAAGCGCGGCCGCGCCGCCGACGGCCTGCAGATAGACGCATCCGCACTCCCGGCACGCCTCGAGCGTCGCCGCCCCCATCCCGCCTTTTCCCACGATCACGCGGATGCCCAGCTTCCGGATGAGCGCCGCCATATACGGCTCCTCCCGGATCGAAGTCGTCGGTCCCGCCGCCACCACGCGCCACCCGGCGCCTTCCCGGAGCATCACCGGGCCGCAGTGGAAGATTCCCGCCCCGCGCAGATCCGCTCCGACGCCCCCGCCCTCCGCGGCGAACTTGTGGAACCGGTCCCGGCCCGTGTAGAGCGTCCCCGTCACCCGCACGCGGTCTCCCGCGCGAAGGCTTCTCACGGCGGCCTCCTCGAACGGCCCTCTCAACTCGACACTCTCGCCCATGTTGCTCCCGCCGGCTTTCTGTTCATCCAGTCAATTCTCTCTCCCTACCCCAAATCTCCGAAATCGGCTATACTTTACCATTCCACCTCCCGAAAGAAAACCCTTTTTCCTTTCCCCGGTCTCGCCAACCTTCCAATTTTTCCGGTCTCTCCGGCCTTTCAGACTTTTCAGACCATATTCGATGCGCGCCCGCGAAACCCCAGATATCCTCAACGCCCTCGCCGCGACCGTCGCCGATGCCGTCGCGGCCGCCGCCGCGCTCCTCGCCGCCGCCTGGCTCCGCTATGACAGCGGCTGGCTCGACGGCACGTTCCTCGGCAGTCTGACGTTCGAGTCCGACAACCACTGGACCGACCCGGAAGTCCTCTGGGCTTCCGGAATCGCCGTCGTTCTGAACTACTTCGTCATGCGGCGTCTCCATCTCTACAGGCGCCCGCAGACCGGCCGGTTCGGAGACAAGATTCCCCGGCTCCTCCACGCCACGGCCATCGACGCCGCCATCGGCCTTGTCATCTTCTCCCTCGCCCGGAACCGCGTCGCGGAGGACTTCTCCACCGGCGTCATCCTTCTCTTCGTCCCCATCGCCGCGCTCTTCTTCTTTATCGAGCGCTGTATTCTCTTCCACTACGAGGTCCGCGCGGCCCGCCGCCATGCCGCCGACAAGCGGATGGTCGTCGTCGGCACGGACGCCATCGCCGCCCGCCTTGTCGCCGTCTTCCGCGACGAGCCGCGGCTCCGCGTCCAGATCGCCGGGCTTTTCTCGCTCCCCGGCCGTCCCGTCGACCCCGCGCTCGCGGGCATTCCCGTCCTCGGGCCGGAATCCTCGGCGGAGGAATCGCTGCTCAAGGACCGCGGCATCACCCAGCTCGTCGTCGCCGACTCCGCCAATCTGCCGCGCGAGCGCCTGATCGACCTCGTCCGGTTCTGCGACCAGAACCTCATCCGTTTTCTTCTCGTCCCGGATCTCTTCCGGCTCCTCTCCTCGCGCATCACCGTCGAGTCCATCGACGACGTTCCCCTCCTCGGGCTCGACCGCTGGCCGCTCGAGAACGGCTGGAACCGCGCCGCGAAGCGTGTCGTCGATATTTTCGGCGCCCTGGTCGGCCTTGTCTTCCTCACGCCCGTCATCTTCCTCTTCGGATTTCTGCACCGCCGCGAGTCCCCCGGCCCCCTCTTCTACGCCCAGACGCGGTGCGGCTACTTCGGCCGCCCCTTCAAAATCTACAAGCTCCGCACCATGCGCCCGGACGCCGAGGCGGCGTCCGGCCCCGTTTTCGCCACGCCCGAAGATCCCCGCCGCACCCGTCTCGGGTCCTGGATGCGCGAGCACAACATCGACGAGCTTCCGCAGTTCTGGAACGTTCTCAAGGGCGACATGAGCCTGGTCGGTCCGCGTCCCGAGCGTCCGGTCTTCGTCGAGCAGTTCAGCCACGAGATCAACCACTACATGTGGCGCCACAACTGCCGTCCCGGGATCACCGGGTGGGCCCAGGTCAACGGCTATCGCGGCGACACGTCCATCCGCGGCCGTCTGGAATGCGACCTGTTCTATCTTCAGAACTGGTCTCTCGCGCTCGATCTCAAAATCCTGTTCCGCACGGTCTTCTCGAAGCAGCAGAACGCCTACTGACGACCGCCTCCGGCAATCTTCTCCCTATCGTCTCTCATGTATTCTTCCCCGGAAACCATCTTCCGCAACGTCTGGATCGGCGCTGGCATCGCGGGCTGGCTTGTCGCCCAGACCGCGAAACTCATCAGTGCGGCGTTCCGGACGCGCAACTGGGATTTCGCCTACCTCGTCTCGACCGGCGGCATGCCCTCCGCCCATTCTGCCGCCGTCTCCGCGCTCGCGACCTCCGTCGGCATGACCGAGGGATTCGGCTCCCCCGTCTTCTCCGTCGCGTTCGGCCTCGCCGCGATCGTCATGTTCGACGCCTCCACGCTCCGTCTGAACGCCGGCCGTCAGGCGCACCTCCTCAACGAGATCACCCGGGAGCTTTTCAAGAACCACCATCTTGCCCAAGAGCCCCTGAAGGAACTCCTCGGCCACACCCGTCTCGAGGTCTTCATGGGAATGCTTGTCGGCATCCTCTCCGGCTCCCTGTTCGTCCTCTATGTCTACCCGTTGCTCGGGACGGCCTGCTCGGCCGTCGGAAAGGGAGTCACGATATCATGAGACAGATTGTAGAGGCCGCTGTCGGTCTCGGTTCCAATCTCGACCGCGCGGCGCGGAACGCCCCCGGAGCGCCGGCCGCCACGTCCCGTCTCGGCTTCCTTCAGGAGGCCGTCGACCGGATTTCAGACCTTCCGGGCACCGTTTCCGTCGAGGCGTCTCCTGTCTACGAGACCGAGCCCGTCGGCGTCCCCGAGGAGTTTCGCGCCCTCACCTACCTCAACGCCGTCCTTATCGTCCGCACGGAGCTTGACGTCGAGGAGTGGTCCCGTCGGCTTCACGCGCTCGAGGACGAACTCTACCGCGTCCGCACGGGCGTCCGCAACGCCCCGCGCACCATCGACATCGACCTGCTCACCTTCGGCGAGATCCGGATGGACCGGCCCGACCTCCGACTTCCGCACCCGCAGTGCGCGTCCCGCCGGTTCGTCTGCCAGCCTCTGGCCGATCTCCGGCCCGGCCTCGTTCTTCCCGGAGAGACCCGGACGATCTCCGAGATTCTCGGCTCGCTCCCTGTCCGCCCCTGGGTCCGTCCTTTCGACCGACAGCTTTCCGTCCGTCGCTAGGCTCCGTCCGCGTACCGCCTTTCGCGCGTTCCATCTTGCGCGGCGGGCTGGGAACGGAGGGACGGTGTCCCGGCTTCTCTCCCGAACTCCTTTCCAGTCCACCGACACGGTGTGAGCGGTTTGGAACGGGGCGCGGCGGCAGGAAGATACTTGTGTAAAATGCAGACCCGGTCTTGATTGTTTTCCATGGGCCGAAAGGTCATGAGAACAAGCGCAGTCAAGACAACGACCGGAGTGTGTATCACATCCTGAGGCAAATTGAGTCAGAAAATTTCGCGCAGGCTCAACGGAAAACACGAACACACACGGCATCGAAACCCGAGCGTTCTCGGCGCCAAGCCACGTCGTAATGCTCATCCTCAGGCCCCTCTTCCGCGCCCCCGCGTCATGCCGCGCGGAGCCATGTGACGCCGCTTCTCCGAACGCCACCTCGCCAAACGCAGGCTCCATGAACGCATCTCGCCGAACGCAGACTCCATGAACGTCTTCTTGCTGAACGCAGGCTCCATGAATGCAGGCTCCATGAACGCGGGCTCGCAGAACGCTTCTCGTCGAACGCAGGCTCCATGAACGTCTTCTTGCTGAACGCAGGCTCCATGAACGCGGGCTCGCCGAACCCAGGCTCCATGAACGCCTTCTTGCTGAACGCAGGCTCCATGAACGCAGGCTCCATGAACGCCCCTCTCCGAACTCGGGCGGACTCAAGCTCATGCGCGGCGCGATTTCTGGAAGTCCTGAACAGGCGAAGGTCGACTCGAAGCTCCTCTGTTCAGACTCATGAACGACGCTCCTCCAGAAGGCGCGGCACATTCTCCCCACGCGAACCGGGCGAGACTGACCACAATCTCTAAGGTCGCTAAGATCACCGCGGTCTCCGAAAGTGTACAAGACGACTTTCAGACACTTCAAACCATGTACAAATTCAAACAACATTTTTGTAAAAAAAACATAGTATTTTTTACAATTTAAATTTCCTCTTGCGCGGTTTTAGCTAATATAGTATATTCGTTCCCAACAACGGCTGGCAGGACTTTCCGTTTCACCGAATCCAACCCTGTTTCCCCTGCCCGCATTTCACCATGCACAAACTACGAAACCGCGGTCCGGCATCCTATGTCGGACTTCCCCACACTCCGACACCTCCAGAAGCGCTCCTTTGCCTCATCGGGCTCCCGATGCTTCCGTTCATGGTCTTCTGGACGCTCCTGAAACCCGTCTTCGGAGATTTCTTCGCCGACATTCGCACCGAGCGGGCACTCCGCCGCGCCATCAAAGAGGCCGAGTCGAAAGAGCGCGAGGTCCAGGAACATCCCCATGAGAACCCGTGGAAGCACAAAGTCGTCCGCTCATTCAACCCGCCGCCGACGCCCGAAGCGCTCCTGGAGCTCTGGACCCGCCGCAAGGACTCCCACGAGGCCGCGCTCTCCTTCGGCTCCGCGCTCAACGATCTCGAAGCCTCGGTCAACAACCGTTCCATCCCGGTCGGACACAAGCATTTCCGAGGCCGCAACCCGGGCATCAAGGGATGGCTCCGTGAGCACTGTCCCGACATCGCGGCGCACTACTCCTCGGCGCTCTATTTCAAGCGGATCGCGCAGCATCTCCGCGACGCCTCCGCGATGACGGACCCCTGTCCGCCGGAATGGCTTCTCCCGCACAGCACCATGAACACTGCAGAGGCCGCGGCGCGCGTCCATAAGGACCTCCCCTTCGCCTTCCGCTACCTTTTCCGCCCGGTGCCCCCAATCTGGGTCTACCACCCCGTCCGGAGACGGAAGGACGAGAAACTCGTCCGAATCCAGTTCGATGTGTCCCGCGCCCTTGCCTCGGAACATCTCGCCGCCTGCCCGACCTCTCTCGCCCGTCTGGAAGCCCGCCTCCGCCCCCTCGTCGGCCTCGCATTGCCGGACGGAGAAGCAAGATAGAACGTAAAACCAATTTCGACACAAAATGTCAAAACACATCGAAACACACTGATATTTTGAAAAATATGCTTTTGAATTTGTACGTCAAAAACTTCGCTATGTTGAAAGGAGGTGAAACCATATTTGCCGATTGAAGGCCCTCTTCACACAACGACTTGTTCCGAATGGTTGCGTGCGACAACCATCGGGACACGGCAAAAACGATACACCGCACCGTAAAGGAATGCCAGAGTACGCCGAAAACCATCCATCGGGAAAACTCTGCATCATAACGACCCGGACACACAGATCCGTCCGCAGAGAAAACCGGAAGGCTCGCGCAAACGGGGACGAATCGGAACGAAACGGCACAGCGCGGCCTTCGAAACAAAACGGGGGCGCAGAACAAACAATACAATGCCGCTGTACAAACAACGCGGTGACGCTATACAAACAACACAGTGACGCTGTATAAACTTCGCAGAGTCTCAAGACAAACAACGCGGTGGCTCAAGACAAACAACGCGGTGACGCAGAGACACCTGACCGGCAACAGCGCCTATGCCCGATTCCGACCCCGTGGCGTCAAGCCCGTCCCCGACATTTTCAAATCAGGATTAATTTGTCCCGGAAAGTCCAATCGACTCGAGAATCATGTCCGAAATGATCTTGTAACCTTCCGGTGTCCAATGGAGCGTGTCGCCCGCGGCCAAGTCCATGTGGCCGAGCATCTCCGTGTAGAGGTCGATGACGGGAATGTTCTCCTCCTTCATCACCTCGCCCGCGATCCGATTGAGCCGACAGACCACCACGTCTCGCTCGCCGAGGGCCTTCGGAGGCTTCGCCTTCTCCGTGCTGGGTGTTGTCATCGCATAGAAGATTCTCGCCTTCGGCGCCGCCTCACGGTATGCCTTAATGTATCCACGATAGACCTCGCGGACCTTCTCCTCCGACGTGGTCGCCTCTCGCCAGTGAAGCGAATGAAGCCCGTTATTGAAGACGATGATGTCCATCGGCGCGACCGACGCCGCCTCCCTGACCGCCCGCGCGTCGAAACCGTTGACGTCCGTCGTGAACGCGCACTGGTGATAGCAATTCGCCCGCCCCGCGAGCGACACCTCGAACGATTTGCTGTACCCGAGAGAAATCGAGTCGCCGTAGTAGAATACGTTCGGCAACCCCTCCTGTGGATGCAGGCACGAGCGGACGCTCCACCCGTCGCCCGTCTTATACGCGGACCGGAATTTAGAGAAATCTTCCCCCCGCGCGTAATATTTGAGATCGCTTCCGTACACCTTGAGCGAGACGACGTCGAGGTCCGCCGCCCCGGCGAATCCCTCCCCCGCCGCCCCGACCCACAGATCGTTGAGATTCGGCACCACGGCAAGCTGGTACGGCGCGCGCGCGTAGCCGGACTGATAGAGCGAGACGAGGCCGTCGCGCACGGCAAGCACGCCCTTCCATACGTTCTCGGCATTCGGCTTGATCCAACCGACCTGGAAAACGCGCCCGTTCACATGCAGCGGGAAACGGTTGACTGCCCCGTCCTTCAGAACCGCCGATACGCCGAACCCGGTGTCCGTCTCCCGCTTGTCGAGCAACCGGATCTCGCCGTTTCCGGAAAAACCACGGACCTTCAACTCGATCTCGACCGTGAACGTGTTCGGATCCGGAAACGCGGAATTCGGCACCGCGAACGCGTTGGATCCGTCCAGCCGGACCACGCCGTCCTTTCTCTCAACCGTCCCCGATGTCGCTGCAAACTCGTCCTTCGACAGGTCCCACAGCGGAACCGGCTCCGTTGCGGCGCACAGCCCAAGCGAACATCCCCAAAGCGCGATACCGAAAATCCAATTTTTCATTTTACACAATGATTCATGAGGACACCGACACACGCCAAGGGAAATCCTGTCCCGCTCGCGGAAGCCCCCCACCCGCTTCCCGCGGAAACGCCGTCCCTACGCGATCTCGCAGACGACCTTCACCGTCGCGCCCGCCTTCGGAGCGACCGGGCTGCCGTACGCGGCCTCCGCGCCGTCGACCGTAAGGCGGTTCGCCTCGCCGGGCTTGATCTCGATCTCGTACGCGCAGCCGCGGAAGACCCGCCTCACGACGACCGGGAGCTCGCTCTTCGGAAGCTTCGGATCGATCACCAGGCCGGCGTAGTCCGGACGGAGACCGAGAAGATAGCCCGTCGCGGCGAGATAGTTCCAGGCCGCCGTACCGGTGAGCCACGAGTTTTTCGCCTCGCCGAAACGCGGGGACGCGCTGCCGGCGATCATCTGCGCGTAGACATACGGCTCGCAGCGGTGGACATCCGACTTCGCCTCGCGCCACGCGGGAGCGATGCGCGTGTAGTAGTCGAACGCCTTGTCCGCGTCGCCCAGCATCGCCTCGGCGATGATCGCCCAGGGGTTGCAGTGGCAGAACACGGCGCCGTTCTCCTTGACGCCCTGCGGATAGCTCGTCATCTCGCCCCAATCGGGGTTGTAGCGCTTGTACGGCGGATACTGGAGCATCAGGCCGTGCTCGGTGCCGAGATACTTCCCGACGCTGTCCATCGCCTTGCGGGCGAATCCGTCGTCGAACCCGATGCCGGCCATCGAACACCACGTGTTGGACTCGATGAAAATCTTTCCGTCCTCGCATTCCGCGGAGCCGATTTTCTCGCCGTGGGCGTCGTACGCGCGGAGGAACCACTCGGGGTCGCGCCCGTACTTGTTCACGGCGGCGGTCATCTCGTCGCGCCCGCCGGCGACCTTCGCGGCGTCCGCGTCGCGTCCGAGGTAGCGGAGAAGCGCCTCGAACTCGCGGCAGGACACCACGAAAAGACCGGCGATCATGAGCGACTCGGCGACCGTGCCCTCGCCCGTGCCGAATGTCTGGAAGGACTCGCCCGGCTCGGTCGAGAAGCAGTTGAGGTTGCAGCAGTCGTTCCAGTCGGCGCGGCCGATGCAGGGAAGCCCGTGGGGGCCGCGCTTGTTCATGCAGTGCCGATAGGAACGGAAGAGATGGTCGAGCAGCGGCCGCGCGAGCGAGGCGTCGTTGTCGTAGTCCACGACCTCGTCGAGGATCGACGTGTCGCCCGTCTCGCGGATGTACGCGCAGACGGAAAGGATGAGCCACATCGGGTCGTCGTTGAAGTTTCCTCCGATGTCCGCGTTGCCCTGCTTGGTGAGCGGCTGATACTGGTGATAGGCGCCGCCGTCGGGCTTCTGCGTCGCGGCGAGGTCGAGGATGCGCTCGCGGGCGCGGCCCGGCTCGAGGTGGACGAAGCCGAGAAGGTCCTGATTGCTGTCGCGGAAGCCCATGCCGCGGCCGACACCGACCTCGAAGAGGGACGTGGAGCGCGAGAAATTGAACGTGCACATGGTCTGGTACGGATGCCAGATGTTGACCATGCGCTTGAACTTCTCGCCGCCCTTCTCGATCGCGAGGACTCCGAGAAGCGAGTCCCACTTCGCGCGGAGCGCCCGGAACGCGGCCTCGACCTTCTCCTCGGTGTCGAACTTCGCGATCAGCTCGTGCGCAGGCGCCTTGTTGATGATGTCGAGTCCGACGAACTTCTGGTCGCGCGGAACCTCGATGTAGCCGAGGAGGAACGCGAGCCGGCGGGTCTCGCCGGGCCGGAGAACGATGTCGAACGCCTGCGCGGCGCAGGGATTCCAGCCATGGGCGACGCTGTTCGCGCACGCGCCGCCGCGGACGGCCTTCGGCATCACGAGGGACCCGTACGCGCCGCCGAGGAACTCATCGCGGTCGGTGTCGAACGAGGCCGGGGTCTCGGACGCGCTGAGAAACGCGTAGTGGTTGCGGCGCTCGCGGAACTCGGTCTTGTGATAGATGGTCCGGGGCTCGATCTCGACCTCGCCGCAGGAAAGGAGGCGCTGGTAGTTGCGGTCGTCGTCGGCCGCGTTCCAAAGGCAGAACTCCGTAAACGAGAAGACCTTGAGCTTCTTCTCCGACGAGGTCTCGTTGGTGAGCCAGAGTTCGCGGATCTCGACATTCTCGCCCATCGGAACGAAGAAACGGAGTTTCGCGGAGACGCCGCCGCGCATCGAGGAGATGGTCGTATAGCCCTGGCCGTGACGGCACTCGAAGCGTTCGACGGGGGCGCCGGCGGGACGGAACGCGGGCGACCAGACGTCGTCCCCGTCCTTCACATAGAAGACACGGCCGTCCTGATCGGCCGGGATGTTGTTGTAGCGGTAGCGCGTGATGCGGAGGAGTTTCGCGTCCTTGTACCACGAGTAGCCTCCGCCCGTCTGGGAGCAGATGCCGAACATCGCCTCCATGCCGAGGTAGTTGATCCAGGGCAGCGGGGTGTCCGGAGTGGTGATCACGTATTCGCGGGACGCGTCGTCAAAATGTCCGTATTGCATCGCAAGATAGAAAGATTGGAGGGGGGATGAAAACCGCGAGGCGCTTACCTCGCGCGGCAGTGCACTGCGCACCGGGCATCATCGTACCACAAAAGACATCCCGAGGAAACCGTTTTCGCGGCGAGGGAAAAAAGCCGGGAAGGGCCGAGCGGACGGAAAGGGTTTCCATCCGGGGGATTTCTTTGGTAGACTGGACGCATGAAAACATCCCTTTCCGTCCTCCTCTCGGCCGGGCTTCTCGCCGGCGCGCTCGCCGCCGAGCCCGCCGAGCCCCGCCGGCTCTCCAACCGGTTTCGCGTCTCCGCGGGCGCGATTCTCGACATCAAGGGAAGCGTGGACGAAACGTTCCGGCGCTATTACGAGGCGGTCGGCCACCACCACCGCCAGGCCCACGCCGAGTCGTACGATCTCGACGATTTCGGCGTCGACGCCCCGTATTCCGCCTACGGGATCGAGTACGAGCATCAATGGCGCTATGTGACTTTCCGCTGGGACATGTCGCTCTTCCAGCTCTCCGCGGACGCCGTCGCGAATCGCGACTACTATATCGGCCTCACGGACGACATCAACTACGGAGGAATCGACTACGACCACCTGAAAATCTCCTCCGGGTTGGACTTCTCCCTGGATTTCACGGGCGGTCTCGCCGACCTTCTCTTCTCCATCACCCCGTTCCATTTCCAACTCGGGGACTACGTCCAGATCGTCCCGTCGCTCGACCTCGGCGTCGCCGCCATCGCCGGCGAGTACGAGATCGACGCGGGTCTCTCGACCGGCACGACCGTCTATCAGGACCCTCCCGTCCCCTATGTGGTCGGCGGAAACTGCTCCGGCTTCGTCGGAGTCGGAGCCCCCATGGCCGGTCTCGGACTGGAGCTCACCATCGGCCCGGACGACGGTGTCCGGTGGGTCAGCCGGGCGAACTTCGACATGTTCGTCTATCAGGGCGACTCCGGGCTCTTCACCTCCGCGGACCACCGCGAGAAGGAGCTCGACATCACCTTCTTCTCCGTCATCGCCGAGACGGGCTTCCTCGTCCCGGTCTCCAACGGGACCGACTTCACGCTCGGCGCCCGCTTCCAGCTCCTCTCCCTCGAGGGCGACATCGACTCGAAGGAGACCGACCCGGCCGTCCTTCTCCAAACGAAAGAGATGTACGACAAATCCGTCGACTTCTCGATGGCGGCCGCCGCGATCTACATCGGCCTCGCATTCTAGGCCCGCCCGCACCGCCATGCTTCCCCTGATCCCCCTCCAGTCCGTGGTCTCCCCCGACGCGCTCGCCTACTGCGACCGGGTCGCCTTCCGCGTCGCGCACGACATCGGCAACGCCGCCGCCGTGTTCCAGGGCCACGCCGCCCGCCTCGCCCCCTCGCTTCCGGGCGACGCCGCCCGCCGCCTCGACGCCGTGCGCGGGGCGTTCCGCGGCGTCGAGGACCTCGCCGACCACATGTCGCGCTACCTCGGCCGCGCCCCGATCCCCGAGACGGACCTCCCCTGGCCCTCGTGGCTCGGGTCGCCGGGTCTGGAGGACGAGCTGAAGACCGCCGCGCGCGGGCGCCGTCTCGTGCTCCGCGTCTACGAGAACACGGCCGGCCACCCCACGCTCCGCGCCGACTCGCCCGCTCTCCGCGCGGCGCTCGGCGCCCTGGTCGCCAACGCGGCCGACGCCATGGTCGACGAGCCGCCGGCCGCCGCGATCCAGATTTCCTGCGGATGGACGGAGGTTCCGCGCGTCGACCTCCGCTCCTTTCTCCGCTCGCCGGATTTCAGCGACGGCCTCCACGCGTTCCTCCGCGTCGAGGATACCGGCACGGGCATTCCGCCCGAACTCGTCGGTCTCATCTTCCACCCCGCCTACTCCTCCCGCATCCGCCAGCCCGGATTCGGGCTTTCCGACGCCTACGGCATCGTCTGCCGCCAGCACCACGGCGCCATCGGCGTGCGTTCCGCCCCCGGCGATGGTTCCGAGTTCACCCTCTATTTCTAGCCGGGGCCGTCCGCCGCGCGTTTTGTTTGTGGTATACTCTCTTCCCGTCCCCTGTCCGACCGACCGTCCTTTTTCTGTCCGCCGATGATGTCCCGCCGATTCATTTTCCTGTTCCCCGCCGCCGCGCTCGCCGTTCTTCCCGCGACCGCCGAGCCCTCACGGACCCAGCGCCTCGCCTCCGAGGCCGCGCACGAGCAGCCCATGTCCATCTCCTCGACCATCGAGTCGGAGCTTTGGAACCCGCCGTTCAAGGACGGGACCTTCTGGCCCGCCGCACGCAAGACCGCCGACGCGCAGTATGAGCTGATCGAGCGGCTCGCCAAGGAAAACCGCCTGAAGCGCCTCGTCTCCGTCTGCGACGAATTCGTCAACGAGTGGCATAACGACCCGCGCGCGCCAAAAGTCCAGATCCTTCTCGCGGACGCCTGCGCCGAGCGCGGGCGCCGCGTCCGCGCCATCCGCGAATACCAATACGCCCTCCGGTATTTCTCGAACGAGAGCGCCCTCGGCGCCGCCGAGCTCGCGGAGAAGCAGATGCGGCTCGCCCGGGAGCTCGAGGGAGAGCTGCACAGCGGATTTCTCGGCATGGGCGCCGAAACCGGATCCAAAACGCTCGTCTCCATCTATCTCCTCATCGCGAAAAACGCTCCGACGGAGGCGTTCGCGCCCGAATGCTACTATCGCGCCGGACTCCTTTGGGAAACGGACATCGACAAGCCCGACGAGGCCATCGGCCCCTACGAGCAGGTCTTCGTCAACTACCCCGGCTCGGAGTTCGCCCCGCTCGCCGCGTGCCGCGCCGCGAGATGCCGCGTCACGCTCTCCGACAGATACCCCAGCGACGCCAGGCGCACCGCGTCCGCGCTCGTTTTCGTCGACGCCGTCCTGAAAGCCTACGAGCCCCTCCTCTCCGAAGAGAATCCGGAACGTGTCCGGGAGCTCCGGAAATGGCACGACCACCTGTTCGCCCGGATCTCGCACGCCCGCTTCGAGGAAGCCGCGTTCTACGACCGGATCCGCCACAACCCCTCGGCCGCCGTCGCGGCGTACACACGGTTTCTCGAACAGTTCCCCGACGCGCCCGACTCCGGGACCGCCCGCGCCCGGATGAAAGCGCTTTCTGAAAAACTTCCCTCCCCTTCCGCGGACTGACGCTCTCCCCGGGAGGCACCGTTCCGGCGGTCTCCTCCGGAAGCGCCACGGGCTCCATCATCTGGCCCATCGTGC